>NZ_BSBJ01000060.1:0-90356 GCF_027923525.1 Alicyclobacillus hesperidum subsp. aegles | reverse complement strand
GTTGCTTCGAATTAAACCACATGCTCCACTGCTTGTGCGGGCCCCCGTCAATTCCTTTGAGTTTCAGTCTTGCGACCGTACTCCCCAGGCGGAGTGCTTATTGGGTTTCCTTCGGCACTGAGGTGTATCCCCCCCAACACCTAGCACTCATCGTTTACGGCGTGGACTACCAGGGTATCTAATCCTGTTTGCTCCCCACGCTTTCGTGCCTCAGCGTCAGTCACTGTCCAGCAAGGCGCCTTCGCCACTGGTATTCCTCCACATATCTACGCATTTCACCGCTACACGTGGAATTCCCCTTGCCTCTCCAGCACTCAAGTCGTGCAGTTTCCAAAGCCATCCCATGGTTGAGCCATGGACTTTCACTCCAGACTTACACAACCGCCTACGCACGCTTTACGCCCAGTGATTCCGGACAACGCTTGCCCCCTACGTATTACCGCGGCTGCTGGCACGTAGTTTGCCGGGGCTTCCTCACTCGGTACCGTCTCCTAAGGAGCTTTCCACTCTCCTTATCGCTCTCCCCGAGCAACAGAGCTTTACAACCCGAAGGCCTTCTTCGCTCACGCGGCGTTGCTCCGTCAGGCTTTCGCCCATTGCGGAAGATTCCCTACTGCTGCCTCCCGTAGGAGTCTGGGCCGTGTCTCAGTCCCAGTGTGGCCGGTCACCCTCTCAGGTCGGCTACGCATCGTCGCCTTGGTGAGCCGTTACCTCACCAACTAGCTAATGCGCCGCGGGCTCCTCTTTCAGCGCTGCATTTGCAGCTTTCCTCACAAGAAGATGCCTCCTCGTGACCTATCCGGCATTAGCACCCGTTTCCGAGTGTTATTCCGGTCTGAAAGGCAGATTGCCCACGTGTTACTCACCCGTCCGCCGCTGACATCCGAAGATGTCCGCACGACTTGCATGTATTAGGCACGCCGCCAGCGTTCGTCCTGAGCCAGGATCAAACTCTCAATGAAATCTCACTATCCCGCATACGCGAGACAGATGAACTGGCGTGGTGTGTGTTTAGTTTTCAAGGAGCGACGCTGCCGTTCAAAGCAGCCCAATCAATATATCACATCTCACACTTCATCGTCAACCGGTAAGTTTTGCATCGCTCACTCACTGGCGAGCTCAGCATCTTCACCGACTGGCCACCGGGCGTTGCCGTAGGGCGCCGTCCGCAGCGGCATCGACTACTATACTACGCAGGATGGAGATTGTCCAATGTATTTTTATGGATACCCATTTCTGTTGAGCATCATGCATTCCGATGCTCGCCATTTTCACACGTTTCGCTATCTGTACAGCATCGGTGTGCACCATGCGCCTCTATGGTTGCCGCCCATGTGCACTCGACATTGCCCGTATGAATTGAGACAGCCAGGAGAAGGATTCGCTTCCCCTGGCTAAAAAATCGACGCTAACCATCGGCTATGCAACGGGAACGCGCCCACGGCATGTGTCCGCGCTCTACCATTCTGCGTAGCCTATTTTGTTAGAAACTTTGCAAATCCCGCTTGATACTCTGCCAATCGGGCCAGCATCGTACCTTCCAAAAGCGATCGCGCGGGTTTAGGATTCATTTCAATCATCTTGACCGATCCATCCTCTTCAACTGCCATATCAAAACCCACCAATGCAGTGGCCGGATAACGTCGCGAGAGTGCTCGCGCAATCGCTCGGGCGCGGGCTTCCAGCGCATCCAGCGGGATGGCTTTGCCATCTGCCTCAGCCATTTGTACAAGCCGACTTAGTGGCACCCGCTCACCCCCCGCGACGATGTTTGTCACCACACCGTCCGGCGCTGCCACTTTGGGAACGATACCGACAAGTTGCCACTCACCATGTTCGTCGCGGTGCAGGACAACGCGAAAATCGACTTTGCGGCCACCGATGCTCAAAAGTCTTAAGCCACGCTGCACCAGATAACCTCCGATGCGCCGCCGCAGCCATGTGCGAAGCTGGGATTCCGACATCACCTTGCGCCATTTTCCGCCCTCTGCACCTCGTCGATCCGCACTGACCCTGTACTGGTCTGCACGGAGCCGTTCGATCCGGTAGACGTTCATCCCCCCATAGCCACCGATGGGTTTCACGTAGGCAGTTTGCCACTCGTTTACGCGATGAATCACTTGTTCACTCGATACAATGCGCTCCGTTTCTGGTGTCGCGTCGCTCAGACCTGCCTGGCGCAACACCGAAATCATCTTCCACTTTCCCGGCAACATCGGATTAAACAACGGAATGTGATGCCGTTTGGCCTGTGTGCGAAGTGTCGCAGAATAACCCCGAATCGCCAGATGCACGTACACATTTTCATAGATCACGTCAGGCAACCGCAGAGTCCGCTTGACCCAGTTTCCCTCCGGCACCTGTGGACGTTCCGGTACGTATCCGTTCACGCTTGCGGTTTGCCAGTTCACGTGGTGCGGATCGAACAAGCAAACGTCTAACCCTTGTCTTACTGCGGCGCGCGCAATGCGGACATAGTGAAACGCAGGACGCCTCTTCGCACCGCGAACAATCGGCAACGATGTCGTCGCAATTCCGAACAGTTTTCGTTGGTTCCCTTCCTCAGCCACGCCCACCACCTCACTCGTTCCCCCACCATGATATGTGGCAAGGTGGCGTATGACTGTGCGGCTGTAACGCAAGCGTCAATTCAACCCCACATGGCGTTGGCCCTCCCGCTGCTTGAAAATGTCCTCATAAAACCACGGGAGCGTTCTTGTATGGGAGAGCACATGTCTCACCAAGAGTGCCGTGAACTTTGGCGCGAGCGCATCGCCTGCAGAGAATGCGTACTATTTGACTTGACGCTCACGGAACTCCATCGCCTTCAAGATTCGCGTTACCCCGAATCAAGGTATGGTTGATTTGAACGTTGCCTTGTACAAGCTACTGGACGGGGCTACGAGAGATCCATATCGCTCCCATTCTTGAATTCGATGGACCAGTTAGAGTGTGACAACTGGCTCTGCTGTATTGGAAGAATCATGTACCAAAATCCATTTTCGCGAATATGGGCAAAATAGACTTGATCGCCATATCGATATGTAATGTTTTTGATTTGGGGGTTGGGTGCTAATCCCCAAGCAAAAGTGTCCTTAGGCAAATTAATGGAAGACACATGATATGACTTTAAATTCGATAAAGTCGGATTGGAATTTGCTGATTTTTCCTGAAGACGCCATCCCCACAAACGTACATATCGCCAATATTCCGCCACATAGCCTGTTATGTTTGTTCTGTGCGGATCTGTTCAAGTAATTATCACAACACCATCTTTTGAGACAGGCGCCATGACTAAAGGTAAGACATTTGGATCATAACTTTGTTGGGCTCTCTCGGGTGTAGAATGTGAAACATATTCGTATCCCCATAGCGAACCTACAAGCACCAAAGTAACGACGGGAGCGGCAATAAGCCATGTTTTTGATTTGGCCAAATGTGTTAAGGACTTTAGGTGCAGAACAATTCGCAAGAAAACATAGCCTAAAATCACGCCAGTTGTATTGAGTATCAAGTCATCCACATCAAAATCCCGGTATGTAAAACCTAATATACTCGAAATTATAAATTTCCCAAATTAAGCTATAAAAGAGAGAAAAAGCCCGAATGAAACTACGTTCGCAAATTGGTTCTTGTTTTTAAACACGATAGGCCATAGGTCCGCTTTACGCTTAAGCTGTTACCATCTCGAGCTTCCTAACAAAAAACGCGATCCTCCAACTGGTACTTCCAGCTGGCGATCGCGCCGAGCAAGTTCTATTACTTCGTGTATTCAACCGTCACCTTTGTGTGAATGCCGCCGCGAATGGTAAAATCACCAACGACTTTGGCGGATCGAGGCTCAGCAGCAGCAACAAAGTCATTTAGGATGCGATTGACGCAGTCCTCGTGATAGCTGGCCTCATTGCGATAGCTCCACAAATAAAGCTTAAGGGACTTTAGTTCCACCAGCTTCTCATGTGGCTGGTATTCGATATAGATGGTCGCAAAGTCTGGTTGTCCCGTCATCGGACAGAGCGTCGTGAACTCGGCGGTCTCCATCTCTACTGTATAGACGCGATCCGGATGTGGATTCGGGACGGTTACCAGCGTCTTACTAGGTTGATTCAGCATTCCATTTCACCTCTACGAACATGGCGCCATCAGCGCCGGAATATGCGCAGGTCCCGTACAACTATACCGTCTCTGGCGATTGTGGACAACCTACTAGCGGAAGGAGAATTCGCTGATGGCTAAAAGCGATGAACGTATTGTGTTGCCAGCGGCATTTTGCGAACTTATGCAGCAGTGGATGGGCGCAGAAGCGGGCTTGTTGTTCCAGGCGCTTGCCTCGCCGCCCACCCGCGGCCTTCGCATAACGAAAAGCAAAGCCGCGCCTGGATCTATACCCGACGTTCTGCTGCCCCATCTCAGCGCGGCCATCGCCTGGACGCCAGACGGATATTATATCGATCTCAACGCACCGCTTGGCAAGACCGTGTTACATGAGGCTGGGGCCTACTACCTGCAGGAGCCGTCTGCCATGGCCATCGCGATCGCGGTTGCTCCACAAACCGGCGAACGCATTCTCGATCTGTGTGCAGCACCCGGTGGCAAAACCACCTATGTAGCATCGTTGCTTTCGCGCGCAGGGGGTGGACAGCTTATTGCAAACGAAATACATCCGACGCGCGTGCGTGCACTTGCCGAAAACGTTGAGCGCGTTGGCGCAAACGCCGCCATCGTCAACGAATCGCCGGATCGGTTGGCCGAAGCGTGGTCGGCTTCGTTCGACGCTGTGCTCGTCGACGCGCCCTGCTCCGGCGAAGGTATGTTTCGCAAAGACCCAGAGGCCGTTCGCGAGTGGCAAGCCGCTAGTCCCGAGCGCTGCCAGATTAGGCAACAAGACATTCTAAAAAGCGCCGTCCAGTTGCTTAAACCGGGCGGACGCCTCATCTACTCGACCTGTACTTTTAATCCGATGGAGAATGAACAAATTGTCGCATGGTTACTCGACTCGTTTCCACTCGCGATCGAACCGCTTCCGGAATGGCCTGGATGGAGCTGTGGGCGACCGGAATGGGGATCGGATCGCCCTGAACTTGTCGGCACTCGCCGCCTCTGGCCGCACCTTGCGCACGGCGAAGGGCACTTTGTCGCCCGTCTGCGATTGGCAGAGGACGCGTCGCCAAGGACGCCCCGCGTTCGGGGGGCGCGACCGGCGAAAGGCCCTCGCGACTGGTCGGCTTGGCTGCACTCCATGGTGACGGATCCGCCGCCGTCCTTTGTTCAGCCGCGCCTGCACAAAGACGTCGTGTTCAGCGATGAGTTAGCTGGATTGCCAACGGATGGATTGCGCATTTTGCGGCCAGGATGCCCGGTGGCAACGTGGAAGAACGGCCAGTTCGCACCACACCACGCCCTATCTCGCGCCTTGCCCGCCCATGCTTTTCTTTCTTCGGCGGAACTTGACGAAGATAGGGCCATGACCTATTTGCGCGGAGAAGCGCTCGATAACCCGTCAAATTTGCGCGGGTTTGTCCATCTGACATATGCCGGATATGGGCTTGGCTTTGCCAAGGGCGCCCCTTCGCGGCTGAATAATCTGTATCCAAAAGGCTTGCGCTCCGCCTATCTTGAGCCGTTAGAGCGCCCGGATTGAGAACGGTTTGCCCCCGCCCCTCGTACGATGAGGTCGTAACCGACGGAAATCGAGGTGGGCGATGTTGGCAAACGAGATAAAGGTAGCCGTTTTCGGTGCCGGCGGTACCGGTGGCGCGATTGCAGAACTCCTTTTGTACAACAATTTCGGTGAGATCGCCCTCATCGACGTAAACGGCGCACTGGCGGAAGGTAAGGCACTTGATATCGGCCAAGCCGGTGCCTTGACAGGCCGTGACAGCCGCGTGCAAGGTGGTAGCGATCCCGTACTCTGCGCCGGGGCACAGATTGTTGTAATTACCGCCGGGATCGGGCGACGGCCGGGAATTGCGCGAGAGGAATTATTGGCGACAAACGCACAGATTGTGGGAGACATTTGCGAGGTCATCAAGCAATTGGCGCCAAACGCATTCGTGATTGTACTAACCAATCCGGCGGACATCCTCGCCCGTGTAGCCTGGGAGAAAAGCGGATTTGCTGCCAACAAGGTGGTCGCGCAAGGTGGAATTCTCGACAGCGCTCGTCTAGCAACCTGGATAGCGGCCTTGTGTGATGTCAGTCAGCGCGACGTGCGCGCAATGATCCTAGGTGGCCACGGCGATCACATGCTGCCCGTTCGGCAGTTCGCATCCATCCACGGCATACCCGCCTCTCTTTTGATGACGGATGAACTCTGGCAAACGGCCGTCGAACGCACTCGCCACGGCGGTGGTGAAATTTTGTCTAAATTTCATACACATGGCGCTGCGGTAACACCCGCACACGCGGTCGTGGCGATGATTCAGGCCCTTCTTTCGCCGATTCCGCAGTTGCTTCCCGTCTCCGTGCGCAGCGCAGGTGCGTATGGCCTGCCAGAAGACGTCTTTATAGGGCTTCCTGTCAAGCTCTCGCACAAAGGCGTCGAAAATGTACTCGAACTGCCCCTTGAAGCTGACGAACTTGCCCAATTGCATCGCTCCGCGGCCATCCTTGACCAAGCGTTTCAAGCATGGCGAACATGTCAATCTTCATCGTAATGATAGAAACCCTCGCCCGTTTTGCGGCCTAGCTTTCCAGATCGAACCAATTGACGAAGCAACCGCGGCGGGCGATATTTCGGATCTCCTGTTTCTCGCAACAACGTTTCAGTGATGGTTAAAAGCGCATCAAGTCCCATCTTATCGGCCAGCGCCAGCGGCCCTATCGGATGATTCGCGCCAAGCCGCATCGCGGTATCAATATCCTCCGCAGTCGCTAGCCCTTCTTGCAGCATAAAGATGGCTTCATTGACCATCGGCACAAGAATGCGATTGACGACGAAGGGCGGGACATCCTGAACGACGATGGGCGTCTTGTCGATCCGCCTACACAAGGCAACTGCGACCTCAAACGTTTCGTAACTCGTTTCGTACCCACGCGCAATCTCCACTAAACCGACGGTTGAGACGGGATGGAAGAAATGCATTCCGATAAAGCGATCCGGACGCAACGTAGCCTGAGCCAATTCCGTGATGGACAGCCCTGAAGTACCTGTGACAAACACTGTGCGCTCTGGACATATCCGATCGAGCTGTGAGAAGACCATGCGCTTTGTCTCGAGATCCTCCGGTACCGCCTCAATGACGATGTCCGCCTCGTCCATTCCGTCGAGACGCGTTAGCGTGCGAATGCGGTGTAGCACCCCTTCCATCTCGTCCTGCATCAAGCGCGCATGTCGTGCCTGTGAAGCCACGCGTTGGCCAATTTGAAACATGGCCGTTTCGACGACGTTCGGATCCACGTCGTACAGCCGCACTTGCAATCCGCTAACAGCACAGGTCATGGCAATCCCTCGCCCAACTGCTCCTGCGCCGACGATCCCGACAGTCTGAACCTCCACGGACAGCCCTCCTCCGGTCACTATTATGTCACAAATGCAGGCTTGCGAGTGAAGCTTTTCGTTTGTATTTCCGCATAGCAAAACGGAACTTGGAAAACATTCATATACGCTACCCATTTGCCCGCCCTGTGCAGGCTGCAAAAGAAAAAGGAGGGACAGCGTATGCGGGATAGCATTTTGTACTTGCTCCTAGCTGCCGCATTCGCCCTATATCTGACATGGCGTCTGAGTTCGTCTCTGCGCCAAACGTTACGTCAACGCGGAAAACTGCGCAAAGAACAGGAAACGTAACGTCACGGCGCACGCTTTGGAAACGAATCTTTCGCTACGATCTCGCGGGCGCCGGTCACCTCGAGAACCGTTCCGTTCACTTCCTGACTGTCCTCGCGCAGAAACCATTCCACTGCGCGTGCAACATCCTCGCCGACCGGCGGCCGCAACCCTTCCTCCGTTCGCTCAGCGGCGACATCTTCAATCATCCGCATCTTGTCCTCACCGCGAATGTCCCCAGGGCAAACCATGTTTGCGGTAATTCCATATGTGCGCTCTTCGCGCGCGATCGACCGTGTAAGTGCCGCCAACCCGGACTTCGCTGCGGCATACGCCGCCCGATAACGCCAGCCACGCGCTTCGCCAGCTCCTTCGTAGCCCACCGTAACAAACCGGCCAAACCCCTGCGCGCGCATGTCGTGGACAACTTCCCTATACAGCCAAAAAAAGTTCGTCAAGTTCCCGTGCATCATACGCTGCCACATCTCTTCATCGTAATCGGCCAACGGTTTGCGTTCGAAAACAAAGGGTCCGAAATTATGAACTAGCGCATCAATATGGGAAAACTGCCGTTTTGCTTGCGCAAGCGCATCGAGTACAGACGCTCGATCGAATAAGTCACAGGAAATGGCGAGAACACCGCGCCCCTGTTCCGCGACATCTGCCGCGAGGCGCAGTGCTTCTTCCTGACTCTTGCCGTATGTAAAGGCTACGTCCCAGCCGGCCCGTGCAAGCCTTAACACCATCGCATGCCCGAGACCTTTGCCTGCCGATGTGATAAACGCGGTCTTCGCCAAGACTTGTCCTCCTTTTACGCACACCTATGTAAAGTAAGAGCCGGGTGACACACCCGGCTCACCACCAGTAGGGTCCCCACCACGGGCCCAAAGCCCATGCTGCCGCCCATGGAATGAAGAAAAATGGCCAGATCCACCAAGCAGACTGCACATCCAATTCAGTTGCGCCTTGATCCAAGGTCTGCAGATTGACCTCATCTGAAGCGGCAGCAAGTCGCCCACCTTGGCGGTACATTTGCAAATACAATCCGCGATCATCGATGTGATGCAAAATGCCCCGGTGTACACCATAAGCGGTATGCACCTCAACCGGACGGCCAATGTGCTGCATCGCAAGCGCCCGAAGGTTTGCCATCTCAATCCCTCCTCGCACGTTTGCTGTACCTTACGCGCGAAGGTGATGAAAGGCATGGACAAAACGGCAAGGCGGATGCGGATTCCAGATACATCCCCGCCCTATTGTAAGCTGGTTTAGGCGCTATACTCGATGATTTCGATCCGCTCGATGTGCACTGGGTCCACCGGACGGCTGACCTCACCCATATCACTGCGCTCCACAGGCTGCGATGCAATGTCCATTACGGTGTCCATTCCCGCACTGACACGGCCAAACACGGAATAATAGGGCGACCGATTGAGATTCTTACTCATTTCACCAGTGCAGATGAAGAACTGTGACCCGTTCGTATTTGGCCCTGCGTTGGCCATGGCAACGACCCCGGGCTCGTAAGATAGAGCCGGCGGCAATTCGTCGCGGAAGCGATAACCTGGACCACCGCGCCCTGTCCCCGTCGGATCTCCGCCCTGAATCATGAACTCTTTGATCACGCGATGAAAAATCACGCCGTCATAATAGCCGTCGCGTGCAAGGAACACGAAGTTGTTCACCGTAAGCGGAGCCTTGTTCGCCAACAATTCGATGGTGAACTCGCCTTTGTCCGTATGGACAACCGCTTCATAGCGGCTTCCCTTGTTCAATTGAAAGTCTGGGGCCTTGTCGTATTGTTTCTGTGGCAAAATTGACACCTCGCATAATGGCCGTATGGCCGAAGTCTATGCACAGCTTAACACAGACAACATTTACCGCCCAAGTTCAAGTGGAAGATGACGGTGCGTCGGTGGCTTTGACGATGCGCTGCTCCTTACCCATGCGAATGTACAAAAGCATGAACACGAAGGCTGCCAGCAGAAATATAAGTGGTACAAGTCCAAGCAAAACTCGAAAACCAAGGATGGTACCAGAAGATTGGATAGCTGCGCCGGATCGATAACCGCTTAGCGCAAAGAAAACGGCCATGACCGCATATTGCAAAGACATGCCAAGACGCACGATACAACCGTTCACACCTAAATACATCCCCTCGCGGCGCCTACCGGTGCGCGCGGCATCGATGTCAATCACTTCGGCTAGAAGAACGTTTAAAAGCACCATGAATCCCGCAATGGGAACACCGAGTGCCAAACCCGTACAGAGTAAAGAAACAGGGTTGCGATCCACCAATAACGACAGTTCGACGAGCGCATATACGAGAATGGACAGACAAAGCGAACGCGCTGACGAGAAGCGCACGGCAGCACGGGCCCAGACAAACGAGAGTGGCATGGCGACAACAAAAATGCCGCCGAGAAACAACGAATTTTGCATGGGCGTCAAGCGAATGACATAGGTCGTGTAAAATGAAGACGCACTCGTAAACAATGTCGTTGTAAATTGGACCAAAAAACTGGCGGCGACATAGACCAAAAAACGTCGGTTGCGAAACGTGGCAGACAGCGCCTCACGCCAACCAAACGGGCTTTCCCGCGTGTCCTTGCGTTCAAAGCTACCATACAGGGATACATACATACTGAGTACGCCAATGGCGCCGAAGACGAGCCCCATGCTCCGCCAGCCTAAAGTTTCTCCAAGTGACTTGGCAAGAGCTACCCCGGCAATCAGTCCCACGATGCCAAACAGTTGCTGCAGCGCCGAAACGTAGGCCCTATCGCGCTCGGTCACAAACATTTCGGGATACAAGGCCCCGGCATTCAACGCCGTAAAGGTGAAACTTAGATCAAATGCGAGCGTCATGACAAAGAAATAGCATAAAAGTCCCGTCTGGCCGAGCGATGGGGGCGAAAAGAGGAAGATAAACGACAAGGCAAACGGCAGTGAACATCCGGCAATATACGGAATCCGCCTGCCCCAGCGCGTATGGGTGCGGTCGCTGATGTGTCCGGCAAGCAAGTTAAAAAGAGCATTCAGCACGCCATACGCAATCATGCCCGACGAGATGGCGACAGCCGATACCTGCAGATTTGTGACGTAAAAATACACTGCCACTGCGTTGAACGCTTGCCAAAGCATGTTAATGGCCACTTGATTGGCAGCGTAGGCGACGCGTTTGCCCGCAGGCACTTGTCGAGTGGGCTGACTCGTTGGCAGCGTTGCCTGTGGTCCCAGCATAGGCCACCCCCAAAATCACATGTGAAGTGCCGCAGGGAAAAAGTGCAGTTGGCGCGGAGACAACACTTTAAACGCTTCCGCAAAGCCCGCCGTCAAAGGTTCCGCGACCCCTTGTGCCATCTGCATAGCGCCGTAGTACTGCCTGGCCTGATGCTCAAAATACTGAACGAGCAACGGCCACTCGTCGTTGGCAAATTGGCTTTCGTGGGCGAGTATCGAGGCCAGTTTGACGTCCCAAAAGTCTGTGATATCGACATACGTGTTTGGGTAGGCGCTCGCGTAGAACGCAACCATCGGCGTGTTGTATGGTTGGCCACAGTCCGCATGGATAGAGCTGTTGGCCGCAAGCACGGCCGCCGCCACTGCACGGCCGACCTTTTGATGATCTGGATGAGCCTCATAAGGCGCCCACGGATCCACTGTCATCACCGCTTCTGGCCGCTTTTCGCGCAGGATGGGAATGAGTGCAGACATCACATCCGATTCCGAGTAATGGCCCAAGTCCTCAAACGACAGTTCATGGTGGTGCACCACGCCGACCATTTCCCCCGCTCTGCGCAGTTCAGCCTGCCGCACGCGAACCAACTCTTCTGCAGACACCGCACATTCCGATCCGCCGTAACGGCCATCGGTCACGGTCACGTAGTGCACGAGACACCCATTTGCCGCCAACCGCGCCAGTGTGCCACCTGCTCCTACCTCGTTATCGTCTGGATGCGGCTGCACGCATAGTACGGACTTCACATCCGTAAGCGGTTTCATACCCAAGATGCGTTGGATATCCACCTCTACCCCCTCCTCTTCGTGTCTCATTCTATTTCTGTCTCGCTGCAGTGCATTCCTTTGTCTCAGAACGACGAATTCTCGTTGCCCCAACGCTCCTTCGGCCAATGATTGTACGAATTTTGTGTATTGGTCCAACCAAGGTACAATGTGAAAGGAGGTGTTTTGTCATATGGAATATCGCAGACTTGGTAAGAGCGGTTTGAAAGTGTCAGAAATCGCACTAGGCAGCTGGCTTACATACGGCACCGTGACGGAGAAGGAGCAGGCTATTGCTTGTGTCAAGCAGGCGTATGAGCTGGGCATCAACCATTTCGACTGTGCCAATGTCTACGGAGCGAAGCCGCACGCCGCCGAGGAGGTCATGCGCGAGGCTTTACAGCCATACCCCCGGCAAAGCTACGTAATCACCACGAAGGCGTTTTGGCCTGTTGGCGATGGCCCGAACGATCGCGGACTGAGCCGCAAACATATTATCGAGCAGGCCGAACAAAGCTTGAAAGCGCTTGGCGTCGATTACGTGGACATCTTCTACTTCCATAGGTTCGATCCCGACACAGATCTCGAAGAGACGCTGCGCGCGATCGACGACCTCATTGCGCAAGGAAAAGTATTGTATGCAGGTTTGAGCGAATGGCCCGCCGACAAGATTGCACTTGGTGTACAGCTACAAAAGGAGCTGCGGTTGCACAAGTTCGCAGCGAGCCAACCCATTTACAACATGTTCGAGCGCTACATTGAAAAAGCAGTTGTCCCGATCTGCGAAAACGCAGGCATTGGGCAAGTTGTCTTCTCACCGCTGGCACAAGGTATCCTGACCGGTAAGTATCGCAAGGGCCAACCTGTTCCAGCGGGATCGCGCTTGGCTACACCCGGCGTCAATCAGTTCATGCATGTCGACGATGTGGTGCTTGATAAAGTGGAAAGCCTTATTGCCATCGCGGAAGAAGCTGGCTTCACGCTCGCGCAAATGGCTATTGCCTGGACCTTGCGCTTAGACAACGTTGCAAGCGCCCTCGTTGGCGCAAGCCGTCCAGAGCAGGTCGTGGAAAACGCGAAAGCAGCTGGCATTAAGCTATCGCAAGACGTGATTGACGCCATTGAAAAGGTTTTGGCGTAAACGATACCGAGGAGGCACAATGCGGGGGTGTTAAAAAGTGAGGATTCTCCCGTTTGACGACGCGTGGATGGCGATTCAATCGCTGTCCGCGCCACTCCCGCCGGAGTGGATCGAGGTTTGGCAGGCGACGGCGACAAAGCGGCGGATCGCACAGGACGTCGTAGCGGCCATCGACCTGCCACCGTTTGATCGCGCCATGATGGACGGATTTGCCATTGCGGCCTCCGATTTGCACGCGATGGAGCCGCTATGCATTCGCGGCGCCGTGGCCGCGGGCGATCCGGCCCCTATTGCACTTGCAAACGGCGATGCGGTGCGCGTGCGCACAGGTGCCATGGTGCCATCAGGCGCCGCTGCCGTCGTCCGCCAGGAGTGGGTCGACGTGCAGGGCGAGACCATTCGCCTGCTACAACGCGTTCGGCCAAACGAATCGATTCAACGTCGAGGCGACGACGTCCGGGCAGGTGCTCCGCTCATTGGAGCAGGGCTCCCGCTTGATGGGCAAGCCATCGCCGTGCTGCGCGCCGCTGGTGTTACACAAGTGCCTGTTCACCGCGCTTGCAGGATTGCGATTCTCGTGACGGGCAGCGAACTTCGCACTGATGAGCAGCCACTTGCCGAAGGACAAGTGTACGCTGCGAGCGACGCGTTCCTCGCCGCCAGCCTGTTTGAAATTGGTGCCGTCGTCGTCGACATCGTTTATCTTCCTGATGATTTGCAGACGATCCGTGGCGAAATAGAACGCCGAATTGGCGCTGTCGACTGCATTCTGATGACTGGCGGTGCCTCCGTCGGCGACACCGATTACGCACAGCGCGCAATTGCCTCCATTCCTGGCGATCTTCCCATCGCCGTTTCGCGCATATGGATGCGCCCAGGTTCTCCGCTCGTCGTCAGGCGGATTGATACAACTAACGTGTTTGCGATGTCGGGCAACCCGGCAGCTTGCTTCGTGCAATTTCACAGCCTCATCCTGCCTGCCATCCGACGCATGATGGGCGATTTTAGCGCCTGTCCGTTTCCTTATCGAGCCAGACTCATGGAACCGATACGGCTGAAGCCCTTGAAACACGTTCGTGTGCACCGCGCTATCGCGAATTGGCAAGACGGTATTCTTACCGCCAAGGCGCAAGTGCAACAATCCTCGGGCAGCATAAGCGGGCTGGCCTTAACCAATGCCCTAATCCGCCTCGATGAGGATCAGTACGTGCCGGGAGACACCGTGCCCCTGTCATTCACGCGAGGCCTTGGTGCGCCTTGACAGCCACGCGTTCGGCCGCTCGGTCCCGCTGTGGGGGTGCTACGAGCGTGCAGCCCGCTACTTCGCCGCGCCCGCTCGTAGCGACGCCAGCGATCTTGTATGCGTCTGTAATCGGCACGCCCGTCGATGCTTTTCGCAAACAATCGATGGCTTGGCCCCGTATTTTCTTCTAACAGCCAAATTCGCCCGCGCGTGTCGATCGCGATATCAAAACCGAGCTCACGGTACGGCTGATACGTATCAAAGTGTTTCGCCCACTCGTGTGCAAGTTCAATCAACCGCGCTTTCATGCGTTCCGTCTGCTCTGTCGTCCAGCCCGCTTGGCGCAGAGCGCGATCGACACTCATCACCGCGCCGCGACTGAGCGCCACATTGGTCACGATGCTGTGCGGTCCTGCAACTTTTGCCACCATGCCAGAGTACAACCACTTGCCCCCTGGCCGCTCACGCTGCATCATCACGCGAACGTCCATAGGACGCCCCTGCACATGCAGCAGATGAACGGCTTGTTGCACAATATAGACTCGGTCTCCCTGAAGGCGTTTGATGTAGGTACAGGCCTCGCCAAGGGTGCTAAATGCAATTGGCTTATGCACCGTATGTTGGACGATCACGCGGCCCTGCCGCTTCCACACCTTCATCACACCGCGCCCACGCGAGCCTGCGGCAGGCTTTATATACACCGCGCCATATGCTTGCAGCATGGCGGCGAGCGCTTTTTCGTTGTATTTTCGCGTCGTCGGCAAATGTTTACGAGCGCTCAAATTACGAGCGAAAAATCGGTACAACAACCACTTTCCCAGCTCCGGTTTGCGCGCCAAGTCACACTCCCGCCTTCTCCATTAGATTCACTTCACAATATGTCGTCACGTGCACGCTGTTCGGACACAATTGGAATGTTTGACCAAACCCTGGCGTAGCACATCAACTATGGCTAAAATATGAAGGACAGGCTTCTTAGCAGCGAATCGTCGCCAGAGGTGAATGAAGATGAAAGTACGCAAGGCGGTAATTCCAGCTGCCGGTTTTGGCACGCGCATGTTGCCGGCAACCAAGGCAGTGCCGAAAGAAATGCTGCCCATTTTAAATAAACCGTGCATTCAGTACATCGTGGAGGAAGCGGTGTACTCCGGGATCGAAGAGATTTTGATCATCACAGGTCGCGCAAAAAAGGCGATCGAAGACCACTTTGACCGCTCCCCTGAACTGGAACTTCATCTCGAGCAGAGCCGCAAGGCAAGTATGCTCACAGAAGTGCAAGCGATTTCTGATCTTGTCGATATTCACTACACCAGGCAGAAGACTCCGCTTGGCCTGGGACATGCCATCTTGTGCGCAAAATCATTCGTCGGCTCTGAACCGTTTGCCGTTTTGCTCGGCGACGACATCATTCAGTCAGACGAGCCGGTTACGCGCCAATTGCTGGCGCAATATGAGAATTCGGATAGGGCCCTGCTTGGTATTCAACCTGTGCCTACGTCTGACGTGTCCAAATACGGTATTGTTGAGCCGGCAAAGCGTACCGCGAGTCGAGAACCCATTGCTGTCCGACGCTTGATCGAAAAACCAAGCGAAGCAGAAGCTCCATCCAACTTGGCGGTACTAGGCCGTTACGTCCTGCCGCCCTCGATTTTCGACGCGTTGGAGGAGACGCCTCTCGGCCATGGTGGGGAACTCCAACTGACGGACGCCATCCAGCGCCTCGCCGCCTTGAATCTCGTCGACGCCTACCAGTTTGAAGGAGTTCGCCATGATATCGGCAACTTGGAAGGCTGGTTGAAGGCGAATCTCGCATTTGGACTGGAAGATCCCAAACTCGCCGTGTCCATGCGCAATTGGTTGGCAGACGACCGCGTACAGAGCCGTCTCGCAAGTTTTTAAAGCGCTTTTCATCGATTCGCTGACGACAGCAAACGCGGAGGCATCAGCAGCCCGTCATGGATTTTCCGCCAATGCCTCCGCGTCAATCCGTCGTCCCGTGCAAATCTTAGACCTTTCCGTCCCTCCTCGCGGAATGTGATAAAAGCAGTACCCTTCCCGATGAATTCACCGAGTGCTGTCGCAGTTGGGGTTACCTAACGTCACCAGGCATCCCAGCAACCTCCCCTGACTGCCCTTACACTGGATCGATTTACATGAAGGTGAAAGCCTCCTGACGCGCGAATGGTATGTCATTCGTGTCAAAAGGGAGAGTCGACAGCATGAAAAAGGGTATCATCGCAGTTGTTACAACCATCGCAACCCTTGCCGCACCTGGAATGGGCGTCGCCTTTGCCGGAACTGGCAACACGGGCTATACGGTTCAAACCGGGGATACCATGTACAAGATTGCGGTCGCCAACGATGTACCGTTGCCCGCTCTGGAGCTCGCGAATCCGCAAATTCAAAATCCGGCGTCCATCTACCCTGGAGAAGAGATTACGCTGCCAACACCCTACGTCGTGGCGCCAGGCGATACGCTGTACAAAATCGCCAATACACACGGTGTCTCTTTGGCCGCCCTTGAAGCTGCAAACCCGCAGATTACGAACGTAACCAACCTGCAAATTGGACAAACCGTTTTTCTACCCATCCCGGTAAGTTACTCGGCACCTTCGGCATCTGCCCCATCCGCTCCATCAGGTGCCAGTGTTAGCGCTTCCTCTGGCAGTGGGACTTCGACAGTCAGCACGTCAAGCACAACGTCGCAGAATACAGGAGCATCGATCTCAGCAGACGCACTGCTACGTCAAAATATCTTGAATTACGCGCAATCTTTGATTGGCATCCGGTATGCATGGGGAGGAAGCACGCCCGCGACAGGCTTTGATTGCTCGGGCTTTGTACAGTATGTATTCGCCCATTTTGGGATTTCGCTGCCACGGCAATCGCATGATCAAGCCACTGTTGGAACGCCAGTCGCCCAAGCCTCTTTACTGCCAGGGGATCTATTGTTCTTTACGGATACTGATTCCTACGCAAGCCAATATGCAAACCACGTCACGCATGTCGGTATCTACATGGGGAACGGCAACATGATCGAATCGTCGTCCGCCAACAACGGCGAAGGCGTCGTCATCGTCCACAACGTGTTTGCAAACCCCTACTACACCGCCCATTACTACGGTGCACGCGACGTACTTGAATAAACGGAACGAAAAATCCCCCTGCCTCGCCCGGCAGGGGGTTGTCACGAAAGATTAATGCTCACCGCGTGCGCTTTGCAGTCGCTCAAATACAGATGACAAAACCATCGGTTGGACAGTCATGGCGCGTCCCGCCGCGACGAAATATAAATAAGCCTCAATACCCTTTTCCCGTGCCAACGGTGAGAGCGCTGCAACATACGTCGCCACTTGTGCCTGATACTCTTGCACAAGCCGCTCCAAATCCGCCTCACTTTGCATCCTGTCCGTCTTATAGTCAATGACAATCCAGCGCTCCGCCTCTTCAAACAAGCAGTCGATGACGCCTTGTGCCACGACGGGCACGGTGTGACCATGGCCAATGTGGACGTCGATACGATGAAAAAACGGTTGCTCGCGATATACACAATCCGCTTGTCGCATCCGCAAGCCGAGATCCGAACGAAGAAATTGCACGACGTCATCCACTTGTAACGCAGCGGCGAGACGAGCATCGAGCAAGCCCGTTGCCAAAAGCCTATCCCGCTCTTTGACAACCGCCTCTGGCTCTGCGTCACATGGCCATGCACAGCGCTGCATGAATGCGTGAAACGCGGTTCCGCGCTCGCGTGGCGAGACTGTTTGTGCCCGGACAAAGGCCGGATCTTCAAGTAAAGATGTGGCAGCCCCCATGCCATGCTTACCCTGACCCGACAAAGCAGTGTGCAAACGGCGCATGTCGGTCGCCGTCACCTTCGCGTACAAGTTGGCAACGCGGCTTTCCTGCGACGGCCGAATCTGAATGGCACGTGGCCCTCTTGTGTCGGAATGCCGATTGGCGGTGAGCAAAGCTTCGACGTCGGCAATCGACATGTCGGCAAATGGCGATTCCGCATGGTTCTCTGCGACTCCCATCGTAGGCTCGTCACTACCATGAATCGAGACGGAGAGCACGGCGTCCCCTGCATCCAACAGATGTCCGTCCCATGTGCTAGGAGCCAAAGCGCGTAGTTCTGCGCCCGCGGGATGGCGCACCAACGCCGGAACAAGCCAATCTAGGTACGACTTCGCCGCAAAAAACCAAGCTTCGGACAACTGCGGTTCCCCCGGGGCATGCGCTTGATACGACTCGCGCACCTTTTTTTCTAATCCGTCCGCTGTTCCCACCAAGATGAGTTTTTCCTTAGCACGTGTCATAGCGACGTATAAGATGCGCGCTTCTTCCGCCAGAGTCTCGCGTTTATCCGCATAGGATGCCGCGATCGACGCGACAGTCCGCCAACGCTGACCTGTTGCCGGATCGTACATGGTGGCGCCAATGCCTGTCGTTCGTTCAAGCATCAAGGGACCTTGATGGTGCAAGTTGAACTGGCGTCCTAGGTTGAGGACAAACACGCGCGCAAACTCCAGACCCTTACTGCGGTGCACAGTCATGACTGAGACTGCGTCGGCGTCTGCTGGCAGAGCCGAACCAAAGTCGAGATCGGCTTCCTCCCATGCGCGCCAGGCCTCGAGGAAGCCGAACAAATCGCTCCTCTCTGTCGCTCTATGCGAGCTTGCAAGATCCAGCAGTTTATTGACGTTGGCCCGACGCACTGGGCCTCGAGTCATGCCATCAAGATAAAGAAGATAGCCGGTCTCGTCGAGCATTTCTCGCACGAGTTCCGCCACCTGCATGCGGGTGGCAAGGGTGCGCCAGCGGAGAATCCGCTCGCAAGCCGCCAGTGCCGCATCGCGTACAGAGTCGTCCAATTCAGTGCCGTCTGCAGCCTTTGAGAGTGCGTGCCAATACGATCCGCCTGTGACAACGCGCACCCTTGCCAGCATCAAATCGTCCCAACCGATGAGTGGCGATTTGAGCAACGCGACCAACGACAACGAGTCAAGGGGGTTGTCAATCGCCCGTAAGGCCGCAATTAGCCACTGAATCTCAGGTGCTCCGAAAAATCCCGTACTTGTGTCCGCATTTGCCGGTATGCCGTGTCTCTGCAATGCGGCCACCACAGCGTTCAAACTCTGCTTGCCTGTGCGTAGCAAAATCGCAATATCGCGATAGGCGAGAGGGCGAGCGCTTTCGTGCTTGCTGTCGTATACCATCGCTTTTTCCTGCATCCATTGCGCGATCTGGCGCGCCACCCAGTCCGCCTCGCGTTCCAAACTCTCGAGCCTAACGGTATCCTCTTCTGCCTCGTCCATGACCTCTATGTAGGATTCGTGAGGGATATCGGTGTTTAAATTTGGGGCGAAGATGTGAAACTCGGCGGCCGGCTTCTCCTCTACATATGGTGGGTATGAGGCTGACGCGCGCATCTCCGCTCGCTCGGTATAGTCAAAGCCCGATGTCGCTTCTTGAAACAACTGTCGAAAGACATAGTTCACCACGGCAACGACTTCCTTGCGACTTCGATAGTTGTCGCGCAGGTCGATACAAGTGCCACCCTCACATTGGTGGTAACGACGATATCGGTCTAGGAACAAATTGGGCTCCGCCATCCGAAATCTATAAATACTCTGCTTCACGTCACCTACGGCAAACAGGTTGTTCGCGCCGCTTGTGATCAGATCCACGAGGGCATCCTGAATCGGGCTGGTATCTTGGTATTCATCGACAAACACGTGCCGATACTGGGCGCGTACACGCGCGAGTGCCAGGCTGTCTGAAGACGTCAAGAGGCGGTAGCTGAGATGTTCGAGATCCTGAAAATCGAGCACTTCGCGCTGCGCCTTGCGCTGGTCTATTTCGGCAAGTACGGCTTTGGCGAGATCGACCAGTACGTGAACATGTGGCGCCAAGTCTGCCAGGTCTTGCTTAAGCATGGATTCGCCACGATAGAGAACAGATGTAATGTCTTCACGGACTATGTTCTTTGCCTTTTCGGCGTATGCCCGCACGACTTCTACCTCCGGGCCGTTATACCTTATCTGGGGCGCTCGCTTATCGAAAACGCGAAGCGTATCCGCCACGGCATCGACCTCGCATGGGGAAGTTTGTGCTATTTGCAAGGCGCTTTGCAGTGCGTTGATGGCATCGTTCGCCCATAGGTGAAACTTAGCGAGTTCCGGCACGCTTGCGGCCTCTTGCTCTGCCATCCGCATACTGGATAATGCCTGTGCTAAGCTATCGCAAAGCCATGTTTGAAACCATGCGCCAAACGCATTGTCATGGAAAGCTCCGTCGAGGCGATACATGGCTTTTGCCTGGTCGAGCCATGCCTCGGGATGGACTTGGCTGCGCGCCGTGTCACATAGATCGACTAAGGCTTGTATAATCGGTTCCCTACCGACAAGCCTTAATGCCACAAGGGCGCGCTGTACCTCATCTCCCGTTGGGCCTGCAAGAGCCGCCTCGACCACATCGCGAGCCGCTTGCCGAACCATGACGCGCTGTTCGTTGGCATCGAGCAGATCAATCCCGGGGGAGATGTTCAGAAATAGCGCATTTTGCCGAATCACCTGCAGGCAAAAGCTGTGGATGGTCGAGATCTGCGCCTGCCAAAGCGTGTTGATAAGGTGCTCATAACGGCGTGCCTGCGCCCGCTCGCCATGCTGCCCTGCCTCTTCGCGCAACTCCTCAAGCCGCTTGGCGATGCGCCCGCGCATTTCGTTGGCTGCAGCGTCCGTAAAGGTCACAACCAAAAAATTTTCCATCTCTAATCCGGGATCTTCCGCCAACAATGTCGCAATCCGCTCCGTGAGCACAGCCGTTTTGCCTGAGCCCGCGCCTGCCGAAACGATTGCGTTTTGATCCCGAAGTCCAATAGCTCGCGCTTGATCCTCAGACCATTTCATCGGCTTTAAACCTCCTTTGCAGAAAGCACGTCAGCAAATGTGCGCGTTTGCAGCACGCGGTAGGAACCATGGTGATCCGCATGTTCAAAGTGACAGACCATGCCAAAGGGACAGTTCGTACAACCACTGTCTGTATGCTTGATAAAGTACGGCTGCGCCTCGATATCTCCAGCCATGATCCGATTCGCAGTCCGTTCGACCCAAGACCAAACAAACTGCGTCACGTGCTGCCATTCTTCGTCATCCCACACCTCGGCGTCCTTCCTATATTCTCCGTTCGTTTTAAGAACGCCCGAAAACAGCGGGGTTGCTCCCCCCGCGATCAACTGGCGATCCATTGCCTCAATGACGTCGTGACTGGCGTGCATATACCCTTTCGCTCGGTACATGCCTACCATCTTGTCACGCGATAAGCTCTGCGGCGCGTTCTTAATGCCCTGAGACGCCAGGAGTGGCATGTAATGTACGCCTGCTGGTTTGGCCACCGATTCTTCGGATAATTGCCTGCGCACGACTTCGGCATAGGTT
This sequence comes from Alicyclobacillus hesperidum subsp. aegles, assembly GCF_027923525.1. Lineage (NCBI taxonomy): Bacteria > Bacillati > Bacillota > Bacilli > Caryophanales > Alicyclobacillaceae > Alicyclobacillus > Alicyclobacillus hesperidum. The sequence continues at coordinate 68,760 of NZ_BSBJ01000060.1, read as the reverse complement.
AACAACTGCAATTGCAACCCGTAAAACACCTTTGTGGCATCGAGTATCGTGTTGGCATTGGACTTGTAGTCGAGTATGCGAAACCAACGCACCCCGTCTCGCTCGAATAAATCCACACGATCAATACGGCCACGCAGTTCGACCTCTGTGCCCTCATTCGTCGTCCAGGCAAGAGGTGGCCAGGCCTCTTCGCCAAGCCCGTACGACCTTTCGAGGCCGTATGGGCGAAATGCGCTATCCTGCAACTGGCGCCAAAACGCCCGTGCCAGCCACTGCACGCCTTGCAACAGATCGGCGATGCGCACACCGCCAACTTGTTCCGCCTGCAAACGCCTATGCTTGGGCCGCTGGATTTGCTCCTCGAATACGGCGTCTGCCACGCTAACGACTTGCTCATCCGCGTCCGCCAACGAGATGCCTGTCGCTTCGAGATCGAGCAAGCGCGCAATCAATGCTTGTGCGACGTCGTGCAAAAATGTCCCGACGTCCTGTGGGCGCACTGCCGCAAACGACAAAGGTTCAAGCTTGAGCCCGTACTGCAAAAAGTGCCGCTCTGGACAAGCAGCAAACGTTTCAAGACGATGAACGCTCGTGCGCAACGGTCGCCCAAACAGGTCCTCTGCGAGGTCGGGCGGAAGTTGGACGCGGTTCGGGCGATGCATCAGTCCGCGCAAACTGCCACGCAACATCTGCCCGCGTTCGGCGCTTGTATCCAAAAAATAATCGAGCACATCCTGGACAGTCGGTGCCGCCAAAACCTCGTTCCAAGTAACTCCCTGTCGTACACTCGCAAGCTGTTGCACGAGCATGTGCAACGCGCGATCCGGTCGCACAATGGGCACCTGTACGCCATTTGCGGGCCCGGCTCCCGGCAATTGCACATCGGTCACTGTGACGCCGAGTGCATTCGCCGCAAAACGCACATGGGCCGCCGCCTCGTGTTCCTTGACACCAGCCCTCACGGCCCAACTGACCGTCAGCAACTTACTGGCACGCGTCAGCACCTGATACGCAACACGCTGGAATACCAGATGTTGTTCGGCTTGGGTGAAGCCAAGCGGAACGCCAAAGGCGCGTGTGAACATCTCGCGCTCGTCGTCGCGCAGAATTCCCGTATCGCTCGGTCGTAGTGGCAGGTGGGTATCGTCTGCGCCAACGACAAACACGTACGGCTTCGTCCAGTGGTCTGCACGGCGGTAATCGCAGATGAACACCTGATCGACGCTGCTCGGAATGGTGGCAAGCCGCTCGCGCCTTAGCGCATCAAGCACTAGGTTTAAGACGTCGCGCTGGGGCAAGCGAACATCAGGGTAGATGCCAGCGAGATCGTCCAACAAGGCGATACATTGATTCCACGCTTGCTCCTCGATACTACCTGCGAGCACGCTCGCCTGTGCGTCACCGTTGACGACCGCCGCCGCAACCTTGGCCTTGACGTCAAAGGCCTGAAACAACTGCCAGATCGCCACCGCGAAATCCTCCAGGCGAATCGTCGGTGCGCTGCATGCGGCGACAAACGGTTGTAGCTTGGTTGCCAGCTGCATGCGGACGCGATTGGCAAACTGATCCTCACGCGTCGCCGCCATCGCGTCGTCGGTCACCTCTTGTGCAAACGTCCACGGATGGTCCTGAAACCAAACCGCGCTGCCCGAGACGTCGTACATGCGGATATAGAGATCAAATCTGTCTCGATCTTCCGCAGAGAGTCCGCTGTACGCGCTACGAATCCAGGAGGCAACGGCCGCTGCCGACATATTCGACTGCACAAGCGCAATGGCCTTCGTCAAGAAATGGCCGAGCGGATGCTCGTCCAGCGTGGGAAAAACGTCAATGGCGTGCGCCACCCCGGCTTGCACAAAGCTTTCCGCAAGGCGTCGCCCGTAGTCGTCCAACGACGGACAGACGACCGCAATTTCTCGTCCAAGTGCGTCCCCGCGCTCGAGCAGTGAGACAATTTCATCGACCACCGCTTGTATTTCCGTTTCCTCATCCGCTGCACGCCAAAGTCGCACACTTTCAGTGTGACCGTCCAGGTTTTCGGATTGTCCCGCAAGCGCTCGCTCCAATCGGAGCAACTCCGGTTTCGCAAAGCGCTTGCCAGGCGTAAACGACACCGTCTCCCAGGAGATCCCCCGCTCCTGCAAGATGGATACAAGCCTTGCTACACTATAGAGATGAGCGGGATCGCCACGCTCAGCGTCCACGCCTCCGTGTTGGCGCAGCCAGTCCTGTAACCGCGGCCACTCGGCAAGGCTATCTCGCCTCTGGGCGAAAGTTACAAGATGGTCGGGCTGAACGTCCCCGAGCACGACAACCGCCCTGTCCGCTTGTTCGATCAGCGCCGTGATAAAGCGGAGTTCTTGCGGCGCAAACAAGTTGAAGCCATCGACGAACACCTGGCTTGCGCCCAACCAAGACACTTCGTCTGCCACATGGGCGGCATCGGTCAAGGTAAGCGCTGGATCGAACAAATCATGCTGTTGCAAAAGTTCGCGATAGCGTACATAGAGCGTGCAGACGTCGCGCAACTTGCCAAACAGCGACGCAGCGGCACGGCTGTGGTGCGGGTGATCCATCTCATCGATGCGAGCCGCCGCCGTCTCAATGGCGCCCTCAAGAGCTTGCAAGTCGACCTCGTAGCGGATCATTTCGTCGAACACAGCGAGGATTTGCTCATAGAGTCCTGTCCCCGCTACCGCCCGTTTAAGCGGCCCTAGGTTGTCCCGTACGTCTTCGTAGGCGGCGCGAAGCAAAATGTTCCGACCAACGCGGTTGACCACGCGCCCACCACGCCCGGCACTCGTGCGCACGCGCTCGGCGAGCCGCCGCAACGTGATGACCTCTGGCCGCAATGCGGAATCGATGGACGCCATCAGCATTTGTTCGGCGGCAAATGCCGTCTCGTCCGGGACAATCCACAAGAGTGGCGCACCAATGGGCCGTGCCTGTACTTCCTTGCGCATCTCTTCGATCACGCCCTGCGACCGACCACTACCAGTCGGCCCGAGCCACAATTGCACCGATTTCGCCATCCTCGCTCACCCCTGTTTGCACTGTGTTCTTTCTCTCCGCCATGACGACTTCGATAGCCACTTGCTACTTCCTGCCACGGCGTTTGTCACCACCTGCCGGCCCGTTTCATATACCGTGGATAACTTGATTGAGAAGGAAGGTGACTGGCATGGTGGATCCAATTACCGTCGGCGGCAAACGCGTCTCCGCAACCAGGATTCTTACAGCCTCCGGATTAGGTCTGTTGTTTGACGCATTTGATGTCGGCATCTTGTCGTATGTGTTGGTCTCGCTGTCCAAAGAGTGGCACCTCACACACACGGTGACCGGTCTGGTCGGCAGTATCAGTTCCATAGGCATGGCCATTGGTTCAGGACTCGCCGGCCTGTTCGCAGATCGATTTGGTCGAAGGTCCTTATTCCTCGTCACACTGCTTATCTACAGCTTGGCGACGGGCCTGTCCGCATTTGCTGCCGGTATTGGTGTTTTCTTCATTCTTCGCTTCTTTGTCGGTTTAGGACTTGGAGGCGAACTGCCTGTCGCAACCACCTACGTGTTAGAGAGTTCACCGGACTCCGTCCGCGCACGCCGCGTCGTCCTGTTGGAGTCGTTTTGGGCGGTGGGTTCGCTCGTCGCTGCACTCGTGTCGTTTTTCGTCATTCCCTCGCACGGCTGGCGGATCGTCTTTTTAATCGGTGCGATCCCGGCCCTGTACACGATCGTTTTGCGATTTGCATTGCCAGAAACCCCGAAATACCAGCATTTGTCTCAGCGCACCTCGATGCGTCAGGCTGTGCGCCAGATTTGGTCGCCCGGGATTGCCCGCCGCTCGTTGGTGACGTGGATTCTCTGGTTTGTCATGAATTACTCCTATTATGGAATGTTTTTGTGGCTGCCGTCGGTGTTGTCCGACAAAGGCTATTCTCTTGTGCACAGCTTGGGGTATTCGCTTGTCATGACGCTTGCACAAATCCCTGGATACCTGACGGCCGCCTGGTTGGTGGAAAAGTGGGGGCGTAAAAAGACGCTCGCCACGTCGATGATTCTTGCCGCCTTGGCAGCGCTCGCCTTCGGCTTTGCCTGGAACACAGCAAGCATTATCGTCTTCGGGCTGCTCTTGTCCTACTTCATGCTGGCTGCGTTTGCGGGTACCTATGCGTTTACAGTCGAACAGTTTCCAACTGCCTTCCGCGCGACGGGCATGGGCTGGGCCGCAGGTTTTGGCCGCATCGGCAGCGCCCTCGCTCCGTTCATTACGGGCTGGCTACTCGGATCTCAACTCGGTTACGGCTGGGTCTTCGGCATATTCTTTGCCGTCATTATCGTCGGCTTTTTGTTCGTCAGCCTGTTAGGGCGCGAAACCAAAGGTCAAGCACTTGAATGACAAAGGCGGCGGGCCGAAGCCCGATGGCTTCTTACCCGCCGCAACGACTATCGTTAGGCCGACTTCTGACTCAACAATTCCTCGACATAACTGCGCAAGACCTGCTCCATGCCGACCATGGTCGTCTGCTGATTGATGAGCGTCCGCATCTCCGCGGAACCTGGCAAACCCTTAATATACCAAGCTGCGTGTTTGCGCATCTCGCGCACGCCGATGTCCTCGCCTTTGTGCTCGACAAGCAGGCGCATATGGCGCAGCGTGACGGCGATTCTCTCATCCACCGACGGGGCAGGCAAAAACTCGCCAGTCTCGAGATAATGCGCGATCTCGCGGAAAATCCAAGGATTCCCCAAGGCCGCGCGTCCCACCATCACTGCATCGCATCCTGTTTCGTCCAACAAGCGCTTGGCCGCCAGTGGATCCGTGACATCACCGTTGCCAATGACGGGAATCTGCACAGCTTCCTTGACGCGGCGGATGATGTCCCAATCCGCCTTTCCTGCGTACATTTGCTTTGCCGTACGCCCATGGACGGCGACTGCCTGTGCCCCGGCTTCTTGCACGGCAAGAGCCACTTCCACGGCATTGACGTGATCGTCATCCCAGCCTTTGCGGAACTTGACAGTCACCGGTTTATCGACGTGGCTGACGACCGCGCGTACAATCTCGGCAGCGTAATTTGGATCGCGCGCGAGTGCTGCACCGCTGCCATTCTTATAGATTTTCAGGACTGGACAGCCCATATTGATATCGATCAAATCGGCGTTTGTCTCCCCGACCATTTCTGCGGCCTGTTCCATTGAGGCTTTATCATAGCCCATCAATTGCAGGCTGACCGGATGTTCGTCCGGCAGAATGGTGAGCATCCGTTTCGACTTTGCATTGCCATGAACTAAGGCCTTGTCGCTGACCATTTCGGCGCACACCATACCTGCGCCTAATTCCTTGGCAAGAATGCGAAAAGGCGGATTGCAAACGCCAGCCATCGGCGCGAGAATGACAGGGTTGTCCAACGTCACGCCGGCGATTTGCAGTTTCATGCCTCGACTTCCTTTCCACAATGAGCGCATGGCATAACGGCACCATTATACGGTCGCCGCGGTTGAACATCAACCGCGGTATCCTGCCATGCGCGCGGTTAAGACGAGATCGAACAACCACCAGACGCCGACAATAAACAGCAGCACGTGGCCGATGAAGAGTGGTGCCGTCAGCCCGCCCACCACTGTACAGGCTGCCATGACGATACCGCTGCCAATGCGCCCACAGTAGAGCCGGTGAATGCCTAGGTAACCAAGAAAAAACCAAAGCACATATGCCAACGCGACGCTTTTGCCCATGCGAAGGCCCCCCATCACCCGTCGTAATACAGGTTATGAGGGACCCGCTTGTCAACTTGCGCTATGATTCGACATTCGGTTGGCCCACGTCAGCAAACGAATGGTTTCACGATACATGAGGCTTTTACGAGGCGCGCCAAAAACGACGCTGATCATGACGTGTCCGTCCGCTCGGCGCACGGCTGTAGCGAGACAATACATCGCCTTGGAGGTAAATCCTGTTTTCCCACCGATGAACGTGCCGATGGCACTTGGTGGGCTATAGAGTAGCCTGTTGCCATTGCGAATGGACTTACCGGCAACGGTTGCCGACGGCGTCTGCATGGCCTTAACGATGCGTGGATAACGGATGGCCTCAGCCAGGATCAGTGCGATGTCTTTGGCCGATGTCGTGTGTGCATCCGCATGCAAACCGTTGGGTGTGACAAATCGCGTGTGTGTACAGCCAAGAAGCCTGGCTTGCACGTTCATCATGCGGGCAAACCCTTCCTGCGATCCGCCCACCGTCTCGGCAATACCGTACGCCACATCATTGGCGCTTTTCATGAGCAGTGCGCGCAACGCATCGTCCGCTCTCATGGTCGTCCCCGGACTGACGCCAAGGCGAACGCGTGGTTGATGAGCCGCTTTTGTGCCGATGTACACGGGACTATCAGGTTCGAGGTGCTGAACAAGCAAAATGGCTGTCATCAACTTCGTGGTGCTGGCAGGATACATGGGCGTATCGGCCAACTTGTCATACAAGACCTTTTTCGCGGTTGCATCGTAGACAATTGCGGCCTTCGCATTGACATACGGAGCTTTACCGGCAGCCTGCGTGGATGTAACAGGTAGCAACAGGCATACAAGTGCGCCGCATAGGGCGAGCAACCCTTTGGCCAGGCGAAGCCATGTTCTCGAAACCGTTGACTTGCGAAACAACACGCCCACCTCACTCGCTTCTCGTCGCGCTTAAGGTGGACGAAACGGGCCAGATCTATGCCTTTGCGGTGATTAGCGCGGGCGCACCTGAACGCGTGCCGCGATGGCGGGATCGAGCGAAAGGCTTTGCCCACGCACCTTCACCGGAATCCCAGCTTCGTATGGCTGATGCTGTCCGGCTTCGACCACTTCGCCGGGGACAAGGCCTGTCCGGTGAAAAAATCGCAACAAATCCAGGTCTTCCTCGGCGACTTCCACGATGCGTATCACTTCGAGTGGTACGCCTGTCGGCGCTTCCGAAAGTGAAATCCCTTTGGGCTGCACAAAACCGTTGCCTGGAATCACGTTGCCATGCGGGCAGGTGGCCGGGTGGTTGAGCAGTTCGTTCAAGCGATCCTCCACCAACGGCGACACACTGCCTTCCAGACGTGCAGCCTCGACGTGTGCATCCGCCCAGTCGAGTCCCAAAACATCGGTCAACCAACGCTCCAACAAACGATGTTTGCGAACAATAGCCTCGGCCCGCGCCCTGCCTTCGTCAGTCAACAGCAACTCACGAGCCTCGCCAATTTCGACGTATCCTTGTCCCTGCAAACGTTGAAGCGTCTGCGAGACGGTTGGGCGCGACACGCCGAGATAATCAGCTACACGCGACGCCAAAACCTGCTCTCCTTCGGCGTGCAACACGTAAATGGCCTCTAAATACGAATCGAGTGCACTCGAACTCAAACGATTCCCCCCTCGTCCGGTTTCGCCAGTGAAAACGATGCCCACGTCTGTCCGTTCATGGTCAACACAACCTCGTCGCCCGGCTGCAACGGACCAACTCCAGCAGGCGTACCTGTAAACAGCAGGTCGCCGTGCCCTAGTCCATACGTCTGCGCGCAGTGGCGAATCAGATCGGCAAACGAAAATACCATGTCCTGCGGCTGTCCGACCTGCACCTTTTGGCCATTGACGGTCATGGCAAACGTCGAATCGATCACGTCAGTAAACGATGAGACGGTATAAAAGTCGGAGACAATCGCCGAATGCCGAAAGCTTTTGGCCGCTTCCCACGGATGACCCTGTGCCTTGAGTTGACTTTGTAATGCGCGATCCGTCAAATCCAGCCCCAAAGCAATGGCTCCAACAGCCTGTTCCGGCTTGTCACCGTGTTCGAGGGTGCGATCAATCCAAAGTACGATTTCAAGCTCATGGTGGATTTCCGAGCGTCCCGCAGGAAACGGCACCTGGCCGCGAGCGGCCACCAGGGCGTGTGTGAACTTGCCAAAAATCATCGGCGATGTGGGAACCTTGTTGCCCAGTTCAGCAGCGTGATCGCGATAATTGCGACCGACGCAGAAAATATTGCGCACGTTTGGAAATACAGCTTCGGCGCCTTGCCAATATGTAAACCCGCTCATCAACAGCCGCTCCCCTTTAGCATGATGCCTTCATCATACCACATCAGGCAGACGGTGCCTGGGTAGGGATGAACTGAATGGTCAAAAAAAAGCCGCCCCCAGCTTCGGAGCGGCTTGCGCTACGCTATCAGTTGGTCTTTGCCTCGCAGTACTTGTCGAACAAGGCCATCAACTTACCTGCGACAATGTCCGCCCGCGATCCTTCGATATCACTACGATGCAACACACCAACCAATTCGCCGTCTTTAAAGAGGAAGAAGGAAGGCGACGACGGCGGCATGTCTGTGAAAAATTCGCGTGCGCGCGCGGTAGCTTCCTTGTCTTGTCCCGCGAACACGGTCACCAGTCGATCCGGACGACGGTCGTTCTCTAAAGCCATCGCCACGGCCGGACGCGCGATCCCGCCTGCACACCCACATACCGAATTCACCACAAAAAAGGTCGTCCCTGTCTTATCTGCCATCACTTCGTCGACCTCTTCGGCCGTACGAAGTTCACGAAATCCAATATTGGTCAGCTCGTCGCGCATCGGTTGAATCATCATCTGGTAGAAATCCAATTCCAAACTCACGAGCACGCCTCCTCGCACTTTATCTTGCACCATCATTATACTCCTCGCGCAAGGCAAATGACAGTTTTACGAACTCGCCCGATTTGCTGCACACCGCACCTGCCACTCGTTTGCAAGTCCATTTCTAGCTTCGGTATAACAGTGGATGAAAGCCACCAACTATCGGCCATCCTACTGAGATAAGGTGGGTGGACGACGAATGGAGATTCGCACATTGGTCAACGAACGTTTTCTGCAGGCTTGCCGGCGCCAACAAACGGACGTGACGCCTGTTTGGTTCATGCGCCAAGCCGGTCGCTATGATCCCGACTACCGTAAGATCCGCGAGCGTCATTCGCTGTTGGATATCTGCGCTGAACCAGAACTCTGTGCGGAAGTCACGATGATGCCAGTTCGCAAACTGGGTGTCGACGCGGCCATTTTATTCTCGGACATCATGGTTCCGGTCGGGGCGATGGGACTCGAATTTACCATTCGCGAGAATGTCGGTCCAGTCATCGCACAGCCCATCCGCACAAAACAAGATATCGAGAACCTGCGACCGTTCACGCCAAGTGAGGCGTTGCCACACGTCCTCACGAGTATTCGTCTGTTGCGCGCGGAGTTGGACATCCCGCTCATCGGCTTCACAGGCGGGCCGTTTACACTCGCGAGTTACATGATCGAAGGTGGGCCGTCGCGCGACTATTTGCACACCAAAACGATGATGGTGTCCCGTCCAGACCTTTGGCAGACGTTAATGGACAAGCTTGCGGATATGGTGATCCACTATGGGCGAGCGCAGGTTGAAGCGGGAGCGGCGGCCTTGCAGGTATTCGATTCCTGGGTCGGTAGCCTTTCCGTCGACGCCTTTCGCAAGAGTGTCAAGCCGTTTATGACTCGCATCTTCCACGAACTGCGAAAACTTGACGTGCCTCTGATCTACTTCGGCGTCAATACGGGTGAGCTCCTGGGGGACTTTGCCGAGACCGGAGCGAGCGTCATTGGCGTCGATTGGCGCGTGCCACTCTCCCGTGCACGCGCTCGGGTTGGCAACCAAGTTGCGCTGCAAGGCAATTTCGATCCGGCAATGTTATTCGCGCCCATCGACGTGATCGACAAACTTGCGCAAGACATCTTGGATGAAGGCACGGCGACACCGGGCTATGTATTTAATCTGGGGCATGGCGTCAAACCATCCACAGACCTCGGTGTGCTGCGTCACTTGGTAGAAACGGTACACGCGTACACACCAACGCAAACTGGGCAAGGTGCTCGCTAGGGAGGAAACGCGTTGAATACACAACCGCTCGGCCTGCTGGTAATGGCCTATGGCACGCCGCACAGCCTTGACGAAGTACTACCGTATTACACCGATATTCGCCACGGTCGGCCGCCTTCAGACGAACAGCTGGCCGATCTCATCCGCCGCTACGAAGCGATTGGCGGCGTTTCCCCACTTGCCGAGATCACGCGTCGGCAGGCGGAAGGGCTTGCAGCGCTACTCAATGCAGACGGAGGTAGACCCGTCCGTCTGTATCAAGGCATGAAGCACACGACGCCATTCATCTCGGACGCTGTGGAGAAGATGCATGAAGACGGCATCACCGAGGCGATAGCCATCGTTCTAGCACCACACTATTCGACAATGAGTATTGAAACTTACCATAAACAGGTGCGAGAGACGGCGGCACGCTTAGGGGGGCCGGCCTTTCGCTACATTCGCGAGTGGCACATGGAGCCGCGCTTTCTCGACGTTCTGACCAGTCGCGTCCAAGAGGCCTTGGCTCGCTGCAGCGAACCGCAAAACGCGATGGTCGTCTTCTCGGCACACTCGTTACCTGCTCGCATTCTCGAAATGAACGACCCCTATGTCGATCAACTGCACGAATCGGGCGACGAGATTGCCAAACGCCTGAACTTGCCGCATTACATGTATGCTTGGCAAAGTGCGGGTCGCACCCATGAGCCGTGGCTTGGCCCGGACATTCTCGATGTTTTAAGCGAATTGCGCGAGCAGGGTTACCGCGAAGTGGTATCGTGCTCGCAAGGTTTTGTCGCGGATCATCTGGAAGTACTTTACGATATTGACATCGAGGCGCAGGCTCGGGCACGAGAGTTGGGGCTGCATCTCGTGCGCACCCGCCAAATGAACGACGATCCAGCATTTCTTGCCGGCCTGCGCGACGCTGTGCGCCGAGCTGAGCGAGAAACGGAGCTGATGGCGCCATGAAAGTGGCCGTGATCGGCGGTGGCATCACAGGCTTGACGGCGGCCCGGCACCTCATTGAAAAGAGCCGTAGCGCAGGCGTGCCCTGCGATATTGTGCTCTACGAAAAGGACTCGCGTCTTGGTGGAAAGATTCGCACGTACAGAGAACACGGGCTTGTTGTAGAAGGCGGCCCCGACTCTATGCTCGCGCGCAAACCGGCCGGGGTACAACTTTTGCGCGATCTCGGTATGGAAACCGACATCGTATATATGAATCCGGAAGCCTCACAGACATTCATCGTACGCAACGGCAAACTGCACCCTATGCCACAAGGTACCTTCGTCGGTATTCCTGCCGAAGTGGAAAAGTTCCTCGCCTCGTCTTTACTGTCGGGGACTGGGAAATTGCGGGCGCTGGCGGACGTCTGGCTGCCAGCCAGTCCGATTCAACAGGATGTGTCGCTTGGAGCGTTTTTGCGATCTCGCCTGGGGGATGAATGGGTCGATTATTTAGGCGAACCTTTGCTCGCAGGCATCTATGCGGGGCGCATCGACCAACTAAGCCTGTTTGCCACCTGGCGTCAATTGTACGATCTCGCCGTGCAATCGCGCAGTTTAATCATTGGGGCGATGGCCAGCCGCAAGCGACAACAAACCAATCGCAGCGGACTGTCTGGACGCAGCGCCTTCGTGACGGTGCGCACGGGGCTCGAAAGCGTGATCGAACGTTTGCGCGACGACATCGCGCAAGCGGTCTCGATTCGTCTCGAAACGCAAGTTGTGGCCATGCGCCGGACGGAGAATGGCTATGAGGTGCGAGCCACGGGCGACAATGGCAGCAGTGCCAGCGAAACGTTTGATGGTGTTGTTCTCACGACGCCTGTCTCAGTTGCCAAGCCGTTGCTCCGTCAGCTAGACATTGTCAGCGACGAGTTTGACGTGCCGTATGCGTCGACGGCAACCATCATCCTCGCGTACCGAAAGCAAGATGTCACCGTCGATTTGTCACATGCTTCAGGTTTTTTGGTTCCTCGCTCTGAAGGTATGGCCATGACAGCGAGCACGTGGATGTCGAGCAAGTGGCCACACACGACCCCCAGCGATATGGTTGTACTACGCTGTTACGTCGGGCGCGCGGGACAAGAAGAGTATCTTCAGTTGGACGACGAGGCGATGGTCAAACAGGTGAGTCGCGAAGTGGAGAGCATAGTGGGCATTCAAGCCGAACCAGTCTGGCACAAGGTCACACGCTGGTCGCACGCGATGCCCAATTATCTCGTTGGCCACGGCGACCACCTGCAAAGGCTGCACGCCGCGATTCAAAGCCAAGCGCCCGCCCTTGCTGTGGCGGGCGCCGGATACGAAGGTCTGGGGTTGCCCGACTGCATTGTGCAGGGTCAGCGGGCAGCCGATGAAGTCTTTACTGCGTTGTTCCGGCGTTGAACTGCCACTGTTGCAGCCGGTTAGGGGACCGGCTGCCAACGGTCGCGCAGGCCTGCAGTTTGCAACAACACCGTATGCTTTTGGGTGGCGTCGGCCAACAGCATGTAACCTTGCGTATAGGATACAAAGTTCATCGCTAAGACGCACGGATAACGTTGTAGCCACAGTTCCAAGGACGGCGAGTGAACCGTCAGCCAACTGTCGCCGGAGTCTGTGGTGCGTAGCAAACGGCCATCGTTGACGGCATAGCCGTAGTCCGGCGTCGCGAACACGGCTGGCTGTCCTTCATAGTTCGCCTTGGCTCCATCCAGCTGATCCGTCAACTCGCCAGCAAACGTCTTGCCACCGTCGCGGGATCGGAAGATGACCACGTGTTGCTTGCTGGACTTTCCTGTTCCAGTAGTGAAAACGGCGGCAAACGTCCCTTCGTTTTCGAGTAGTTGCGGCTGATAAACCTTAACGGCCTTCGCGCCAAGGATTTGCTTCGGAGGCTTCAGGGTGCGCACGGACCAGTGACGACCGCCATCGTCTGTCCTATAAAGCGACAGTTCTCCGGACGACGTGGTCGTAAGCAACCACCCACTGCGCAGGTTGGTGAAGGCGACGACAGCTTGCGCGTTCATGGGCAGACCGGAGGCCGACGGCAAGTGACCGACCTTGACTTGTGCGACCGTAGCGCCGCCGTTCGTCACATGATACAAGAGGGTCACTCCGCTATTTGCGGCACCCGTTCCAGCGAGTAAAACCCATCCTTGTGACTTTGCTGGCTGACTTACGCTTGTCACCCGGAATCCATCTGCACCTAAATCTGTGCGATAAACACTCCAATGCGCACCCCCATCACTTGTTCCCGCCCGCACGAAGGAATGCCCAGAGACGCCATACAAATAAAGCGTGTCCAGGTTGACCACGGCTAGTTGTGGGTTTTCTACTCCGCGGTAGACAGATTCTGTGCTTAAGTCAAAACGGACGGGAACGTTCACGCCGCGCCAAGTTGCGCCGCGATCGTCCGTGCGCTGAATTTGAAAGACCCCGTGCATATATCCCCAGCGATAGCCTGTATCGCCGTCCGGCAGGTCGATGTTGTACCATACATTGTTTCGCTGCAAGGCTGTCAATGAGACAGCGGCTGGAATACCTGCCGGATCTGGCTTTTGTAATACGGCAGCAGTGTCGTGAGACGGCCGCAACGACGTTTGTGACTTCGATATCATGGCACCCGTGTTTGCACCGCATCCGACGACCATGAGCGCGACGGCGCCAGCCGCAGCAACTGACAACAAGCGCGATCGATACATGCGCATCCCCCTCGTCTCCAGTTCATCTAGCGTTAGCTTGGCTGGCCGCTGAAAAACCATGCACGCAAAGGGTTATGAAACAAACGAAGGTTGTCAGACAAGGCGGTCGGCAGTACAATATTCAGGATTTTGGAACGAGCATCGTGCGCACAGAAAGGACGCGTTACACCGTGCACCTGTCACTCATAACCGTCATCACCCTGGCAGTTTCCGGCTTCGTTGCTGCTTTCATCGATGCGACGGTCGGCGGCGGCGGCCTCATTTCGCTGCCTGCTCTTTTGTTCGTCGGACTGCCCCCATCCTTGGCCTTGGGCACAAACAAGTTGGCGGGAACCATGTCCGCGGTCACGAGCTTTACGTCGTACTTGACGTCGGGGAAGGTGAGCATTCGCCTGGTTGGCCCCCTCTTTCCGCTCGGCGTGTTCGCGTCGGCGGCCGGCGCCATCGTTGTCCATCACCTTCCGTCTTCCTTTCTCCGCCCGTTCGTCCTTGTCATGCTCGTCTTCGTCGCCTCGTATACAATCTTTAAGAAGAACTTGGGTCTGGTCGAAGCGATGCGTACGACGAAGGCTCGCACCTACTTGTGGACAGCATTGCTTGCCATCGTGCTCGGCTTTTATGACGGCTTTTTCGGCCCAGGTACAGGTTCGTTCCTGATGATGGGCTTTGTCCTGCTCGGCTTTGATTTTTTAGCGGCGAGCGGCAACGCCCGCACACTGAACTTTGCGAGCAATGTAGGCGCCTTGATCGCATTTGCCAGTGTCGGCTCCATCCGCTATGAGGATGGCCTCATCCTTGGCGTATGTATGATGCTTGGCGCGTTTACGGGATCGCGGTTTGCCATTCGCAAGGGTTCACGGTACGTGCGCCCCTTGTTTATCGGCGTTACTTGTATCGTGATCGCGCAACAGATTTATACTTTGATTCACTGAGGTGCTGTCATTCGCTTGTCCCGCAACGCATATCGTATACCGTTTGCGGGGTGAGCGAATGGATGCTACCATGTTTCGATTTCTCACATTGTTTGTTGCCGCATTTGCGGTTGCCGCATTGCTTGGACGCACACCGCTGTTCAAAGTGCCAAGCGCCATATCGTATTTGATCTTTGGCTTGCTTCTCAAACTTCCCGCACTGCACCTAACCCCCATGGACGCTTGGTGGTTGCGCCGACTCGGCGATTTGGGACTTTTGTTTCTTATGTTCCTGTCCGGCATGGAAATAGATGTTCACTTGCTGTTTAGGAAGCGCGATGATCACAAAGAGGGTACATCCCCGGCCATCGTCGGAACCATGATGTTTTGCGCCACCCTGCTCTTTAGCTTCGTGTGCTGCGCATGTCTGGCACATTTTTCCCCCGATGGTGCGAATCCGTATATGCTGTCGCTTTTGTTCGCCACAACATCGCTTGGCGTCGTCCTGCCCGTGCTTGAAGAAACAGGGTACCTTCATCGGCCTTTGGGCCAAGCCATCTTATACAGCGCCGTGATCGCAGACTTCATGACCATGCTGTTGGTCTCACTACTCCTTGGCGCCCACAAATCGGCGGATCCCTGGCGAGTCTGGCTTACACTCGCCATCGTGCCGATCGCGCTTGGTGTGGGCCTGAGCCTCGAGAAATTGCGGCAAGTGCCTGCCGCAGGCCGCTTGTTGGGGCAAGCCATGGATCGAACGCGCGCGACGATCGCGCTTGTCGCCATCTTTGCCATACTGGCAGAGGCGACAGGCAGCGAACCGATTTTGGGCGCTTTTTTGGCCGGCGTGATCGTCCGTGGGCTCAAATTTGCGCACAAGCCGCTCGTCGTCACCTATAGCTATGGCGTCGGTTATGCCGTATTTGTGCCCATGTTCTTTGTGGCAACTGGGTATGCAATGCCTATCGCGCAACTGCACTCGGTAAGGGCATTATCCTGGCTGCCTGTCTTCGCAGGGCTGGCTTTTGCTGTGAAACTCCTACCTGCACTCACCCTGCTGCGCTTCCACGGCAAACGCCAGGCATGGGCGGCAGGCTTCCTCCTCTCGAGCCGGCTAAGCTTGGTGGCAGCAGCCGCGCAGCTTGCCGTCAATGCCCACTTGCTCCCAGAAATCTGGGCCGCCAGCACCATCCTGGTATCTATCGTAACGAGCCTTATAGG
The DNA here is from genome assembly GCF_027923525.1 of Alicyclobacillus hesperidum subsp. aegles. Classification (NCBI taxonomy): domain Bacteria; kingdom Bacillati; phylum Bacillota; class Bacilli; order Caryophanales; family Alicyclobacillaceae; genus Alicyclobacillus; species Alicyclobacillus hesperidum. The sequence continues at coordinate 53,063 of NZ_BSBJ01000060.1, read as the reverse complement.
CCCTCTGGCCTGGGCAATTCTCGCACCACAACTGCCTCCTGTCGATAGCCGCTGAGATATGCCGAGACAAGAGGACTTTCCTCTACGAATGTCGAAAGAGTGAAAGTGCGACATCAAGTAGGGAACTGAACTTTTGTCATGCGCTATAGAAATAAGATTTTTCTTAAGATGCTTCTGTAGTGCGGCATTTTACGAGGCGGTGGCTTTGTGGGCAATGACTTTCTAACAATGCAGCGGGACGGCTTGACCAACTTGTTTTCCCGTAGCCATTTTCTATATGCCGTGGCACAGGCAATGCCCAACGCGCCAACGGTTTCAATACTCCTTGTCAACCTGGATCGGTTTCGCTTGGTCAATGAGCATTTCAGCTACGCAGATGGAGACATTGTTCTGCGCGAAACCGCAAAGCGTATCGTCGCGGTCATACCGAGCTCAGCTACAGCAAGCAGACTCTGCGCTGACGAGTTTGCCGTCGCCTTGATCGACGTTGACCAGGACGGTGCGCAAGCGATGGCCGAACGGATTCGACTCGCCATCGCCGAGCCCCATCACATTGCCGGCACCGAAGTCATTGTCACCGCCAGCGTCGGCATCGCAACGGGATCACATCCACAGATGACAGCTGAACAACTGCTGCGCCAAGCCGATGCAGCAGTCCGCTGTGCAAAGCAATTGGGGAGTAATCAGGTGCGCACCGACTGCGCGAGGCCTCCTCGTGAATTGCCACCGCTGATGGTCGAAACCATGCTCCGCCATGCACTGCGCAATCGCGATTTACAAATTTATTATCAACCAAAAGTGCATGCTAAATCGATGCAAGTCGTCGGAGCCGAAGCTCTGTGCCGCTGGCGGCATCCGGAGCTTGGTGACATTCCACCCCACGCGTTCATCCCTATCGCCGAATCGAGCGATCTCATTCTGCCAATCGACGAGTACGTCCTTCGCGCCGTCTGCGAACAAGGCAGTTCCTGGCTTTCACAAGGTTATCGCGTGCGCACGAGTGTCAATATTTCAAGCCGCCAGTTTTTACAACCGTCATTTCCCCAACTGGTTCAGCAGGCTCTGGCTGAATCAGGCTTGGATCCATCATTGCTGGAGCTTGAAATCACCGAGCGAACGGCCATGTACGACGTCGAACGAGCGGTTCACATCTTGACCCAGTTGCGCCAAATCGGTGTACGCATCGCGATCGACGATTTTGGCGTTGGGTATTCGTCGCTTAACTATCTCATGCAGTTTCCAGTACATACGCTCAAAATTGACCGTTCGTTTACTGCAGGCATTCAGAGCGCGGTCAACCAGACGCCGATTATTGGGGCCATCATTTCACTTGCAAAATCACTCAACTTAAGCGTTGTCGCGGAAGGCGTGGAAACCGTCCAGCAGTTTGACTTTCTGCGCGATAGCAAGTGTGACGAGATTCAGGGGTATTTATTCGGCGCCCCGGTTCCACCGGCATCCTTTCAACTCTCTGCGTTCATTGCGACGTTGCAGCCGCGCCAGCCCCATCTCGTGCCTGACGACACACATAACCTGGAGCGCTTGAGTGAACGCGAGTGGCTCGATGTAGTGCTCACGGGTGTGCAACGTCATCCGCGCTTGCACGAGTTGACCTCGTACTTGGCTGACGCCATTGTCGAGCAACTGCCCTTAGACCGACTAAGCCTTGAATTCGTCGAAGAAGGCGCCGCGTTTTCTGCTGTACACGAAGTGTCCCTGCGCGATGACGTGCCGGCTAGACCCGTTGGCACGTTGATACCTGTTGCCAATAGTGGTTTGGCATTTGTACAGCGCACGAAACAACCCGTGATGTGCGCGGACATCTTGCGCAACCCTGAATTTCAAGATGATTACAGCTTAGCAGCACAAGGAATTCAGTCTATTATTCGGGTGCCTTTGATACGGGGCAACCACGTCTTTGGTACGATGAATGTGCAGTCCACGCTTGAGCGCGTGTATACAGAAGCGGATCGCAACCGTCTGCAGCGGACAGCCCAACGCCTAAGCGACGCGGTTTATGCCGCGTATCAAGATACACGGCGACCAATTGCACATTTATATGACACGAAAACAAAACTTTACCATCGCCAGTTTCTCGTCGAGCTACTCGCCGCAGACCAGCCCGCAGAGTGGCTATCGCAAACCGTTTTGCGCCCGTTTCCCGAGTGGACGACAGTAACGGCTGTGGTAGTCTCGATTGCCAACCATGATAGCATGGGCGTCGTGGAAGGCGAACAAGCCGTCGCCTACATTGGACAATGCTGGTCGACCCACGCCGTGCCAAATGCGGTCGCCATCCGTATGGGAGCAGGAGAGGTGCTCTTCGTCGCATTTGATCAACCGAGTCTGTCCGTGACGCAATTTGTTCACCAATTGCGTTCACATATTCAATTGTTGAATGCACGAGCGGAGCGGCTGGGAGATGCCAGTCTTCGCCTGGAGGTCAATACCGGCCAGGCGTCAGGAGACTGGTGTGCGTTTTGGAATGTTTATGTAGACGCAAGGGAACAAGCATTGGTCCTACAGCGCACAAATGCTTAAATAAGCGCGGTGCCTCGGCGAGGTACAAACCAAAACTTCACGTCTTTGGGTGAAGCGCTTTGAACTGATTAATGGCGTTGCATTTCGGGCACTGGAGTTCGATTGCCATCTCAACATAGTTACTAGTTGTTCCAGTGACCGAGATCGTGGCGTCCACCTCGTTTCCATGCGCCACGACAATTCCGCCAAAAATGTGGCCTGCAAACGGCATGATATGGCCGCATGCGTAACAGGTGTGTGTGGCGTGAATCTCGTTTTCCATGACTGCACCTCCCCGGCCTAGCGTCCGTCAAACACATGACGTCTATGCGCGGGGAGCGTTTCCTCACATAACTGCGCACAAAAGCCAGGGATACACTTAAAATGTCTTTTTGCTGTCGAGCAACAAGGTCACCGGCCCGTCATTCACGAGATACACTTGCATCATGGCTCGAAACTGCCCTGTCTCCACATGAACGTTGCGATCGCGCAACAATTCATTAAACCGGTTATATAATTCCACTGCCATGTCAGGCGGTGCCGCATCAGCATAACTTGGCCGCCGACCTTTGCGCGCATCTCCGTAGAGCGTAAATTGGCTGACGGAGAGAATGCTACCCCGAGCCTCGCGCACATCATGGTTCAATTTCCCTTCTGTGTCCGGGAAAATGCGCAGTCCAACAATCTTGTCCGCCAAATACACGGCATCCGCTTCCGTATCATCCCTGCTGACACCAACCAATAGCACGAGCCCTTTCTCGATTTGTCCGACGATCTCGCCGTCAACTTCAACTCGAGCAGGACCACTTCTCTGCACGACTACGCGCATACCACGCCTCCTTGCCACGCTTCTTCACTGAATGATGCGTCGCACACTATACATGTCTTTGATCCGCTTTAAGCGCTCGACGACCGAGCGCAGGTGATCCAAATTGCGAATGCGGATGCTCATATGGATGTGCGCAACCTTTTTCGCATCCGCCCGGGCACTCACGGCGGTAATATCGGTTTTCGTCTCGGCGACGGCGTTAAGGACCTCATTGACAAGACCATGCCTATCCAACGCAGTCACCTCAATTTCAGCGTTGTACGACCAGTCTTTGCTGGTCGCCCACTCGACCTCCAGGGTCCGCGTCTCAGTCGCTGAGAGGGCAGCGACATTTGGACAATCGACGCGGTGCACCGAAACACCGCGACCGCGCGTAATGAAGCCCACAATGTCATCGCCGGGTACAGGATTACAACAACGTGCGAAGCGAATTAACACGTTGTCAACGCCTTTGACGCGCACACCCGTATCTGATGGCTTCGCCTGTCCCTTCGTAATGGACATCGAATCGACTGGCTTCTCTTCCAGAGACCGCCGGTATACTTCCACGAGCCGTGTTACAACCTGAGCCGCACTCAAGCCTCCATAACCGACCGCAGCGTAGAGATCCTCCTCACGGGAGAAACTGAATTTATGCATCGCTTCGGCGAGTCCCGCAGAGGTCAACAACTGTTTAGGCTCTAAGCGTTGACGAACGATCTCGCGCTCGATTTGTTCACGACCACGCGCGACGTTCTCCTCTCGCTTTTCACGTTTGAACCACTGTCTAATTTTGCTTTTTGACTGAGATGATTGTACAATTTTCAGCCAGTCACGGCTCGGGCCGTACGAATGTTTGCTGGTGATGACCTCGACGATATCGCCAGTGCGCAGGCGGTAGTCGAGAGGTACCATCTTGCCGTTCACTTTTGCGCCGATACAGTGGTTTCCAATATCCGTGTGAATGCGGTATGCGAAGTCGATGGGTACAGAACCAGCGGGCAGTTCAATCACGTCGCCCTTGGGAGTGAACACAAAAACCTGGTCCGAGAACAAATCGATTTTGAGGGTTTCCATGAACTCCTGGGCATCGCGAAAATCCTGCTGCCATTCAAGTACCTCGCGAAACCAAGCCAACTTCTTCGCGAAGTCGTCCTCGACCCTGCGCGATCCAGACTCCTTATATACCCAGTGCGCGGCAATACCGTATTCGGCGGTCTGGTGCATTTCCCAGGTGCGAATCTGAATCTCCAGAGGTTCTCCATTAGGCCCGATGACCGTCGTATGCAGACTCTGATACATGTTCGCTTTCGGCATCGCGATGTAGTCTTTAAAACGCCCGGGCATAGGCTTCCACATGGTGTGTACGACACCGAGCACCCCATAGCAGTCTTTGATGCTTTCGACTGTGACGCGAATCGCAAAAAGGTCGTAAATTTCGTTAAACTCCTTATGCTGCGTCGTCATCTTGCGATAGATGCTGTAAATGTGCTTCGCCCGTCCGCTGACTTCAGCCTTAAGATTGAGCTCGCCAAGTTTCTGGCGCAAAACGTCCATCACACCTTCGATGAACTGCTCGCGCTCCTGTCGCTTGCGCGCCATCAAATTGACAATCCGATAGTACTGTTGCGGATTGAGATACCTTAGCGAGATGTCTTCCAGTTCCCACTTAATTGTGTTAATTCCAAGGCGGTGTGCCAAAGGAGCGAAGATTTCAAGTGTTTCGCGCGCTTTGCGCATCTGTGTCGCTGGCGTTTGATAGCGCAGCGTACGCATATTGTGCAAGCGATCCGCCAACTTGATGATCAGCACGCGTATGTCGCGCGCCATCGCCATAAACATCTTGCGCAGATTTTCGGCTTGTTGTTCCTCTCGTGAATCGAAGCGGATCCGCTTCAGCTTTGTCACGCCGTCGACGAGTGACGCCACCTCGGCCCCAAACGTCTGCACGATGTTGGAATCCGTCACGGATGTGTCCTCGACCACGTCATGCAGAAGAGCCGCGACGACGGCGGTCGCGTCAAGCTGCAGGTCTGCAAGAATATACGCGACCGCCAACGGGTGCGTGATATAGGGTTCACCCGACATGCGCACCTGCCCCGCATGGGCACGGCTTGCAAACTCGTAAGCCTGACGCACTTCATCAAGTTCTTCCTGGCTGCAGTACGATGCCAACTTTTCGCATAAGCCATCTATTGACTGATCCTTCGTTTGCTCCGTCATGGCAGTCACCTCCCGTCGACAGCATGCCAGTTCACGATTCGTATTGAACCAGCGTGTGAATCGGAATATCACCCAAGCGAGAACGCCCCGCTAACGCCTGTAACTCGATGAAAAAAGCCGCGCCGACAACTTCTCCTCCCAACTTGCGCACCAGTTCGATAGTCGCGCTCATCGTTCCCCCAGTTGCGAGTAAATCGTCTGCGACGACCACACGTTGTCCCTGTTGAATGGCATCACTATGAATTTCAAGCCTATCCTGACCATATTCTAAGTCATAGGTCACAGATACTGTGGTATATGGCAATTTGCCCGGCTTACGAACCGGCACGAAGCCCAGTCCCAGCATCGCTGCAAGGGGTGCACCAACCACATAGCCACGAGCCTCCGGCCCGGCGATCACGTCAGCACCCCACGCCCGCACGCGCTCGGCGAGATCTGTAATGGCCTGTCTATAGACGGGACCATTGCCCAAAAGCGGTGTAATGTCTCGAAACAAGATGCCCGGCTTAGGAAAGTCCGGAACATCGCGAATCCAATCACGATATCGAATGGTCAACACATTCTCTCCTCTACGCCCTTTGCTGTCGCTCGTCCAAACCAGAGCCTGTCCACCCGCTGTCATCTAATGGCGACAGGTGCTCGCGCACCAGCGACTGGTATGTCATTGCATCGCGTAAATCGCGCTTTTCTCCCTCTATGACATGATACGCACCATCGCGCTCAGCGGCAAATCCCAATTCGACAAATGTCGCCAAAATCGCAGCGAGCTCCTCGGGTGTACTGCCTTCCCCGCGATTGTGCAGGTGCTCAAGCAAGGCTTGCGCCCGCTTGACACCTTGGCGCAAGAGGCGGTACACCGTGGCAAAGCGCGATCGCAAAACCGGTGCATCCAGCACCCAGCCGCGGCGAATGAGCAACTGCGCCGAGCGCCTGCCTTGCCATACGTTTTCTTCGATTTCGACCAAAAACGCACAAACCTTTGGCAGGCCTGCCGCCAACCTGGCAGCTGCAATCGGCGGTACCTGAAACCAAACTGCATCCTGTTCGACGCCGCCTTCTGCAAGCCTAAGGCGCACATGTGAACCATTTCCTATCTTCGTAGCCTGACGTACTTCCACTGGCCCAACAAACAGCTGCAAAGGTTCGTTCTCAGGCCCAAATGGCGCGAATCGCTGTGCCCACTCAAGCAACTCCAACCCATGTTCCGACAGTGGCAGGTAGTCATCTGCGAGCATCTCCTGTGAAGAGCATGTGACTGTTTCGCCGTTTGCTTCCCGCAAATGCGCCACGGCTGCTGCGAACGCCGTTCGAAAATCGGCCAAGGACGACGCTTGTAAACCGCAACCAATTGCCGCATCGTGGCCGCCAAAGTGGCTGAGATACGATGCGCAAAGGGCCACCGCCGAGTGTAGCGAGATGCCAGAAGGTGCCCGCCCGGACCCGCGCAACGTGCCGTCCTCCATATGGGCCAGCGCGATGGCCGGGCAACCAAAGTGGTTCACCAGCTTGGCTGCTACAATGCCGACAACGCCTAATGGCCACGCGCCACACGCCACGACTGCATCTGGGTTGGGTCCATACATCGATTCGACCTGGGCGATGGCTTCTTGCGTCGCACGCTCCGTCGCCTGTCTCCGCTGAACGTTTAACCTCTCGATCTCGTCCGCGAGTTCGAGAGCCTCCGCCCGGTGTTCGGCCATGAGCAAAGAAAATGCCGTACCCGCATGAGCCATTCGTCCGGCCGCGTTTAGGCGCGGCCCAATCCGCCACGAGATGTCACTTACGGACAACTGGTTCACATCGACCCTGGCTCGTTCACAAAGCAGTAACCAGCCAGGGCGCTGGCACGTGCGCAGGGCGGTGAGTCCTTCCCGAACCAGCCGCCGGTTCTCGCCACGCATCGGCATCATATCGCTCACAGCACCAAGTGCCGCAAGGCCTATCAACCACTCCTCGTGAAACTGTGCAGGAGCACCTTGCGCCCGCCGCGGATCGACTGTTTGCATAGCTTGCGTCAGCTTCCACGCCACACCAGCGCCAGAAAGTGGACGGGACCGTTCGCTATCGGCGTGACGGCTATAGTGAACCACAGCTAAAGCACCTGTGAGAATCTCATCGCCCGGCTCATGGTGGTCTGTAATAATCACGTCGATGCCAAGATCGCAAGCCACTTCAAGGGCGGCCTGTGCCCGAATGCCATTGTCCACCGTGACAATGAGGGTGCCTCCAAGTTGTTCTGCACGCCCGACCAATGGCGGCGCCAGTCCGTAACCGTCTGCCACCCGCTCCGGAATGATGCAGTGCCAGTTGGCGCCCCGCGCCTCAAGTTCACTCGCCAGAATGGCGCTCGCTGTCACACCATCCACGTCGTAATCACCGACAATCACAATCTGCTCACGATTGCGCACCGCTGACAAGATGCGATCGACAGCCAAGCGCATGTCGAAAAAGTCGAATGGATCTGTCCACGCCTCGCGCGCAAACAAAAATCGGCGGGCCTCATCTTCGTTGCTGATATTGCGGGCCAACAGCCAGCGCGCAACACGCGTCGGCAGTCCCAGACGATCCGCAAGTGAGACGGCATACTCCGGAGGGACACTTGCGGCCCTCCACAATGGTTGCATATTACTCACAATCCCTATTCCCTTCTCTTCGCTCGTCCCCCACCTCATATGGGTTCACGTGAACAAACACGTCTTGCACACGAGCGAATTTCTCACGCAAGACGCGCCGGACTTCCGCGGCAATCTCGTGACCTGCGAACACGGTGATGTCCCCATCCACCGCAATCTCGATATCGACAATCACATACTGGCCGTGATCGCGCACGCGCAGTTCATCAATGGCCCTTACCCCGTGTACCTGCATCACTTGTTCACGGTACGGATGTAAGGCGGCTTCTTCTAGCACGACCCTGTCCATCAAACTCTGTAGCGAGTCTTGCGCAATATGAATCGCCATTTTGAGGACAAGACACGCCACGAACAGGCCAGCGGCGGCATCCATGTACATGAGCCAGCGGATGCGCAGCCGCTCACCGATGATGGCCAAGACAATGCCGACGAGCGCCGCCAACGACGAATAGACGTCGGAACGGTGGTCGTATGCCTGTGCCATCAGGCTCTTACTTTGCAAGCGACGGCCGATCCGCACGTTATATCGAAAAAGTAGCTCTTTGACTACGATCGCGACGAATGCCATTTCGGCTGCCGCCAGTTCAGGGGCTTTGGGGGACTTCATAAAAGACGAGATCGACGACACGCCCACATCAATGGCGGCGGCAATCAACAAACCGGCTACGACGATGGAAGCGATCAACTCCGCCTTGCCATGGCCGTAGGGATGGTCTTCATCAGGCGGTTTGCGGGCGATGCGAAGCCCGATAATGACGGCCAAGGAGCCGACGAGATCAGAAGCTGAGTGGACCGCGTCAGCGATGAGGGCGTCACTGTGTGCTATCGCGCCAACGAGTCCCTTCGCAGCCGTAAGGGCGACGTTAAACCCTGCATTGGCATAGGCGATGCGAGTTCCTTGACGCACAAGTCTGGTTGTTGCATCCACTGCGGATCTCGTCCTTTCCCACGCGTGACCGATGTACGTTCGCTAAGTGCGCGAAATTAAAGAAGCGCCCCTTGGGAGCGCTTCGGCGCAACATGAATCACTGCACACTTGCTTCATTGGCAACAGCTTTATGTTTACGCATGGAGCGACCTCTCCATGCAACCCAAATCGGACTCGCGATAAATATGGACGAGTATGCACCGCTGATGAGACCGATGATGAGTGCAAACGTGAAGTTGCGAATGGACACCCCGCCGAAGAAGTAGAGAATCACAGCCGCAACGAGCACGGTAAAGACCGTGTTGATAGATCTCGTCATCGTCTGCCACAGGCTCTTGTTGACCACTTCGCGCAGGGCATCGATGTCTTCCGGCTTGTGAATTTTCACGTTCTCACGGATGCGGTCAAAAATGACGATGGTGTCATTGATGGAATACCCCACAATGGTCAGCAACGCCGCGACAAAGGTCAAATCGACTTCGCGGCGCAAAAGAGCAAAGGCAGCAAGGACGATAAACGCGTCATGCAACAGGGCGATGATGCCGGCAATCGCAAAGCGGAATTCAAAGCGGATGGCCACGTAAACCACAATGCACACCGCCGCCGCGAGCACGGCCCAAATCGCTTTGCGCGCCGTTTGTTGTGCGACAAACGGATCGACCGAATTCACCTGAATGTCTTGCTTGGCGCTCGGAAAGAATTTGTGTTCAGCCGACTGAATGGCCGCAATCTGTTTGGCGCTCAACTGTTCAGGGAGTGTGACGATGGCGACATTACGTTCGATGCCACCAACCGTGAGACCGGTGTCGCCAATCGTGAGGCCGACGGATTGAAACATTTGCCGCACGCGCGCATCCGGAACTTGTTGATTCAATTGAAACTGGATTCGCGATCCGGCTTTAAAATCTGTGCTTAAGTTAAATCCGAACAATGCGAATACGATAATGCCGGCGATGGTAATGGCACCCGACAGCATAAAAAACCATTTGCTCAACCGAACAATGTTAAACCTGGGTTTCATGCTGTTTCAACACTCCCTTCCCGACGCCGTACCACCATGGGCGGCGAACGGCGCCAGACGCCGTGAACGTAAGCAGCATGAGACGGCTGAGCAACACTGCAGTCAAAAGGCTGACGATGATGCCGACCATGAGCGCGACGGCAAAGCCCCGAACGTCCCCTTGTCCGCCGAAGATGTACATGACAGCACCAGCGATAAACGTCGTCGCATTCGAGTCGACGATGGTGCGCAAGGCGTTCTTGTTGCCGATACGCACTGCGGATCGCAAGCTGCGGCCGTTTCGCATCTCGTCCTTAATGCGCTCATACGTGATGATATTCGCATCGACCGCAATCCCCACGCCCAGCACGAGAGCCGCCAATCCCGAAAGCGTGAGTACGACGTGCAGACCCGAGAAGACCAGCAAAGTCAAATAACCGTACGCGATGAGCGCAATATCGGCGATAAGACCGGCCAGGCGATACACGCAAATCATGAAGGCGAAGATGATAATGATGGCAATGAGACCTGCGACCATCGTCCGCTGCAAGCTCGTTTGGCCAAGCGACGGACCTACGCTCGTCTCACTTTCGAGCGTCAGCGGATACGGGAGTGCGCCCGCATTCAACTCGTTTGCCAACGCCATACACGCTTGCGGCGTCGTCAAGCTGCCACCCGATATTTCACTGCTGCCACTGTACATAACCTGCTGAATCACAGGATCTGTCAGCAATTGCCCGTTGAGAAATACAAAAATCGGCTTACCGACGTACTTTTTTGTGATGTCAATCCACTTCTGTGCCTGTTTAAACTCGATGGCGACCGCATTTTTGCCATCTTGCTGATCCACGACCCACTTGGCATTACTCTTCAGGTCGGCCCCGGTCGCAAGGGGTGCGCCAACAGGTGTGATTTTGCCTGTCTTTTTGTCAATGGTTGCGTCCCCGTAAATGGCCAACTGAGCGGTTGCGCCGATGACTTGCACTGCCTCTTGCTGATTTTTCACGCCTGCAACCTGGACGCGGATCTGATCTTGCCCAAGTTGGTTCTTGCCTTCGAGATCGATGCTCGGCGATGAAACGCCAAGCGAGTTCACGCGCATTTCAACCGCCTTTAATAAGGCTTGGCGGCCGCTGTCCGAAAGCGATTGCCCTTTTGGCGTATCGACCGCGTACAACAAATCGACACCGCCTCGCAAGTCGAGTCCGAGTGGGATCGACTTCCATACCTGTGGAACTGTGCCCGCTGTAACGCCGATGATAGCCGCGACCATCAGCAGAAACGCGAACAGGCGTCCCCATTTCATAGCTTGTCCTCCTTCAGTCCGCCGTCCAGCCTCACCCGGCAAACGGGTGGCGTCGAACCCAGCGAACGATCCGCTGTCGCTTCCAACAGCATGCCATGTTCAGTATACGAACGACAAATTTCGCCGTCAAACAAAAAAACCTGCCCCCGCGGCACGAGGGCGTACACCATCCCTGCTGCTGTCACGAACGCGGTGGATCACCAAGTCCACCTTCCATTTGGCGATAGGCGTTCACCGTCAAATAATTCATGTAATCCGTGATGCGAACGGATAGAATGAGTTCCACCAACTCGTGCAATTGAATACCAAACCGCACTTTTGATTCGATGTACGACCAGAACTCGTCAAACTCTACCCGATCATAACCGAGAAGCTTAAATTCCTCGATTTTGGCTCGGCAGAGATCGAGTATGGCCGCTTTGTGTTCCGCGATCGACGGTAGTTGGAACGGATCCATGCCCCATGCATCTCCCTTGGCTTGCCTGAGCTATCTATGTTTCCACCCGCACAGCGCAAATTCCTCTGTGGTCCAAAAAAAGGACTACCTCACGACCGTTTCGCATACGGAATAACGTACATGTCCGCCGCAGACAGAATCCAAAATGGGAGGTACTGTACCGTGAATCGCCACACCTTCCTGCACGGAGCGCTTGTGCTGATGATCGCAGGGCTCGTCACACGCGTGATGGGCTTTATATACCGCATCTTCCTCACGCGCATCATCGGAGCCGAGGGGATGGGGTTGTTCCAAATTGTCTTTCCCATTCTTGGCTTGGTGTTGACCTTTGTCACCATGGGCTTTCCCTTGGCCATCTCCAAGCTCGTGGCAGAGGCGGTTGCACAGCGCGATCGCGCCCGCATTCAGCGCATCATGCGTATCTCAGGAATTTCGGTCGCGTCGCTTGCCGTCCTGTTCACTCTGCTCATGTACCTATTTCGCCACGTGATCGAAACACATTGGCTGACCGACCCGCGCGCCTATCCGGCGTATCTTGCGATGATTCCAGTAGTCGGAATTATCGCCATCTCAAGCCTTTATCGCGGCTACTTTCAGGGACTGCAGGACATGGCACCGACGGCCTGGGCCTCGATTCTTGAGCAAACGGTGCGCATTCTAAGCATTTGGATCCTGGCGGCATACTTTGTTCGCTATTCGCTTTCCTACGCCGCGGCCGCTGCCATGATGGGCATGGTTCTCGGCGAACTCTCCGGCCTTTTGTTTATGGTCTTTCAGCAGCGGCGGCGAGCGCGTCTCGTCGACGTCATCCCTGACCCTGCCTACACGCGTGCCGCCGAGTCGATGCGAAACACTGTGCATGCGATCGGCCAAATTTCACTGCCTGTGACGTTAAGCAAATTGATCTGGTCGCTCTTGTTTGCAGCTGAACCGGTACTGGTCATGCGTGCGTTGCAGGCCGCAGGCTTTGTCACGAGCCAAGCCACCAGCATGTACGGCGAGTACAGCGGCATGGCGATCCCGCTGCTCGTATTCCCGACGGTGATCACATCCTCACTGGCAACCAATCTTGTGCCGGCTGTGTCGGAAGCGGCGGCGGCAGGCGAGATGTTCCGCATCCGCAAGCGACTCTCGCAAAGCTTCACTGCGACCGCACTTGTCTCGTTTCCTGCGTCCGTGGTGTTCACGCTGTTCGCAGGGCCTCTGACGACCGTCATTTACAAACAGCCTAACATCGGCCCCATTCTCGCCATTATGGCTCCGTTTGAGTTTTTGCTCTGCCTGCAAGCGCCCCTGACAGGCATTTTACAGGGTTTGAACAGGGCTGGTGTCGCAATGGTCAATTCCATTGTCGGTGGCGTCGCCAAACTGTTGCTCATCGTCGTATTGGCCCGTCGCCCCGAAGTCGGTATTCTCGGTGTGAGCATGGCAACGGCGTTTTCGTTTACACTCTCGACGCTGTTAAACTTGTGGTTTGTCGTGCGCATGATTGGCTTTCACATTCGACTACAGTCGCTCCTACGCGTCGGTATCGCTGCACTCGGGATGTTCGCCTACATGCAGGCCATCACGTTCCACCATCGCCCATTGCCCGGCTCTACCCTGCTCCTCGCCATTGGCGGTGGACTCATCGTCTACTTTGCGCTCTTGTGCGCCCTGAGGGTACTCACGAGCCGAGCGGTCTCGCGCATCCCCAAAGTGGGTCCAGCGTTGGCACGAATCGTCCGCTGGATGCCCTTTGCGGTGTGAGGGACAGCATGGACACATGCACGTGCCCTATATTTGGTCCCGCTCGTCAATCCATATACTTCCGTCAGCATCGATGGTCGCATAAAATACGTTTTCCAGGGTATAGCCGCGATGCCTTAGCTCATCTCGCAGCCACACCTCATCGCGGCCGATGATGGTGAGCGTCTTTGGCACGGGGCGGCCATCGATGACAAGCGGCCATGGAATGGCTTCTGCCGCGACCGGCTTGCCCAAGTCGCGGGGTGTGAGGGGGCGTGCCTCGGCTTTCGGAATCACACTCAATTGGCCAGACGTCTCCAGTATCGCAAACTCCACATCCGCTACGTTGGCGACACCTTTTTCGCGAAGCTGTGTGAGCAAATCGTGAACTGAGTAGCGAATTCTTCGCATTTCCCTATCCTGAATTCTCCCATGTTCGATGAGCACGGATGGTTCACCATCAATCAAGTGGCGAAAACGATGGCTCTTGATCTGGAGAAACGCGACTGCAACTTGAAATAGCACCAGTGACGCGATGGAGATGGCCGCTTCATAAATGGGCACGCGCCGATCCTCCATCGGCAAGGTGGACAACTCAGCCATCATGACGGATACGACGAGATCGAACACGGAGAGTTGACCAATTTCCCGTTTACCCATAATGCGCAGGGCAATCATCACAATCAAATAGAGCACGAGTGCGCGTGCTGGAAATTGCCATAAGGGAACGCTATGCATGGCTAATCCCTCCGGCGCTAGTATGACCTGGTAGCGCCGTCATTCATGCGTCCTCGGGGCGGACAAACGTGAAGCGAAGCGGGAAAGCGAAAAACGCCGGAGCAATGAAACATCTGCCACTCCCCCGTTTTCGCAACAGGGCGTTACGCCATCGTTTGCTCGGAAGCTGTGCTCAGTTGTGCAAACATCTCAGCCACCCGGTTGAATAAGTCTGGGCCGTCCGCGACATCTTCAAAAACGCAGTATGTAGCCGTTGTCCGCATGGAAAACACCACATTGTCGGAGACGACGTAACGGTGTTGTTCGATTGCGTTCACGACGCGATCGCAAACTCCCGCAAGCTCTGTTTCTGCAACATCCGGCAGGACGATCAAAATTTCGTCTCCCCCGTACCGACAGGCGAGTTCCGTATGGCGAAGGCATTGGCGGACGAGCACGCCCACCTGGCGTAGAACCGCGTCCCCTACATCAAAGCCAAATCCTGCATTGACTTTGCCGAACTGGTTCAGGTCAATACAGATGACCCCCCACTTTGTCACACCTTGCATCATGTCATCGCGGATCCGGATGTTGACGAAGTGGTGCGTGTACAAGCTGGTTAAACTGTCGACAAACAATTGCGTATCGAACTCTGGCGCATACATGGCCGTTCGGTTGCGCCCCCTCTGTTTCGCGCCCCAATACATCGCACTGTCGGCCTTGAGCAGGAGATCCCGATCCGAGACGCTATGGTCGGGACATGTGGCGACACCGACACTGACGGAAATTCCCTGTAGGTGGTAACCGTGAAACTCGACGGCCAACCGACTGACCTCTTGCCGAATCTGTTCCGCAATCCGATAAGCCTCTTCGGCGTTTGCCCAGATGAGGACGGCAAACTCTTCGCCTCCGTAACGGGCGGCGATTCCTTGAGCTCCAGCATGCCGCTGTAGCAGGCGCCCAACCTCACGCAACACGACATCGCCCGCCAAGTGCCCATAGGTGTCATTGAACTTTTTGAAGAAGTCAACGTCGGCAATCAACACCGAAACTGGACGGTTCTCTGTTACGGACGTTTGCACCCGTTTTGCCAATTCCTCGTAAAAATAGCGATAGTTAAACAGGCCCGTCGCTTCGTCACGGAAGGTGCGTTCCTGAAGTTCCTGGTATAGCTTCGCGTTCTCAAGCAAAACGGAAACTTGGTTGGACAAAGTGTCCATATATTGGTGTACGTGTGCAAAGGCCCGAGGCCGCTTGGCATAACAGACGATCGCGCCATGTGCTTTGAGATGGGCATGCATGGGGAAGATGGCCATACTTAAAAATGTTGGGTGATCGCCTAAAATGCGTACGCGCGCGTCCTTACGAACGTCCGGAATGTGCACGGGATCGCGGTGGTGAATGGTCTTCCATATGACACCGCCTTCTTCCTCAGGCCAACCGTTCTTGTCAAACAAGTGATCGTAGGCTTGCGGATACACGGCCATAGGGACAAGCGCATTGTGCTCGTTGTCGATCAAAAATACGACAACACAGTCGGCGAGCGTCATGCGGCGCGTGAGAATCGCCGCTTCCGCCGCGATTGCGCGGATGTCAAATTCGGTGGCGAGTTTGGTTGTCGCCTCGTGAATCATCTGTAAATCAAGTGTCTGCCGATGCGCGCGCAACATATAGGCAAGCATCGCCAACGGCAACATGACGATGGGCTCGAACCACACGTTATCAGGAGCCAGCGCCAGTACAAGGACGGCAAACGGCAGGCAAAGAGCCAGATTGGCGGCGTCCGTGACAAGCGCACTGACGATGGACGACGGCAACAAGTTGCCGCGAAGCCACTGCAAGGTGTGAACGAGCAAGTGATTGACCACCAAAAAGACCAGGGAACCGACGGCGAGATCGAAAAGGACAATGGCATGTACGGAGACAATGGGCAAAGGATGAAGCGCGTGCAAGACGAGCCATAAGGCGCATGTGCTAAGGGCATATTGCCCGGCGTTGAACAATACGATGACGCTGTCCCACGTTCGCAAGAACAGCGGCGCCGCACAGGCTGCCAACATTCCACACACCATCGCGGGTTCAAGTCCCCCGAGGCCGACGAGCGCGATGATGATCGCCGGCAACAAGGAAGCCTGTGCCTGTCGCAGCGGGATGGGGAGGGATTCGAGCAAGCACGCAATGACCGCCATCGCGGCGACGAGCCAGCCATTCTCATGGCGCAAACTCGGCAAACCGTATAATGCAACAAGGCAGCCGGCGATTCCGACAACCGCACTGTACGCGTTCTGGCGCCATAGCGTTGTACCCTCGGTCATGCCCTCACCCCCACAGCAAACCAATTACAGAATTCTTCAAGTTTCCAGTATAAACAATTCATATCTATTTGGACAAGATCATATTTATCTTGATACCCGAATATTTTGTAGTGAAACTTGTACAAGAGGTGATGAAAGTGCCTCAGGCGGAAAGTGGCAGTCGGCTCGACGTACTGCGTGCAATACCGGTTTTGTATGGGTGTCTTTGGAGTCTATTCATTGCCTTCTTAGGGACGGTTGCGATTTTTCTGTTCGCACACTCCGGCGAATGGGACGTCAACTCGCTCACCGCGGCCGCTTATGTCGTGCACTGTGTTGCCGTGTTTTGCGGCGCGATCGCGGCGGCCCGCCAAGTGGAGAGCCGAGGATGGTTTCACGGGGGCGCAACCGGTCTTCTTTACGCCCTCATCATGGTGGCTATCGGGCTATTCGTGTATAACACGTTCACCATGGACGGAAGTGGCCTGTTTCGCGTATTGCTGATGGCAGTCATCGGTGCATTCGGCGGCATGATAGGAACCGCATTCACGCGCACGTAAGGTGAATGCGCACACGTCGCACAGGGTGGCATGACAAAGCCAACGAGCAAAACGGCCGCAGGCGTATGCCCACGGCCGTCGTCGTCAATTGGTCACGATTCCCCATGCTGCTTGTGATGCTCGTCAAACTGACGCTCCGCGTCAGACGTTGTCAGTTCGTCATCTACTTGGTCCACGGTTTCCGATACGCCTGACACCACGTTGTCGTCCGCCTCCGGCAACTCGTCCACTTCGTCGTTGTACTGCGCCGGCCCCTCTTCAATCACGCGCACAACTGCGCGTTGATCCATTTCCACATTCACACCCTCAGCAATTTGGGCGACGACGATATCGCCGCGCGTCTCCACGACTTCGGCATACAAGCCGGACGCCGTCATCACGCGTGCTCCAGGGCCAATCTGTTTCATCATTTCTGCACGTTTCTTCTGCTGACGGCGCTGTGGCACAATCATCAAGAAGTAAAACACGATCACGACGATGATCAGAAAAATGAGACTGCTTCCGCCTTTCAATCCAACACGTCCTCTCGCTGACCAGTATAACCATACGTTTCATAAAATTCGCGTTTGAGTTGCAAAAACCTGTCTTCCTCAATGGACTTTCGGATCTTGGCCATCATGTCGAGCAGGAAGTGCACATTGTGATAGCTCGTCAGGCGCAGGCCTAAAATCTCGTCCGCCTTAAGCAAATGTCGGATGTATGCCCGCGAGAACGTCTTGCAGACCCGACACGAGCACGCCTCGTCGAGTGGGCGGAAATCATCGCGATATCGAGCATGTTTGAGCACGCGTTTGCCCGTTGCAGTGAAAACCGTTCCATTGCGTGCGATGCGAGTGGGCAGTACGCAGTCAAACATATCGATCCCGCGTTCCACGCCCTCAAAGAGATCATCAGGGCTGCCGACTCCCATCAAGTAGCGAGGCTTGTCCGCTGGCAGCAAAGGAGTGGTATAAGCGAGTATCTCGTACATCAATGGCTTCGGCTCGCCGACGCTAAGCCCTCCGACCGCATAGCCAGGAAAGTCGAGCTCGACAAGGCGCTCCGCCGCTTCTCTACGCATATCGAGATGCTCACCACCTTGCACGATGCCGAACAAGGCCTGTTCCTCTGGTCTGCGATGCGCTTCTTTGCAACGCTTTGCCCATGCCAGGGTGCGATCTAGCGACGTGCGCAAATACTCTCGGGACGCAGGATAGGGCGGACATTCGTCGAGTTGCATGATGATGTCGGCACCCAACGCGTTTTCAATGCCCATCACCGATTCGGGCGAAAAAAAGCGTGGACTCCCGTCGATGTGTGAACGGAAGGCGACGCCCTCATCGGTGATTTTGCGCAGACTCGCCAGGCTGAAGACTTGAAACCCGCCACTGTCCGTCAAAACCGCTCCTGGCCACTGCATGAAACCATGCAGGCCACCGGCCTGGCGCACGATATCTTCGCCTGGGCGAAGGTGCAAATGGTATGTATTCGACAAAATGATCTGGGCTCCGAGCTCGGTCAGTTCCCAAGGGGCCATCGTCTTCACAGTCGCCTGTGTGCCGACCGGCATGAACACTGGCGTTTCGATCGCGCCATGGGGAGTGTGAACACGTCCCCGACGCGCCAAAGTGTGTGAGCAACGCCCAATCAGTTCATACGTTACCGGTTGCTTCAACGTCGGCCCTCCTCGTAATAAACATCGCGTCGCCGAAACTGAAGAACCGGTAAGACTCCGCGACCGCTTCGGCATAGACGGTTTTGGCAAACTCTGTGCCCATCAACGCGCAGACAAGCATAAATAAGGTCGATTTTGGCAGATGAAAATTTGTAATCAACGCATCTATCATCTTAAATTTATATCCAGGGTAAACAAAAATATCCGTCTCATCCTGCTTGGCCTCAAGCGTTCCGGACGCACCTGCCGCTTCTAATGTACGTAGTGCCGTCGTACCCACCGCGACGATGCGCCGCCCCTCTGCCTTTGCCTGATTGACAGCCGCGGCCGTCTCTGGACTCACCTCATACCATTCGCTGTGCATGTGATGGCTTTCAACGGTCTCAACCTGTACAGGTCGAAATGTGCCAAGCCCAACGTGCAGGGTGACATGTCGAATATCGACACCCTTCGTAGCAATGCGCTCCAACAATTGCGGCGTGAAATGCAGTCCCGCGGTCGGTGCCGCAACCGATCCAACGCGCTTAGCGTACACAGTTTGATAGCGCTCCTGATCCTCCAGGTTATTGTGAATATAAGGAGGTAGCGGCATCTCGCCATACCGATTGGCGATGTCAATGACCGACTCCTCGGTCAGGAATCGAATTTCGCGGATACCTTCTTCGCCCTCCGCCACCACTTCAATTTCAATGGCATCTTCGCCTTCACCAAGCGTGAGTGGCGTTCCTTGGCGAAGACGCTTTGCTGGGCGAGCCAAGGCATACCATGTGTGCGAATCCGCTTCGGACGGGCGTAGCAACAGCAGCTCTACCTGGGCTCCCGTCGCACTTTTACGAGCATAGAGACGCGCTGGCAAGACGCGCGAATCGTTCATCACCAGCACGTCACCCGGATGTAGTTCTTCGACAATGTCGGCAAACTTGCGATGCCATATTGCTTGCACGACCGGATCGACCACAAGTAGACGGGATTGATCCCTTTCTGGCAACGGCTCTTGGGCAATCAGGTGCTCCGGGAGGTAATAGTCAAATTCATCGACCCGCACGGGTATCGTCCCATCCTTTCCTTACACACAATTCCGCACAGCTTGCGCTGTGCGGACGGGGCAACTTCACCCATTATACTGATACTGTTGTGTGGAATTCAAAGTGGATGACCCGACGGCACTTTCCACAATCGAGGCTACTTGCTGATAATCTCCCGTGTTGAAACCGGATAAAGCCGTATGCAAGTCGTGCGCCTCGGCGAGAACCGTCTGTAGGTTGGCCGAATTCAGAGCGGTCAACTTCACCGGTACCCCCACTTGTTGCGCGAGTAAGTATGTTGCGTATTGCCCGGGCGATACGTGCGCAGCTTGGGCCTGTGCCCACACAGATTTGGGTACATCCATATGGTACACATTCCCCGGATCACGCTTACCCAATGCCGTATGGATGGCCGATATGACTTGATCATCCACCGCGTGCACGTCGGCACTCTGCACAACAGAGGCCGTTGTCACAACAATGCTGTCATTGCGGGGCAACGCCTGTGTTTGTGCGAGCTTGCTGACCACTTCATCCACGGCCGACGTAAGCGGCAAACCTTTTACTGGGACAGCCGAGAGAACCTTTTGTCCCTCTGAGTTGAGCCCATGCGCCGACACGACGCGCATTTGGGCATCGACGGCGAAGCTCACTTGGCCGTTTGCGTCCAAAGATACCAACGCATAGTCGGAGCGATGGGATATTGCACCGACCATCAGCCCGCCAATGAGTACACAGCACGCCACAACAGCCGCCAGGCCCGTCGTTCGCCAACGTCGACCGCTGTTGCCTAGGTTGCGCAAGACACGAGCGTATCGGTGCTCTCGCGACGCTACCGAGCACAATTCGCCAACCTGTGCACCCTCCCTCACGCGGATGCGTCGAAAGCTGCCGTCGCGCATTAAAACAACTGCACAATCTCCGTCAAGCGATAAGATAACGGCCTCTTCCTCATCCCTTTTCCGCATGATGTCACGCCCCTTCCGCATTCATCAAGAAGGATTTGAGCAGTGGAAAATCACCCGCAAGTAAGATGACGATGGCTAAAATATATTTGCGCTGCCTCTCCAGCGTCTTTCGCGACACGTTGACCCGATCCTCCAGGGCTTTTAACGGAAGTGCACGCCTGCGTTCGACAAAGGCCAGCAACTCTGCGTCCGACGCGATGGCGCGCGCGCAGGCCAATGCATTCCGCCGTGCATCCTCGTGTTTTGGCGAAATGTCGATCAATTCGTGGAACGACAGATCAAACGCCGCCAGCCGATGCGCATACTCTTCGATTTCGAGAGCACGCATAGCCGCCTCCTGCTCTGCCTGATGAACTTCCAGCGATGAACTTACCTCTGCCCAATTGGAGACATTGTCTTCGTCGTCAATCACATCGAACTCGCTCCAAGGCAATTGCTTCAACCGATGCTGATGCTGGCTTCGGAAGAAATCGATCAAACGCCTGCGGATTACCGTCTCGGCAAAGGTCAAAAATGACGCTGCCTTGCCTTCCTGAAAACGATCGATCGCTTCGTTAAACGCGGACAAGCAGATACTATATTCGTCGTCAGCTTTGGGGTCGATATACCTGCGTGCCGTCTGTGCCGCAATCCGCAGAATAAAAGGAATGTACATCGCAATGAGCTCATTGCGCGCACTCGCATTCCCGGATTTTGCACCGTGGAGCAATCGGGCTAACTCGTTCCGTTCCTCGATACGACGCCCCCGAAACGGCAAAACGCCCACGCTTCCACCTCTCCTCACGCATTCGAATTCTCCACCCCAATTGTGGGGGTACGTCCGAGTGGCCGTTCAGACAACCGGGCCTCTATCGCACAGATGCTTCAGACTCTTTCACGATCATGGCATCTTTCTGCCAAAATGTCGATATGCCGCCGGCATCACCACACGTCCACGTGGCGTGCGCTTTAACAGGCCCATTTGCAGCAGATACGGTTCATAGACGTCTTCAATCGTGCTTGCTTCCTCACCTACCGCCGCCGCCAACGTTTCGAGCCCAACGGGTCCCCCGCCAAACTTGTCGATGGCGGTCATCACGATCCGCTCGTCGGTCGCATCGAGCCCCAAAGCGTCGACCTTTAACCGCGATAACGCCATGCCTGCCAAACGCTCATCAACGGTGGTCCAGCCGGAAACCTGCGCGATATCTCGCACCCGTTTGAGCAACCGATTGGCAATACGAGGCGTGCCGCGCGCTCTGCGAGCCACCTCAATACACGCCTCTTTCGTTAAAGCAACCTGTAGGATCTCAGCGCTGCGCGCCACGATGTGCGCCAGCTCCTCGACCGGATAATAATCAAGGTGCAGCATCACACCAAATCGATCGCGCAGCGGCGCCGATAAAAGCCCGGCTCGCGTCGTCGCACCGACCAACGTAAACGGAGGCAAATCCAGACGCACTGATCGCGCGGACGGCCCTTTTCCGATCACGATATCAATAGAAAAGTCCTCCATGGCTGGATACAGCACTTCTTCGACAGTTCGCGACAAGCGGTGAATTTCGTCGATGAACAGGACGTCACCCGGTTGCAGATTCGTCAAAATCGCTGCAAGATCACCTGCTCGCTCTATGGCGGGTCCCGAGGTCACGCGGATGTGGACGCCCAGTTCATTGGCGATGATCATCGCGAGCGACGTCTTCCCAAGCCCTGGAGGCCCATACAACAGAACGTGATCCAGTGACTCGCCGCGCTCCCGTGCAGCTTGAATAAAAATTTGCAAGTTTTCCTTGACTGCCCTTTGACCGATGTAATCGTCGAGAAAACGCGGCCGAATCGAGTCAAGTGTCATGTCTTCGCGGCTCCACTCTGCGGACACAACGCGATCCTCCATACACTCCCCCTCCTTCTCGCAAATGTCGTTCCATGTTCTCTATGAACGAGCCGACGTCATACGCGGCTACTCTGCTGCGCATAAAGCCAAGCCAGCGCCGTCTTCACCGCATCCTCAACCGTCTCACCAGGACGACGCTCGATGGCCGCAATAGCCTGTTCCGCCTCGCGCGGTCTGTAACCCAAGGCGACGAGTGTAGCGATCACGTCGTCCACTCCGTCGTTTTGGGGAACGTTAGACAATTCTGTGGCCATCGGCAGGATAAGCGCCAGGTCGGCCAATTTATCTTTTAAATCGAGCACCATGCGCTGCGCCGTTTTTTTCCCGATACCAGGAAGCGTGCACAAGTAACTTGTGTCTTCCGACTGCACTGCGGCGACAAGAGACGGGACGCTGGCCGCTCCTATGATCTGTAAGGCTAGGCGTGGGCCGATTCCGGAAACGACGAGCAACCTTTCAAAGAGTGTTCGCTCTTCAGCCGTCGCAAACCCGTACAAGACGATACCGTCTTCCCGCACGTGCTGGTAGGTATATAGGTAAGCCTGTGCTCCAATGGGATACTGTGCCAAGGCACCATCCGCGACATGAACGCGATAACCGACGTCGTGGACGTCGAGATCGAGAAAGCCTGGCCCGTGATTCACCACCAGCCCTCGTAAAAACGCGATCATCGTCCTCCCCTCCGTTCCCAATGCCAGCCCGTACTCTTCCGCTCGCGTACAGCATCGCCGAAACGGGCGATGGGTCCAGTGTGCGCATGTGCGATGGCGACAGCGAGCGCATCCGCCGCGTCGTCTGGCTTTGGAATGGCAGACAACGACAACAAAATCTTGACCATTTGCTGCACCTGCTGCTTATCCGCGCGACCGAACCCGGTGACGGCTTGCTTCACTTGCATCGGCGTGTATTCAAAGACAGCCAAATCTGCGTTGGCCCCTGCCAACAAGGCCACACCACGCGCCTGCCCAACTGTAAACGCCGTTGTTGTGTTGCGGTTAAAAAACAGTTCTTCCACCGCCAATACCTGTGGCCGATATGCGTCGATAAGAACTGTCAACTCTTGATAGATTTGCTGTAAGCGCTGTGGCAACGGTACATGTGACGGTGTTTCCACGCACCCGTGCACAATCTGACGAAGCTTGCCACCCACACTTTCGATGACACCGTAACCAAGCCGTGCGAGGCCCGGATCAATCCCCATGATGCGCTCCGCATCCACCCGCATGCCTCCTCTTGTTCGTTTAGACATTCGTCGCTTCTCGCAGATCTCCTACCCAATGTGCGAGTGAAAAAAGTTCTAGGTACGAAGAAAAAGGGAGCGTTGCGTGACGCTCCCAGACGATGCCCTTCCATTTATATCGCCAACTCGCGCTGCTCTGCGCCTTGCGCCGCATGGCGTTCATAAACAGGCTCCATAAAGTACCAAGACAAAGGTACATTTAACCGCCAAGCTGGATGTTCCGCAACAAACGCAACAATGGCATCGTCGCGCACCCCATGTTCTTCCCAAGCAACAGTGCCCTCGTCACTTTCTGTCACAAACAGCGCACTGTGCAGGTGTCTTTGCGCGTGTAACGGCACATCGCGCTGACCAAAGTCGGTCAACGACGGGGTATCCGCCCGTACCACAGCCGGTGCGGCAACACTCCATATCACCGGGAATAAGACGGCTAACGTATAAGCACACGTATTTGCGATCCGGCGGCGCTTGTGAGCCTGGCGTCTGGTGGTCAAAACCCTCACCTCTCCGGCTGTTTGCACAGCCATTGCTCCTCGCCGTTAATGTGTGCGTCAGTAAACAAGTTATGCAAGATTAGTCCGTTTCCTCTTCGTCGCCCATATCGACGTTCGTGTACACGGTCTGCACGTCATCACAGTTCTCCAAGGCTTCGACAAGTTCATAGACCTCTTCCAACGCCTCGTCCGACAATTCGATTTTCGTCGCAGGTTCATACACAAGCTCGGCATCGTCGTATTTCACGCCAGCCTCCTCGAGCGCCACACGCACCTGCTTAAAATCTTCGGGTGCCGTCACGACAACGAACGCGTTCTCCTGCTCGATCACGTCTTCGGCGCCAGCTTCCAGCGCGAGCATCATCAGTTCGTCTCCGTCAACGCCCGCTTTGGGCAGCTCAATTTGGCCCTGGCGTTTAAACATCCAGGCAACAGCTCCTGATTCCGCCAAACTGCCGCCCCGCTTGCGAAAAATATGACGAACCTCGGCCGCCGTGCGGTTTCGGTTATCCGTGACGATCTCGATCAGCAATGCAACCCCGTGAGGTCCATAGCCCTCGTACAGAAGTTCCTCGTACGTCACGCCCTCCAACGTCCCGGTCGCCTTCGCAATGGTACGCGAGATGTTTTCGGCCGGAAGATTATTGGCCTTTGCCCGCTCAATGGCGACTTTCAAGCGAAAATTGGTGTCTGGATTGCCGCCGCCCTCGCGCGCCGCTTGGTAAATATCCTTAGAGAGTTTGGTAAAAAGCTGACCGCGAATTGCGTCCTGCTTGCCTTTACGCCGCTGTATGTTATGCCACTTCGAATGTCCTGACATGCTACTCACCCTTTTGCGAAATCAATGTCCCCAATCGCGGAGATAGCGAAAATCGATACCAATCGTGCGCCCCGAAAGCTTCGCAATGATAGGCGGCTTACGCTTGTATTGATTGCGCGCAACGCGCTGAACGATATGGCGCACGAGCGATGCGTCGTAGCCGCGCTCGATGATTTCATCGGGCGTCAAACGGAGATCGACCCACTGATACAGAATCTCATCTGCATCGTCGTAGGTAAAACCGAGCTCTTTTTCATCCGTTTGATCTGCCCACAAATCGGCACTCGGCGCCTTCTTCAGAATGCTTTGCGGGACACCGACGTATGCCGATAACTGGCGAACCTGACACTTGTATAGATCCCCAATCGGATTGAGCGCGCTCGCCATATCGCCAAACTGAGTGCCGTAGCCGAGCAACAGCTCCGTTTTATTGCTCGTACCGACAACGAGTGCATTCATCGCTGCTGACAAGTCGTACAAGGTCACCATCCGCTCGCGTGCCATGCGGTTACCCCGTCGCAATGGCGACGCCTGTTCACCCAACAGCTTGTCCATCTGTTCAAAATAGGCGTCAACCGGCCCTGTGATTTCGACCACTGTATGTGGAATGTCGAGATCGCGCACGACTTCCATGGCATCCGCGAGACTGGAGGGACTGCTGCTGCGATACGGCATGAGCACGGCGTGCACGTGTTCGCGGCCAAGGGCACGCGTGGCAAGGTACGCGGAAAGGGCTGAGTCGATCCCGCCCGACAAGCCGAATACGACGCGCTCAAAGCCAACTTTGCGCACCTCGTCGCGCAAAAACCCTTCCAGCACCGATGTGGTCAATTCTTCACGCAAACGCAATGCCTGTTCAATGTCCGGGCGCACCGAAATCCCCCCTCTGCAACAAGGCTTGTAGCTGCGAAGCCACCAAATGGACGCGTTCGTCGCGGACCAGTGGCGTCGTATAACGCGTACGACGCGTCAAGCGGCGGTCGATCTCGGCGACGATCAGTTCGCTCTCACCGGTTCCGGCCTCGACCAACCAACTGCCATTGGGTGCGACAATCCCGCTCCCACCATAAAAGTGCACGCCGTCCTCGTAGCCGACGCGGTTGGCAAAGACGATGTGCACGCCAAGCAACTGTGCATACATCTGCAACAGATGCCGCCAAAACGCATGCGAACCGAAATTCGCTGCCGCCATCGTATTTCGCCATGGACTTGAAGCTGGCACCAAGAGAAGCGTCGCCTTCTGCATCGCAAGCAGGTACGGTGCAGACAGGTGCCACGCGTCTTCGCAGATCAGGACGCCGAGCGTCCCGAGCGAACTTTTCAATACGTCAAACCGGTCGCCAGGTGCAAAATACCTGCGCTCGTCGAACATACCATACGTCGGCAGGTACACTTTACGATGCTTATGTACAATCTCGCCTTTTGAGGCGTAAAGTGCGGTCACGTAGAATCGGTGATCGTCCGTTTCTTCCACAAATGAAAATAAGACGTCGATCTCCATGCTCATGCCGACAATGGATTGAATTTCTGGACTCGCCGCCGAGCGAGCCACCTCCAACGTCAAATCCTGAGTCTGATACCCGGTCAGTCCGAGCTCCGGAAACACAATCAAATGAGCGCCCTGCGCCGACGCCTCGCGTATGTATTCGTGATGACGCTCTACATTCGCGCCAATATCGCCCAATTTGGGCGCCATCTGCGCGATCGCCACGCGTTGTATGTCGAAAGCCACGGCCATTCCCCCAGTACCGTTGATACCCAAACAGTATACATGCGCTGGCTGACAAACGGAAGAAAGGCGCAGGCTCGAGGCGCCATCACGCCTCGAGCCGCAGTTTGGCGAGCACGGCCGCATTCAGCTCGGATCGCCGCCGCTCGCACGCGACCGCGTATTGTACCTTTGCAACCGCAAGATGCCGATCCTCGGCCTCGGCCTTGCCCCATTCCGCGAGGGCGCGTACCCAGATATCTGGCCATTGGGCCAAACCAAGCAAGATCGCCAACTCGTTGCGCCTTAAGGCCGCGTGCTCCGCATAGACTTCCCACATTTCCTGGTACTCAGGCACTCGAAGTTCGTTTAAGAACAGCGTATGGCTGATGAATTGCACAGGATCGGCATACATGTCGTCGTAGCCGGCGTGGTCAAAGTCGATCAAGGCGATATTTCCATCGCCATCAATCAGCACGTTGTGCGGGGCGAGATCGCGGTGGCACAAGGTCGCCCGCTTGCGCCACTGCGACCGCGTCTGCTCCAGATTTGCTCGATACAGCGCAATGGTGCGCTCCGCCCGCGCCTGCACCTCGACTGCAAACGGCGCAAACTGTGACAACTCGCGAGCGGCTTGCGGCCATAGTTTGGCGATCGCGTTTGCCTTGACGCGCAATTTGCCGTACAGCGACCCGCGTCGCAATGTCCGATGTTCAGGATACCCGGCCGCTTGCACCGCCCGCTGTACCCTTGCGACGGCGGCAATTGCCCGCAGTCGTTCATCGCGGCTCGCAGTCTGAACGTGCCGCCCGGGTAGCCAAGGCTGCAAGTATCCGCGGGTGCCATCTTTGCATTCTGCGAGCATGCGCCCGTCTCGCTTGGGCAAGGGGGCAGCCGCTCGCACATCGGCGCGATCGTAAGCCTCTAAGGCTCGCGCCAGAGCCTGCAAACGTTCGTCCGTATCGCCGAAGGCCGCCTGTTTCCAGATGTATCGCCGTCCGTCTGCCGCGACAATGCCATATACTGTACGCTTACGCACAATGCATTCGGCGCAAATGCCATACGCGTTCTTCGCGACTGACGCCACATCCGGTACGTCCATACCTACTCATCCTCGCGCAGGCGAATGGTGAAAGGCTTTGACCATCCGTCGTCGTCCGTCTGCGGCACTTCGCCATCGGCCCACGCCTTCGCTTCCTCCTGTGGCAAAGCAGATGGCGTTTCGTACGATCGCCACTCGTCGCTCTGAACCGAATCGATCGCTCGCAAATGAGGCTCATCCGGATCGGCCGGGGCAAACCACGCATCAGTGGACAAGCGATACGGATTATGCGTATGCGGACCGACTTCACCGGGTGCCTCATCTTGTGGCGTCGGTTCGAGCTGTTGCATGGAAGGCGCCACAGGCGTCACACTGGCCGTCGTGTCCGTCGTCAATCCCGGGGCCGCAGGCGTCTCTCCGAGAGGCGCTGCACCCTGCGCAGGCGCGGCAGAACCGGGACCATGTGCATGGCCCGGGACATAGCCTGACGCTGGCCCTGCGTAACCCGCTGCCTGCGGATACCCCGGTGCGTAGCCTGGCATAGGCGCTGCGTAACCCGGTGCCTGCGGGTACCCCGGCGCGTAGCCTGGCATAGGCGCTGCGTAACCCGGTGCCTGCGGATACCCCGGCGCGTAGCCTGGCGTGGGCCCTGCGTAACCCGGTGCTTGCGGGTACCCCGGCGCGTAGCCTGGAGTAGGCGCTGCGTAACCCGGTGCTTGCGGATAGCCCATGGACGAAGTGGCGTGAGACAGCGGTACATACACAATCGTGCCGGGCTGCAACGGTTGCCCTGCAACAGTCGGATTGAGATGCTCTACTTGAGCGACCGAAACGCCATAGCGGGCAGCGATCTCTGCCCATGTCTCCCCAGCCTGCACATGGTGCGGCCAGACGAACCCGAAGTAGGGTTTGGCTTTGGTCTGCTTGGTCGTTTTGGCAGCCGACGCTTTCTTCGTTTTTCCGGACTTAACGGGTTTTCCGAGCTCCGGAATGACGATGGTCATTCCTGGTACGATGTCGTTAGCGTTCTGAATCTGCGGGTTAGCTGCCAGCAATAAAGGCAAGCGAACGCCGGTCTTGCGGCTGATTTGATATAGAGATTCACCTGGTTTCACGACATACTTCTTCATCTACAAAACCTCCTAGGCGAAAGGGCAGTCGCATCACTGCAGCAGTATATGCACTCGCCTAGGAAGTGGCACTCGCCCACACGGTCGACGCGTCATCGCGGAGGAACGGCCGGTGAACCTTGGTAATACGCGTTTGGCACCGGTCCTGTCATAACAAGGTACACAACCGGTGCCCTCGTCTGTACCGTGGTAGGAACATGAACCAAAGGCGTAATCACCATAACGTTGGCGGTCAGTTCGAGGTACACGACGTGAACCACCTGGTTTACGCCCTTCGACTCAATATCCGTTTGCAAATTGGAATGGACGGTTCCCATCAAGGAAAAGCGAACAGGCACCGTCAAGGCATAACCGGAGAGAAGAGAACCACTGAGCAATTGCAGCACCGGCAACCGCAAGTGTTGATGGGACAACTCGCGCAAGCGAGTTTGCGCATCGCGCGTGGCAACTCCTTGAAGCGCTGCTAATTTAGCCATGTCCAGACTCGTGACCGCCAAGGACGTACCGCCTGCCCCGCGTTCGATCTCGCTTTTGACCAGCGACTTGGCATCCGGATAATCCGAAATGGCATCGACAAGCGCTTCGTTCAACGCCTCGCTGCCAATGCGCTGCGCAAGTGCTGAAGATGTGTTTATGACAATGGGGCGCAACCGATAATCAATCAAGAAAATGAGCCCGACAAAGACGAGGATGGCGCAGGCTACAGGCCAAAACCAAGCGGGTAAGCGCGGATGTGAAGAACGGTTGGAAACATGTATCGCGTCACGCCGACTGGCGGATCGGACAGGGCGCGCAACAAAACGCCGTGGCACAAAAATTCCCCCTCGTCCCATCGTACGCGGGGGAATTTCAGATCATGTCGCAGCCTCCAACAGACCCTCACACGCGAAGGCGCCGGAACTGCCGCTTGCCACGCTGCAAAACGTCGCCGTCGTGCGGTTCGTATTGCAGATCGACGTCGAGCACCTTTTCTCCGTTCAGTCGCACAGAACCTTCGGCAATGGCTCGCCGAGCCTCGCTGTTGCTATTGGCCAGACCGAGATCCGTGAGCAGTTTGACAATCCAAATCGGCTCTCCCGGAACCGTTACCTCTTCCATGTCTTCTGGCAATGCCCCTGCCTGAAAGACTTTGTGCCAATGATCGACGGCTTCGACAGCCGCTTCTTCGCCGAGAAAGCGAGTGACCAACTCCTTGGCAAGTTCCATTTTGGCATCGCGCGGATTCATTTGCCCGGCGTCGACGGCCTGTCGCATCCGTTCGATGTCTGCCGCCTCGCGCAACGACAATAGATCATAGTACTTGAACAACAAGGAATCTGGAATCGACATCAACTTCCCAAACATGTCGTTTGGCGCTTCGTCGATCCCGATATAGTTACCCAGGCTCTTTGACATCTTGTGCACGCCGTCCAAGCCTTCGAGCAGCGGCATCATGACCGCAATCTGCATCGGTTGTCCGAATTCGCGCTGCAAAGTGCGCCCCATGAGCAGATTGAACTTTTGATCCGTTCCACCCAACTCGACGTCGGTCTCAAGATGCACGGAATCGTACGCCTGCATCAGCGGATAGAAAAACTCATGAATGTGAATCGGTCGATTGTCGCGGAAGCGTTTCGTAAAGTCTTCGCGCTCCAGCATCCTCGCTACGGTGACCGTCGATGCAAGCCGGATGACATCCGCAAAATCAAGCGGAGCGAGCCAATCGGCGTTGTAAACAATTTCGGTCTTTGCAGGGTCCAGCACTTTGTAGACCTGGCGCACATAGGTCTTCGCGTTTTCGGCCACTTCTTCCGCACTCAGTTGTTTGCGTGTCTCCGACTTATCCGTCGGATCGCCAATGCGACCCGTGAAGTTTCCGATCACGAGATGCGCGTGGTGTCCTAGTTCCTGGAATTGACGAACCTTGTGCAGTACGACCGTGTGTCCCAGATGGATGTCAGCGGCCGTCGGATCCATGCCAAGTTTCACCCGCAACGGTTTGCCTGTGGCCACCGACATGCGTATCTTCTCGACCAGTTCCTGCTCTGGAACAATTTCAGCGACACCGCGGCGAATCCACGCGAGCTGGCGCTCGACTTCCGCCTCTTGCGCCGGCGTGAGCTGCCACTCCATGTAAACCATCCTCTCTAGCCGTTTCAATGGGTCCCATTTTTGCAAATAAGGAGCCAGTATACACAAAAAGCCCAGCCAAGGCCGAAGGCGCGTATGCGTATGGCAATTTTACTCAATATAACTATAAGCCATTTGCACTGTCAACGCAGGACTTTCAATCATCCGTGCACGAATCATAGCGAAAAACTTACCATGATGTCCAATTTTGTCGTGTGATATAATCTTGGCAACGAAGGGAGGGGCGCCCGTGAAGAAGCGACGCAACCGTGTCGGTCAGGAAACCATCGTCGTCCGCGACCCTCGTGCAACTGCGCGCAAGCGTGAACAAAAGGCCTCGCGGTTTTGGGTTGCAATGCGGGTCAGCCTGTTCTCTTTGGGTAGCCTCGGCGTGTTAGGTAGCGCTGCGGGCGCTGGATATGTCGCATCATTGTTAAAAGGCCTGCCCAAAGTGAATGCAGCGACGTTTGTCAACAACAGCGCTGCATCTGTCGTGTATGATTGCCACGGCAAGGTCATTGGACGGTTCACAGGCGATGGCGACCGTCAACCCATTGCGTCCATCTCACAGGTATCCCCTTATTTGGTCAACGCGTTTGTCGCAGCGGAAGACAAGACGTTTTTTACAAACATTGGCATAAACCCTTTATCCATGGCTCGTGCCCTCGTACAGGACCTCGCAGGTCACAGCATCGAGAGCGGTGCCAGCACCATCACGCAACAGACCGTCAAACTTGCCGTGTTTCCAGAGCAACAACGGACAATGCGGCGCAAAATCCAAGAGATTGCCTTGGCCATCCAAGTCAATCATGTTCTCACAAAAGACGAAATCTTGACCGACTATATGAATTGGGTATACATGGGGCGTATGGGCACCGACACGGTATATGGTGTCAGACGCGCATCCGAAATTCTGTTTGGCAAAAATCCAAAGGATTTAAATTTGCCCGAAGCGGCCTTTCTGGCAGCTTTGCCAAATAACCCGTCGTATTTTTCACCCTATCAATTTCCACAACACACATTGCAACGTCAGCACTACATCTTGGATCAAATGCTGGCGGACAAGCTCATTAGTCGTGCCGAATACGACCAAGCGTATCACTACGATGTGCTCAAACATATTCATCCCGCTCCAGAGAGCGGTCTGCCCGCCCATCCATACTTAATGCTCGACGAGATTAAACCCCGCGTCATTCAGGCGCTTGTACAAGCAGGCGTGTATGAAAACGCGGTCCAAGCCGAGTCGGCTTTGCCGGTGGCGGGGTTGAAAATTTATACCACCATCGATTTGACCAAGCAGGATCAAGTTGAACGAGTTCTGTCTAACGATGCCTTGTTCGCGGGCACCGACAAAACATACAGACTTGCTGGCGGCAAAACGGCGACGGATTTGTACGAAGCAGGCTTTACGCTCATCGACAACCAGACCGGTGGCATTCTTGCGGTCGGCGGTGGCCGGGACTACCTGAAAGACGCTATCGATCACGCCGACATCGCTCGGCAACCGGGCTCCTCCATCAAACCTTTGCTTGACTACGGTCCAGCCATCGACCGCGGACTGATCACAGCTGGTACTGTACTGTATGATGCGCCTACCTTGTTTCCAGGCAGCGGCGGGGAACCAGCGTACGAACCACACGACGACGAACCAGACTTTGCAGGTTTGATGTCGGCTCGGCAGGCGCTCTACGAATCGCGCAACGTACCGGCTATCGACATTCTCGCTGAGCTGACGCCCCAGGTTGGGTTTAGCTACTTAAGCAAGATGGGACTAGGTACGAACGCCAAAACACTCGATGGCGAACCGACCATCGTCGCCGACGACGAAAATCACTTGGCGGCGGCGATTGGCGGCCTGGACAATGGCGCGACAGTCGAACAGATGACAAGTGCGTACACAACCCTGGCCAATCAAGGCGTATGGCACGAGAGCTATATGATTAGCCAGATTGAGGACAATACCGGGCGGGTCTTATATCAAGCAGATCCACAGACACATCAGGTGTTTTCTCCAGCAACAGCCTATATCGTGACTGACATGTTGCACGACGTTTTGTATCACTCCGGGGGCACGGCGACGATGATTGGCGCGCATTTCCCTGGTCAGTATATTTCCGGGAAGACAGGTACGACAGATGCTCTTGGCGACGGCTGGTTCATCGGCTACACACAGCAATACACCGCAGGCATCTGGATGGGATATAACAATCATGAACTGATTTCGCCAGGCGCAGAGTACAACTTGAAGTTCACATTGTGGAATGACATCATGACGCCCATTCTCGCAGCCACCCCGGCCAAGAAACCCTGGTCAAAACCGGCCAACGTGGTTAGCAAAGCGGTGAGCAGCACCAGCGGGTTGTTGCCGACGCCCTTGTCGACCGCGCATGGTGAGATCACAACGGAACCGTTTGTGCAGGGTACGGAACCGACGCAATATGACGACGTGGACGTCGAAGTCAAATACGTCGTGATCCGTGGCAAGAAGTATTTGGCCACGAGCCATAC
The DNA here is from genome assembly GCF_027923525.1 of Alicyclobacillus hesperidum subsp. aegles. Lineage (NCBI taxonomy): Bacteria > Bacillati > Bacillota > Bacilli > Caryophanales > Alicyclobacillaceae > Alicyclobacillus > Alicyclobacillus hesperidum. The sequence goes on along the minus strand of NZ_BSBJ01000060.1, from coordinate 19,318 downwards.
ACCTTTGTCCGAAGTGCGCACAGGCGTTTTCATGAAGCTCCCGGAAAACAGAATCCTCGATTGGGAGCACAAGGTTCCAGGCGGCATAACGGACGACACGCCATACTTGGCGCCGACCGAGCCGGATCCACGTGGTGGTGTAGTGCTCGATGCAGGGAGCGTGCCCGCTGTCACAAATCCGTCGCAAATGGCGGCACCAACAGGTTTAACCGGAACCTTTGACGGCACGGATATCACATTGAGCTGGAAACCCGTTACAGGGGCAAACCAGTATGACGTGTATCGGGCGAGTGATCCGAATGGCCCATACACACAAATCGGAACAAACGTCGTGCCATGGTATGTCGATACGGCTGTACCGTCTGGCCAAACCACGTTGTATTACAAAGTGTTTGCCGAATCCAGCATCGCGCTTTCCCAGGCGTCGCAAACCATTGCCGTTCAGGTTGAAAAGAGTGGCGGATCGAATGGCAGCGCCAACAACACGGCAAACGGCAGCACGGGTGCACCTGCCGATACCCTCAACAGCACCACGCCTGCGGCAAACGAGAGCAACCGCGAGGGAGACAGCTCAGATAACAGCGGCAGTACAACTGACACAACGCGGCAGCCGAGAGCAACACAGCACTGGCTCCCAGGCCTTGGGGGCCAGTGACGCCGACACTAGATGCGTACCGAGACGACGGTGGCACCATCCCCACCTTCGCTTTGCGCGGCCGGCTCGCTCGTCTTCACCTGCGGATGCCCCTGTAGGTGGCGTCGAATGGCCGTTTTCAGGGCGCCGGTACCTTTACCATGAATAATGACGATGCGGGCTAAGCCAGCTACCACCGCATCGTCCAAGTATTTGTCGATCCGCATCAAGGCGTCCTCCACCGTCTCTCCACGCACGTCGAGCTGCATGCGGACATCCTTGTTGCCCACCCTCTTTTTCGAGTGCGAGATAGCCACCGGCTCAACCGCCTCGGCGAGAACCTCCAAATCGTTTGCCGCCACTTTCATACGCATGGCCCCGAGTTGGACCAGCGCACTTTTGGAATCCGGCGCCACTTCGACAACGTCGCCTTTTTGTCCCAGTGAAATGACACGCACACGCTGGCCGACGGAAAGCTTAGGACTCACCTTGCCAGAGCGCCTGGATGACGCCTTGCGTTCTGGCACAAGCCCCTCCAACCCTTTGCGCAGCTCGACCAATTCGTGATCTTTGACCGTCGTATGGCGCATTTGCCGGAGTTCCCGAATGATTCGCTCCGCTTCCTGCTGCGCCTTCTCCACGATGGAGGCCGCTTCGTTTCGCGCTCGCTCGCGCACATCGGCCAATTCCTTATCCAACGCCGTTTCGCGTGCGTCGAGTTGCTCCATTTGGGATCGTGCGTCCGCCCATGCTCGCGCCGCCTCATCGCGCAGCCGTTCTGCCTCGCGGTTGGCCGCCTCAAGTTTCCCAATGAGCTCCTCGACATGAACATCCGTTTCGGCGACATGTTCCCGCGCCGCGGCCAGAATATCATCAGGCAACCCCAGCCTTTGCGCAATGGCGAGCGCATTGGATCGCCCCGGAACACCCATCAAGAGTCGATATGTCGGGCGCAGACTCGCCAGATCAAACTCCATGCTCGCGTTCATGGCATGCGGATTGTGAAAAGCATAACCCTTCAATTCTGCGTAGTGTGTCGTCGCCATCACGCGAGCCCCCACCTGCGTCAAGCGATCCAAGATCGCGATCGCCAACGCCGATCCCTCTGCTGGATCTGTACCCGCGCCCAGCTCGTCCAACAGTACGAGACTCTTTTCGTCGACTTGTTGAAGCATGCGAATGATGTTTTTCATGTGGGAAGAAAATGTCGAAAGGCTTTGTTCAATACTCTGCTCGTCGCCAATATCGACGAACACGTCGCCACAAAAACCAATCTCACTCTCCCTGCGCGTCGGCAAAAACAGTCCCGACATTGCCATTAAAGTGAGTAAACCAACCGTTTTCAAGGTGACCGTTTTACCACCCGTGTTGGGTCCCGTGATGATCAACAGGCGGAAATCGGCACCAAGTTCGACGTCGATGGGCACACCTGTCGGGTGGAGCTGCGGATGGCGAGCGCCATGAAGGCGCCAAACACCGTCTGTCAGCTGCGGCCGTTTTCCGTCGATCCGCCGCGCGTAGCCAGCCTTCGCAAAGATCAGGTCTGCCTGCTCGAGCAGTGCGACATTAGTTTCCAGTTCTTCAGAGACCGCCCCAATCACGGCGCTGATTTGCTGCAAGATGCGCTCGATCTCGCGCTCTTCCAAGACTTCAATCTCGCGAATACGCTCGCCGATTTCTGATACTGCCCGCGGTTCAATAAAAACCGTTGAGCCAGATGAAGACACGTCGCGTACGATGCCGCGAAGCTGATTTTTGTGTTCGACGCGCACAGGCAGGCAGTAATACGGACCGCGCATCGCGACAATGGGCTCCTGTAGCAGCTTTTGATGAGTGCGTAACAACCTGTCCAGGGTCGTCCGCACCTCGCCTTCCCGGCGGCGCCGCTCCGACCTCAACTGTAGTAGCACATCGCTGGCGTGATCGAGCACTTGTCCGTCATCGCTGACAACTTGCCGAATCTCTTGTTCGGTGCGCCGCAAGTCGGCCATTGGTGCGACCAATTCGCCGAGCAGAGGAAGATCGATTTCCGTGGCAGCGTGTTCGATGAACTGCCGAAATGCTCGTCCTCCAGCGATAAACTGCGCTATGGCAAGCACCTGATCGGCTCCGAGCACACCGCCCACCTTGGCGCGAGACAGTGCCGGACGAATATCTGTAACACCTGCAAAGGGCGGGGATCCGGCACGTAGCAGACAGCGATAGGCTTCGTCGACTTTTGCCAAGGCGCTCTCTGCCTCAGCGCGAAAAGAAAATGGCGACATCGTCTGCGCCAATTGTTTACCAAGACTGGACATGGCTTCGTCAGCCACGCGTTGACGAACCCAATCGTATTCCAAGGCCTCAAGCGACCGTATGATCATGTATCGCACTCCATTGCATCAAACTCCAGAAATCCCATTCATTTTACCACATCGTCCGATGAGTGTCCGGCAACCATATCAGCAAGACACGTCAGGAGGGAGGCAGACATATGCACATTCTAGGCCATATTGTCCGCTTTGTTGTATCCGCACTGGTGCTGATGTTTGTCGGATACGTCGTTCCTGGTTTTGGCGTGATGGGATTTTGGTCAGCGATTTTGGCCGCCATCGTGATCACGCTTCTGGGACTCGCCATGGAGGCGCTGTTCGGCCGCCGCATTTCACCGTATGGGCGCGGCATTGTTGGCTTCATATCGGGTGCGATTGTGATTTACGTCGCCCAACTGTTTGTTCCTGGCCTACACGCGAGCATCCTAGGAGCATTGCTCGCATCGTTGGTCATCGGTATCATCGACCTGTTCATTCCGACAAACCTTCGTCGTACACATGGCGACGAGCATTGACGCGGGCAAGCTACGCCGGGGATACCCCCGGCGATTTTTTTGATCAATCAAGAGGGGACCACGGTATGGTCTACAGGGATTGTGTACCCATGGCGTGCGCTTTGCCTTTGCCAAGCCTTGAGACGGCTTGATTGAAGGAAGGGCTGTTTAGCCAGTGAACAATGGCGGAATGGTTGACCTGATGTTGAATGGAGGGTGTATTGACATAGTGCAAGATGAGGCCTATCACGTACACGAAAATGATGGCCAAAGCCACGCCAGCAATCAGTCCTGCCAAACGGTTGACAAACGATAACACAGGCAAACTGAACAGAGCGTCCAGCAAACCAGCCGCATATCGCAACAATAAAAAGGTCACAATAAACACCAAACCGAAGGCAATGGCTCCTGACAGGTTGCTGAATAACAGGGAAGCGATTCCGCCTTTTTCCTGAACCTGCGTGCCAATATGTAAGTGGGCAATGACAGGTGCCACGTACGGCCGAAGCCAGTATGACACAAAGTACGCGATAATGGCACCAAATAAGCGCGTCACCTGGCGGATGAGGCCAAGACGATAGCCGTTGATGGCCCCTAACACGATGATGGCCGCGAAAATCAGGTCAAGCACGTCTCCATTCACGATTGCGACGTGCCCCCCGTCTGTTCTTCCAACAAATTCACCAGCTCTTGGTATTCCTGCTGTAATTGATGCAGCTGTTCGGCTAGGTTAAGTGCAGCTAAGACGGCAACGCGCCGCTCGTCCATATACGAAGCTGTAGCAGCAATTTCCGCCATACACCTGTCGACCATCCTGGCGACTTCCTGAATATGTTGCTCGGAACTGGTCCCGCGCAAAGTATATTCGATACCATGGATGACGACTTTCACACGATTCACCGATTTGTTGTCCATCCATGTCCCGCCTTTCTACACGGCGAACACTTGTTCGCCGTGACATCCTTTCGTTACTTCCTACAAGATTCAGCATACCCATCTGAATCTCCTGCAATCGGTCATGACCGTAACTGTGCATTGTGATCGACGCGCAACGCGTCAATGGCCGTCGCAACAAGCTGCTCGATTTCGTCGTCTGTCAACGTGCGCTCCGCATCTTGGAAAAACATCGTGATCGCAACACTCTTCTTGCCTTCTGGCACACCTTCTCCGACATAGACGTCGAACGCCTTCAGGCCTTGCAGCAAACCTGACGTAGTAAGACGTTCACGCACCGTACGCAATAGATCCCCAACCAACGTCTCGCGGTCGACGACGATCGCGATATCACGGCGGCTTCCAGGAAACTTGGGGAGTGCCTTGGCCTGCATGTCGCCCTCGCGAGTGGCGAGCAAACTCGCAACATCGATTTCCGCATATATAGCCCGGTCGATTCCAAATACTTTCGCCGTTTCCGGATGCAGTTCACCGACAACGCCAATCGTTTCCCCGCCTGCCACGACGTCGGCAGAACGCCCTGGGTGTAGCCACGGTATGGCGGATCGAACATACGACGCATCGGCACCCAATGCAGCAAGGAGATTTTCCAGCACACCTTTGGCGTCGTAGAAATCGTACCGACGAGCCTTTTCATATAAGGTTCCTTCAGTCTCTCCAAACCATAGCATCGCAATCACTTCCCGTTCCTGCGGCTGTGCACAGAGAGGCAGTTCCGAAGTCAAGTACGACTTGCCGATTTCAAATATGGCTCCGCCCGACACCTGGTGCGCCAAGTTGTGTACCGCCACTTCGGCAAGGCTCGGCAACAGGTGTGTTCGCAATACACGACGTTCATCAGACATCGGCAACAGCAGCGGAATCGGCCGATAAGGTGACGAAAGTGGAGCCAACGCATCCGGGGACGTCAGCGCATAGGTGCGAACTTCGAACATTCCCATGTTCACAAGCAATTCCCGAGCCTTCGCCAACATCGCTTGCCGACGATCTCGCATACCTGGCGTGACAGGAAGTACCGTCACTGTCGACGGAATATTGTCGTAACCGTGTAAGCGGGCGATTTCTTCATACAAGTCAGCCGTCAGCGCAACATCAGCGCGACGTGACGGCACCTCGACCAGCCACTTATCCTCCTGCCTGTGCACGCCAAAGCCAAGCGCATGAAAGATGGCCTCCATCTCGTCATTTGAAATCGCAAAACCAAGCGCTTCGCGGCACTGCTCAGGCACAAAGGGGACTTGCCGTGAATCGCCTGCTTGGCGCTCCTGATGCACAGCGACCGACGGGCCAATGGGCCTTGCACCACCCAATTCGACCAACAAAGCCGTCGCGCGTGCCAGTGCTGGGGAAATAGCGGCCGGATCGACGCCCTTCTCAAAGCGCTGCTGTGCCTCCGAGCGCAGCCCCAGACGCTGCCCTGTCCGGCGGACGGAGCTGCCGTCAAAGCGCGCCGACTCTAGGGCAATGCGCCGCGTCGACGCCGTGATTTCGCTGTTTTCGCCACCCATGACACCGGCCAAGCCAATGGCCTTTTCAGGATCCGAAATGACAATCATGTCACGGTTCAACGTTCGCTTCTGCCCATCGAGCGTCACGAGCTCTTCGCCATCATGCGCCTGACGCACGACAATCTGCGATTGGGCAATGCTGTCTGCGTCGAAAGCGTGCAACGGCTGCCCCCATTCGAGCATGACATAGTTTGTCACATCGACCACCAGATCGATGGTGCGAATCCCCATCGCTATCAGGCGCATCTGCATCCAAAGCGGCGACGACGTCTGGTTGATACCATCAAGCACCTGGGCCTCGTAGCGCGGGCAACGCTCTGTGGCGAGGTCGATGGCGATAGGCGAATCACCCACGCCCTTTGGCGCCTCGACGCACTCTGGAAAAGAATGCCTAGACCGCAAAATGGCGGCCACTTCGTGAACAAGGCCGCGAATCGAAAAGCAGTCGCTGCGATTGGGCGTGAGATCGATGTCGAGCACTACGTCGTCCAGGCATAGTACCTTGACAATATCCTCACCAATCGGTGTCTCCTCGGGCAACACGAACAACCCGGTGGCCTGAGCACTGGGCAACAAACGCGTTTCCAAGCCAATTTCCGCCGCCGAGCAAAGCATGCCGTTCGATTCGACACCGCGCAATGTTGTGCGCCGAATCTGCACTCCACCAGGCAACGTTGCACCGGGCAACGCTACAGGCACGCGCAACCCCGGATTAGCATTGGGTGCACCACAGACGATTTGCAGAGGCTCACCGGTACCGACATTCACCATGCAGACGCGCAACCTGTCCGCATCCGGGTGCTGCCGAGCCGAGACGATCTCGCCGACCACCACGCCAGAGACCCCTTTATTGCGAGGTTCGACCGCGTCGACGGCGAGCCCTGCGCTGGTCAGCTTGTCCGCAAGTGCCTCCGGCGACAAATCCGCGAGATCGACATATTCACGCAACCATTGGTATGAGACTTTCACGCTTCCACTCCTCGTCGACGTATTTGATTATGCTCGAGCAAACTGCGCCAGAAAGCGCAAGTCATTTTGATACAACAAGCGAATGTCTGAGATTCCGTAGCGCAACATGGCGATGCGTTCTGGACCCATACCGAAGGCAAAACCACTATAGCGTGTGCTGTCGTAGCCAGACATGTCGAGGACGCGGGGATGAACCATGCCTGCGCCAAGAATCTCTATCCAACCCGTGCCCTTACACACGCGACAGCCTTCCCCATGACAGTGCACGCACAAAAGATCCACCTCAGCGCTTGGTTCGGTGAACGGAAAGTAACTGGGGCGCAATCGCACACGCTGCTCCGGTCCGAACAAAGCTTTGGCAAATGATTCGAGCGTGCCTTTTAAATCACTCATCCGAATTCCTTCGCCCACAACCAGGCCTTCGATCTGAGTGAATTGATGTGAGTGTGTCGCGTCATCCTCATCCCGACGGTACACTCTCCCAGGAACGATCACCTTGATGGGAACGTCGCCTTGCATACGTTCCATCGTGCGCACCTGCATCGGCGACGTGTGCGTGCGAAGCAGGAGTTCGTCACTTAGATAAAACGTATCCTGCATATCGCGCGCCGGATGATCTTTGGGCAGGTTCAGCAACTCGAAATTGTAATGGTCGGTTTCGATCTCGGGACCATCGACAATTGAAAAGCCCATACCGAGGAAGATATCCTCAATCTCTTGAATCACGCGCGAAATGGGGTGGATGGCCCCCCTGCCGATTGCCCTTCCCGGCAACGTGATGTCGATGGTCTCTTGTGCGAGACGAAGGGCTTGCTCGGCAGCTGCCAAGGCCGTTTGCCGTTCCAGATACGCGTCTTCGAACGCCTTACGCACCTCATTCACCCGCTCACCAAATAGCGGGCGTTCCTCCTGCCCAAGACTCCCCATTTGCTTCGACAGTGCATTCAACTCGCTCTTTTTTCCGAGATATTGCACACGCCAATTCGTCAAATCCCTGGTCGCCGAGATCCCCGTCAGTTCCGCCAGTGCGGTTTCCTGTAAACGCCGCAACTGGACGATCAACCCTTCCATATCCACAAGTCCTGCCCCCTTCGACTTCTTCTGCACATCCAACCTGCACGTACAAGTTGACTTTCTGGCACAATGAAAAAGCAACTCCCCCCAGCTAGGGACGAGTTGCTCGCGATACCACCCTAATTGACGGCAAAGTGCCGTCCGCCTTCATTTCCATAACGGATCTTCCCGGAGTACAATCCAAAGGGCGTTTCGATCCGGTGAGGCCTACTTAAATATGGCGATCCCAGCCACCATAACGTTCAGCCTCACAGCTCAAAGGTGAACTTCAATCGCTCGCATTCAGCACACTTCCAGTCTTGGTGCGCCTCCCTGGAGAACGCAAGACGATTTACTCTCCTCATCATCGCCGCAACTATTCCGATGTCACCAACGAGTATACGCAATGCTGTACCAGGCCGCAACCAGCCTGGCACAAAACGAGCCTGATTGCGCCAAGTTCCACACATCTAGGTGAATGTCGTGGTCCCGGCAACGGCTTTCGCAATAACGTAGAAGTGTGACCGGCAGTCAAAACCGGTTGCCGTAATAGCATTTGAAGGAGGCGTTTCTATGTACGGCGTTTTCGGTGGTTACACACAATGGGCGGTCGTCTTTTTGATCATCTTCGTGCTGTTCTTCCTGTTAGTACCCGCATACGGTGCCGTTGCAGGTACGGCTGCAGCCGCTCCCGGCGTCGTGTACTAACCGGCGAGCCAACCATAGACGCAACCAGGGAAGTCGCCACAGCGGCCGGCTTCCCTGGTTTCGCGTCGCCCATCCCCTTACGTGCCAACTTGCCAAATACCGAGATCTCGCTTCACTTGCAAAGCCTGCTCCACATCGGAAGCGAGGATATTTATATGACCCATTTTGCGATCGCGCTTGACCTCTGCCTTGCCATACAAATGGACCTTGACCTGCCCCGGCAAAGACGGCATCGCGCGCAACAGCGGATCGACATCTTGCCCAAGAACGTTAACCATGACAACAGGCGTCAACAGCGAAACGTCGCCGAGCGGTAAGTTGCAAATGGCACGCACATGCTGTTCAAACTGACTCGTCGAGCACGCATCCATCGTGTAATGACCACTGTTGTGTGGACGCGGTGCCAGTTCGTTGATGTAGAGTTGTCCGCCCTCCGCGACGAAAAACTCGACGGCAATCAGCCCGACCACATCCAACTTACGCGCCACATCGCACGCAATCGACCTAGCCTTGGCGAGCACCTCTTCAGGAAAACGCGCAGGTACAATAGACATGTGCAGAATGTGATTCATGTGCACATTCTCGGCAACCGGAAAGGCGGCCGTCTCTCCTCGTGGACTACGTGCCACAATCACAGAGCACTCGCCGACAAAGGGGATGTACTGTTCTGCGATGAGCGGTTCGTCGTCTGCGCCGGAACGTGCATGCGCCTCGATGATGGATTGCCATTGCGGCAAGAAGCGATCGACATCAGACGGCTCCCGAACCATCCACTGCCCCTTCCCATCGTAACCACCGCGGCACGTCTTAACGACCAGGCGTTCGCCCAGCTGTGCGAAAGCACTTTGGATGTCTTCCAGATTGGCAATGGGCACAAATGGAGTTACAGGCAAACCAGCTTTGGCCAACGTCGACTTTTCGCGCACCCTGTGTTGCGTCGTTGCCAACAATCGGCTGCCCTGCGGGACGTGCGCAGAATGTTCGAGTGCGGCCGCGACATCGACGTCGACGTTTTCAAACTCATACGTGATTACGTCACAACGATGCGAAAGGAGTTTTGCCGCCTCGACATCGTCGTACTTCGCAACCACTTGGCCATCGCTCACCTGCGCAGCGGGACAATCCGGTGTCGGATCGAGCACCTGAAAGCGATAGCCCATGCGGCGACCGTCTAATGCCATCATCCGGCCAAGCTGACCACCACCGAGAATGCCGATGACCGCAGGAGGCAGGATGGACGCCGCAGGCGAGTACTCATTTCGCGGCACCCGGGTCCCCTCCTTCCAGTACTCGATCGCGAATGTCATCGGCTCGGCGAGCGAGCTTGTCCGCCAAATCGGGATCGAAAGCCGCCAAAATGCGAGCGGCAAACAGCCCTGCATTCACCGCACCAGCTCGTCCAATGGCCATCGTGGCAACGGGAACCCCGCCTGGCATCTGCACGATGGACAGGAGCGAGTCGAGCCCTTGCAAGGTCGACGTCTGTACAGGCACGCCAATCACCGGCAAAGTTGTCTTGGCGGCGACCATGCCAGGCAAATGGGCGGCCCCACCCGCCCCTGCGACAATCACAGCGAGGCCCCGGTCCCGAGCGCTTGCAGCATATTCGAACATGTAATCGGGTGTGCGGTGGGCGGAAACCACCTTCCGTTCGTAGGGAATGGATAACTCATCCAGGACGGTACAGGTGTGTTGCATCGTCTCCCAGTCGCTCTGACTGCCCATTATGACACCCACGCGCGGTGTCGACATGAATGGTCATCCTCCTTACGCTATTCCACTATGGTTTACGCCAGCGTGACTTCTTTGCACAAATAGACATCCTGAATCGCGTTGAGAAGTTGCACACCCTCGGCCATGGGGCGTTGGAACGCCTTGCGTCCCGAAATCAAGCCCATGCCACCAGCCCGCTTGTTGATTACCGCGGTCTTCACAGCTTCGGCAAAATCGTTTTCACCTGAAGCGCCACCCGAGCTGATAAGGCCAATCTTACCCATATAGCAGTTGGCCACTTGATAACGAGTCAAGTCAATTGGATGATCCGTGGTCAATTCCGTGTAGACCCGCTTGTCGATCTTGCCATAGCTGCTTTCTCCCATGTTCAACGCCGTATAGCCGCCGTTGACAGTCGGCAGTTTTTGCTTGATGATGTCCGCCTCAATGGTCACACCAAGGTGATTCGCCTGACCCGTCAAATCTGCGGCCGTATGATAATCGACGCCACCTTGAACAAAGGCAGGATTGCGCAAATAGCACCAAAGAATTGTGAACATGCCCAGCTCGTGAGCGTGTTGGAATGCCTCGCTCACTTCTTGCAACTGGCGGGTAGATTCCGGCGAACCGAAATAGATGGTTGCGCCAATGCCTGCCGCCCCCATGTCCCAAGCTTGTTTCACGGATGCAAACATGACCTGGTCGTATTTATTCGGATAGGTCAACATCTCATTGTGGTTGATTTTCACGATGTACGGGATTTTGTGTGCATATTTGCGACTAGTCAGCGCAAGTACGCCGAGCGTCGAGGCAACGCCGTTGCAGCCACCCTCGATAGCGAGTTTGACAATATTTTCTGCGTCGAAGTAGGCCGGATTTTTTGCAAATGATGCCCCGGCTGAGTGTTCAATGCCTTGGTCGACAGGCAAAATGGAGAGGTAACCCGTGTTCGCCAATCGTCCGCTGCTGAACATCCACTGCAGGGAGCGCAGCACTTGATTATTGCGGTTGGTCAAAGTGAAAATATCGTCCAAGTATGTAGGGGAAGGCGCCGTTATGGATGCAGCGGGAATTGTCGTCGTCTTGTGTTCGAGCAGATTGTCTGCTTCAGCACCCAAATATTCACGAATCTTATCAATCACGGATGTCATCTCTCCTTTGTATACTGGCTTCCTGGCAATCGGTTAAATCGACAGGATTTCGGCCAACTCGCAGAGTTCTTGTGCCGGTTTGCGCTCGGATCGAAACACTTCATCGAAGGGAACAGCGACGAGCTCGCCGTTTTGCGTCGCCGCCATCGCCCCGGACACGCCCTGCATGCACAATTCTACTGCGTAGGCGCCCAGCCTGCTCGCCAACACGCGATCGACCGCGCTGGGTGCACCACCTCGTTGCACGTGTCCGAGTACCGTCACGCGCGTGTCAAACCCGGTGTGTTCTTCAATATAGCGCCCCACTTCGACGCCGTGTGCCGCGCCCTCTGCCACCACGATGATGGAGTGTTTTTTACCGCGCGCCACGCCGCGTTGGAGCTTTGCCACGACATCTTCCAGCTTGTACGGAACCTCGGGAATAAGCACGGACTCCGCTCCACCCGCAAGCCCGGCAGCCAGGGCGATGTGTCCGGCGCTTCGCCCCATGACTTCGATCACGTACGTGCGCTCGTGTGAAGTAGCCGTATCACGAATCTTGTCAATGGCCTGAATCGCGGTTTGGACAGCAGTGTCAAAGCCAATATTGGCATCGCACGCCCCGATGTCGTTGTCGATGGTACTTGGCACGCCAATCGTTCGAATGCCCAGTTCGTGCAACTTTTGTGCACCATGAAATGATCCATCGCCGCCAAAGACGACCAATCCCTCGATGCCAGCGTCCACAAGGCGCTGGTAGCCCCGCCGTTGGCCTTCTTCCGTCATAAACTCAAGACAGCGAGCGGTATATAAGCACGTGCCACCGCGCTGAATGATGTCCCCCACCGATTCCAGCGGCATAGGACGAAAATCGCCGTCGAGCAGTCCGGCGTAGCCGCGCCGGATGCCGACCACCTCTAAGCCGTGGTAGATTGCCTTGCGGACGACTGCCCGGACACCCGCATTCATCCCCGGTGCATCGCCGCCGCTCGTCAAAACGCCAATCTTGCGAATGGCCATCACCCCCATGCACGACTCTTTCATCGTAGTCGACGATTGCGAATCTTGCAACGAAGAGCTGACCCAAATGGATCAGCCCGTGTTGCGCAACCCTGCCGCAATGCCGTTAATCGTCTGCAACGCATCGGCGAGCAATGCGTCCCGCTCTGCTTCATCCGTCGTTTCGCGCAGCTGCTGTAGCAGGCGAACTTGGAAGAACGAGAGCGGATCGACATACGGATTGCGCAGGGCGATAGACTCCTGGATCACGGAGCGATTGTCCAGAAGGTGATCGTACTCCGTGATGAGGAGTACCACGGTCCGACTCCGGTCATACTCCGCTTCAATTTCCGGGAAAATACGTTCGCCCGCTTCACCGGCAAGCAGGGCATATTCCCGCGCCACCAACATGTCGGCCTTCGCCAATGCCATTTGCAAGTTGTCAATAAGCGTTCGGAAAAACGGCCAGTGACGATACATCGCCCGGAAAGCATGCAGACTCTCAGCGTCTTCCTGCAACACATGCTGCATCGCCGTGCCGAAACCGTACCACGCCGGCAGCAAGTGGCGGCTCTGCGTCCACGAAAACACCCAAGGAATAGCTCGGAGATCCTGGATTTGCGCCGAGTTGGTGCGCTTTGCCGGACGCGAGCCGATATTCATTTTGCCGATCTCGTCGATGGGCGTCGCCTGGTGAAAATACTGCAGGAAATCTGGATGCTCGAACACCAGCTTGCGATACGCACGAAAGCTCTGTTCTGAAGCGCGATCGAGCAATGCAAACCAACGCTCGTGCGCGGCTTGCCATTCCGGGCTATTTTGCCGCGTAGCGCCAATGAGCACGGCTGCTGTTGCCGACTCCAGCGAACGCTCGGCAATCCCTGGATGACCATACCGCTGCGAGATCACTTCACCCTGCTCAGTGATTTTGACGTGACCGCGCAACGCTTCTGTGGGCTGTGCCAAAATGCTCTGTTCGACCGGACCGCCCCCCCGTCCTAAAGCACCGCCGCGACCGTGGAAAAACTTAATTTTGACGTCTTGTTCCTTGGCGATGGCAAGCAGCCTGCGCTGGGCGGTATAAAGCGACCAGTTTGCCGTCAAGTACCCCCCGTCCTTGTTGCTGTCCGAATATCCCAACATGATTTCTTGACGGTGATCATGGGCAGCCAGATGGCGCCTGTACACGTCATTGGCAAACAGCGATTCCATGATAGCCGGTGCTGCTTCCAAATCTTCGATGGTCTCGAAAAGCGGTACAACGTTGATATCACTGCGAGGTGGTTCACTCGGACCTTCTGGCCAACCGAAAAGTCCGGATTCCTTGGCCAGAAGCAATACTTCAAGCAGGTCACTGGCACCTTGTGTCATCGAAATCAGATAGTCACGCACGCAGTCGCGCCCATAAATCTCGTGTCCGCGACGTACACAGTCGAAAACGGCCAAGGCCTCCGTCGTCACATCAGAATACGTGTGATATGGGTTTCGAATCGGCCGCGGCGACGCTAGGCACTCAGACAACAACCGCACGCGTTTTGCCTCATCGCACGCCATGTAGTCAGGCAACCCGGCCGTCTGAAAGAGCTCAGCCACCGCCTGTTCGTGAATGCCGCTGTGCTGGCGAATGTCCAGCGTGACCATATGGAAGCCAAACAGCTGTAATTGCAACATAAAGGGCCGCAGATATGCGTCAACCAAGCGTTCTCCACGATGATTGGCGAGCGATCGCGCCATCAATTCGACGTCTGCCATCATGTTGGCTGGAGTCGCGTAAAAATCGCCTTGTGGCAATTCTCCATGGATCCGGCGGCGCGTGTTTTGCAATCGCTCTATCATTTGATTGACCTTGGCCCGATACGGCTCGTCCGAAACCGTGTCGAGCGACCGCAATAACTCGTCATCAGCGCCGACACGTTCGACCGACGAACTGAGATCCCGCCCAAGTTCGCGCAGGCGCGAGGCATACTTATTGAGGGCGAGATCGCAGTGCAGAAGCAATGTCTGCTCCGTGATCTGCGCGGTGACATTCGGGTTGCCATCGCGATCTCCCCCCATCCAGGAGCCAAAGCGGATAACCGACGGCAGATCGATCGACTGCGCCCCGAATTGGTCGCGCACTGCGGCCTCCAGCTTTTGATGGACATGTGGGAGAACGTCGAACAGGATTTGGTCGAGAAAGTACAATCCGTTGCGCACTTCATCCAAAACCGTGATCCGTTGCTTGCGCACCGAGCGAGTCTGCCACAAAGCGACGATTTCGGTGCGAATTTGCTCGTGAATCGCGGTCAACTCGCGTGGCGTCTTGCGCGGATCGTCCATTTCTTCGAGGAGAGCGGCAATTTTGGTGTGTTTGTCGAGGACGCTTCGGCGCAACGCTTCGGTTGGATGCGCCGTGAGCACGAGTTCAATCCCGACTTCCTCCAGAAGACGGTTGACGTCATCTTCTTTCATACCGCGGTTGGCGAGCGTCGTCATCGCATCGCGAAACGAGCCTCGTAACACCTGCTGCGACCGATCATAATCCCGATGGCGGCGCAGGCGATGATTTTGCTCCGCCAAGTTCACCAATTGGAAATATACTGAAAACGCGTGAATCGTATCATTGCGCAGTTCCGCTGGCACCGCGGCGACCGCGTTGGTCAAAGCCTGCCGCGTAGCCGGCGATGGATCCGCGCGAAATGTCTTCGCAGCAAGGCGAATGCGTTCGACCTGCGAAAAGACCTCGGCGCCACACTGCTCCACCAAGACCTCACCCAGCAAATCGCCCAGCACGCGTATATCCCGATGTAGCGGTGCATCGTTTGCCACTAGGCATTCCTCCTGATCTCCCCACTCAGCGCGAGGGCGTACCGCTCTCGCGCCTCTCGTATCTCTCGTTCAAGCGTACACTGCGAAGCGATAACGTGCAATGAGTGTGAACAAACAGAATTGCGAAATACGCGTTTACATTTGGAAGCGCCCGATGAGTCCCTGCAGTTCTTGCGCGCGTTCGCTCAACGATCCCGCAGTGGCCGCAATTTCCTCCATGGATCCCGATTGAGTCTGCGAGGCCGCGACAACGCTTTGCGAATTTGCGGCTGCAGTTTGCGCGAGATGCACGACAACCTCCATATACTTCGCCATATCGACAGCTCGATCCGCAATGGTGCGCGTCGCCTCCGTCACGACATCCACGCGCTCTCCGACCGCGTCCATCGATTGCCGGATGCGCGCAAAGGTCTCCTTAGTGTGACCCGCCAGTACCGTGCCCTCCTGTACCTCCGAGGTGACGTCGTTAATGGAGCGCACCGTTTCCTCTGTTGCCTCCATCAGGCTGTTGATGATGTGGTCAATCTCGCGGGCCGCAGCCGCACTGCCCTGAGCAAGGTTGCGCACCTCTTCGGCGACGACACCGAAGCCGCGGCCGTGCTCACCCGCCCTGGCCGCTTCGATCGCGGCATTTAGCGCGAGTAGGTTGGTCTGATCAGCAATATTTGCAATGGTCTCAACAATATGGCGGATGTCTGCCGACTTCTCTGCCAGCCGCGCAATGAGTTCCGCGGCGCGATCCGCCCGCAAGCGGATGGTATCCATCTGATGTGCCATCGACTCCATCATGCCAGCACCTGTGCCCGCTTGCTCCTGCGTGGCCTCGGCAGTGGTGTGCAATTCGCCGGCCAGTTCCGACACCTTGTCGATCTCGTGAATCACCGTCTGCACCGAACCCGAAGTCTGATTGATCTCGTCCATCTGTTTCACCGCGCCAGCGGCAACTTGCTCAATGGATTGTGCGATTTCTTCCGTCGCGTGCATCATCTCGTCCGAACTAGCCGACAATTCCTCGGACGAGGCCGCGACGTGTTCCGAAGCTTCCGCAATTCCTAGAATCAGCGTGCGCAAGTTCGCCGCAAGCGTATTGAGCACATTGGCCAAGTCCGCCAATTCATCGCGCGACGCCAACTTCAGTTCTTCGACCTTCAAGTTTCCTTTTGAAAGTTCAAACGCCAATTTGCGCATGCGCAGAATCGGCTTGGTGATAACGACGGATAGCGTCCAGCTACCGCCAAAGCCAATCAGAATGGCGATGACTGCAATCAACACATTCCAGAGCACTGTCTGCTTAAGCAAGGCATCGACCTGGCTGTTGGCAGCGTTTTTGACGGCCTGTTCGTCATTGGTGAACTGCATCATGCTCTGAATCAGCGGTTGAATAGTGTTTGTTGTGTATTGTGTTTGGGCCGACGCGAGGTCCGTGCCCGCTACCTGAAACGCCATTTTATTCTGGGACAAAATAGGCTGCCATTGCGATTCGAACAAGTTTAAAATCGCTTCGTCTTGAGAACTCACGTGCATTTTTTGCAGTGCGCGCAAATCTTGTTGAACTTGCTGTGCATCGGTATCATACGTTTGCATTGCGAACTGCGCCTCGGGGCCATTCGGCGCTAACAAGTAAATCGCCCCATCGTTGTCAACACTGCGAATGTCATAGTCGAATTGACGAATCATGTTGAGCACCTGCTCGGCGCTTTCAACCTTTTGAATTGCCTTATGAATTTTCTGTACAATTACCCAGTTTGCTACGCCAATTGCGACAATCAACACCGTCAGCAATGCCGTATTGACCATGAATTTTTGCCGAATGCGCAAGCGTGGAATGAAGCGTGTCAACTGTGCCCCCACGTTGCTCCATAACGACACGATGCGACCCCCTGTTTGTCTGTTCATGCGATCCACTCCAATGACTAAGTGTACTGATGCACGCCATTACAGCGTATAGGCATCACCGCACCCCAAGGTAATCGGTTTCAACCCATACCTTGCTTTATTCGCGCTGTCGATACGTTTCCCTGCTTGGCGACGCAAGTCGAATCAACCTTTTTCGCGATCGCGATGACGCAGGGGCTATGTAAAAAAAAGGGGGCTTCGGAACAGCGTGCTGAAATTCCACGTTAGATATTCGGACCTGCACTGAGACCGCCGTATAATTATACAACTCAAACAGGTTATCAAGGAGAATTCTTCTGTCGCTAACGCTCCCAATAGTCCCGAACAGTGGCCATATCATGTCGCCTTTAAATAGCTCGCTAATTGCTCCAAAAGGTGTCCAATTTGTTCGGGAGAACCCGTCACGTGTAGCTGGTAAAGGAAGTTAAATCGAATGATTGCGGAACGCTCAGTTTGACGTTCCACCGTTTTGACTCGCTGGGTCACATCTATTTTATTGTGCCGTATGTAAAGTCTCTGGGAATGTACTGATACTGCTACCGGCTTTGAATATAAAAACAACATCGGTATGGTTATGATCAGTGGTGCTAAAAACAAATACCAGTCTCGCCAGTCGTGACTTATCACCATAAACAGCAGCCATCCTACCGACAAGGAAATATCGCACAAGAGGTATATTTGTATGGTCCAGGAATACCTTCCTGAAAGTTCACTAGCAGAATGCCAATCTTCCTTCACCAGTCGACTCCTCCCCTCTCTCAAGCTTGTTCCGCCCTTATGCGCCACAAGTCATGGTTGCCTGAAGTGAATAATCATACGATGTCACATGCTGAATCATCACCAACGACTTTAAAGTGCACCCGCTTGAACGTACCAACTTAGTGCGCGCAGTCGCTTGTCGAATTCTTCGATTAATCTTCCATCGACTTGTTTCCACTTCAACATAAAATATAGGCTACGAAGAAAGTGTCCCAAGTTCGTGAGCCGAATGACGCTCTCCGGTTCAGGACCTTCTGGCTTAGTGAACCTGTTAAGCCAATCCTCCAATGCGTCGATGGCGACCAGTTCTTTTTCGAGGATTCGACTTGCTGTAAACGCCAGCCTGTCGTCTTCTTGGAAATAGATTGGATTCGGCAACGTTGCTAAATCCACCACCCTATGAAGCACTTCCAACCGTTCGCTATCAGTGGACAGTGGATGTTGAGCGCAACTGTCCAACGCATCTGCGGTATGCGCAATGGTATGAGCCCAACCCTTCCCGCTAATGTAGCCGCGACGGTCGCGCTCCTCTCTCGCATAGGACAACACACTGCGGATTGTATCGTGTACCAGATCTGCATCCAGTTGAGGACGCTCTATGTCGGGGTCGAGGATTAACGGTACAACAAGAATTGAAAAACCTCGCATAAGAACGGAGTCTGTTCCAGACTCACCGATTCGATAAAACAAGTGTCGGTCGTCCAATGCGACCTTCAATAACGCTTCACGATCCTGAACGCTTAATACATTGTATTCTGTAAGCAAACGCGCCAAAAGGGAGTAAGAAAGTCCGTCTCGTAAACGCGCATCTGTTGAACCAAAATTCTCTAATAGTGCCAAGCAGAATGCTAAAGGGTCCGTCCCAGCAGGGAGTTGGCAGTCGTTCTCCAAAATCTGTGCCAATATTTCCGGATTGTATGCCGCATTCTGTGTCATTGGGTCCTCCACATAAACAAGTTAACAATAGGGTTGGACAGCGCTAATACAATGTCCTGCACGTTTGTAGCTGACGAACTAATGGATTTTTGGTACTCCGCTGTTCTATTGCCCCGAGCTAAACTCATTATTCTCCTTCGTTTACGAGTAGAAGCCTTATTGCGCATCACTGCCCGTTAGCTGAATTACTAGTACAAGGAGTAATTCGGATAAATATTCAATAACGCACATACGCATGAAAAATCATGCCCACATCTGTAAATATGTATATCGTAGCATTTCAACACGATAATCCGGATACCAAAAAGAAAAAAGGGGCTGTCCCAAAAGTGCCAAGCGCACTTAGGGGGAGCCCCTTATTTATGAAAATCTGTTTGAATGTTGCCCTACATGTCCACAAAAAGAATCGCCCTTCCGGTAAAATGTAAGTGCGAACAAACATCAA
>NZ_BSBJ01000059.1:0-439 GCF_027923525.1 Alicyclobacillus hesperidum subsp. aegles | reverse complement strand
CAGAGATGTACCTTCCCTTCGGGGCAGAGGAGACAGGTGGTGCATGGTTGTCGTCAGCTCGTGTCGTGAGATGTTGGGTTAAGTCCCGCAACGAGCGCAACCCTTGACCTGTGTTACCAGCACGTAGAGGTGGGGACTCACAGGTGACTGCCGGCGTAAGTCGGAGGAAGGCGGGGATGACGTCAAATCATCATGCCCTTTATGTCCTGGGCTACACACGTGCTACAATGGGCGGTACAACGGGAAGCGAAGCCGCGAGGTGGAGCCAAACCCAGAAAGCCGTTCGTAGTTCGGATTGCAGGCTGCAACTCGCCTGCATGAAGCCGGAATTGCTAGTAATCGCGGATCAGCATGCCGCGGTGAATCCGTTCCCGGGCCTTGTACACACCGCCCGTCACACCACGAGAGTCGGCAACACCCGAAGTCGGTGAGGTAACCC
>NZ_BSBJ01000058.1:0-422 GCF_027923525.1 Alicyclobacillus hesperidum subsp. aegles | reverse complement strand
TCTCTTGCCTGGCAACGACCTACCTTCCCAGTCCCTCTCGAGACAAGTATTCTCGGCGCTGGAGGTCTTCACGTCCGTGTTCGGGATGGGTACGGGTGTTTCCCCTCCGCTATGGTCACCAGACTTTCATGCTTCGTTTGCTCCTCGCTCACACGGCTTCGGCCTTCGGCCTGCAGATGTGTTCGCTCGGACCAAACTTCGCTTCAGGTTGTCCTTCGTGCAACCTTTGTGCTGTGTTCGTTTGCCCCGCACTCACGCGGCTTTGGCTTTTGCCTGCCGGTGTGCTTACTCAGAACAAACTTCGCTTCAGGTTGTCTTCTGCTATGTACCTTTGCTTCTGCTATGAAATGACCTTGCTTGCGGGTGAAGCCCTCGACCGATTCGTATCTGTCCGCTCCACGTATCACTACGCTTCCACGCCA
>NZ_BSBJ01000057.1:0-269 GCF_027923525.1 Alicyclobacillus hesperidum subsp. aegles | reverse complement strand
AAGAATATCGCGCAACAGCTTGGCGTTTCTGACAGCCAGGTTCGTAACTGGAAAGTTGCTGACGACTGGGAAAACAGCGGAATTGTTGCGCAACAAAACATGAATCGTGGCGCAACAAAACGTAAGCCGGGGGCCCCAAAAGGCAACAAGAACGCGGTCGGCAACATCGGCGGCCCTGGTGGGCCGGTCGGAAACGACAAAGCTGTCACGCACGGTTTTTTTCGCCGCATCTTCCCGGACGACCCTGACACGCATGCCATCATCAACGA
>NZ_BSBJ01000056.1:0-381 GCF_027923525.1 Alicyclobacillus hesperidum subsp. aegles | reverse complement strand
CAACTCGCCTGCATGAAGCCGGAATTGCTAGTAATCGCGGATCAGCATGCCGCGGTGAATCCGTTCCCGGGCCTTGTACACACCGCCCGTCACACCACGAGAGTCGGCAACACCCGAAGTCGGTGAGGTAACCCTAAGGGGAGCCAGCCGCCGAAGGTGGGGCGGATGATTGGGGTGAAGTCGTAACAAGGTAGCCGTATCGGAAGGTGCGGCTGGATCACCTCCTTTCTACGGAGAAATGCGAAGAGGCGTAGCGTGTGTGTTTAGTTTTGAGGGAGCGAATGACTCGCAAGAGTGATTTGCGAACTCAAGGACCTTGGCAACTGCATATGAAATGACCTTGCAACCTGGTAACCGAGGATTGGAACAGGTGACATGACG
>NZ_BSBJ01000055.1:0-269 GCF_027923525.1 Alicyclobacillus hesperidum subsp. aegles | reverse complement strand
CTTAGGTCCCGACTTACCCTGGGCGGACGAGCCTTCCCCAGGAACCCTTGGGCTTTCGGCGGAGGGGATTCTCACCCCTCTTTTCGCTACTCATACCGGCATTCTCACTTCCACTCGCTCCACATCGCCTTCCGGCTCTGCTTCTCCGCCAGTGGAACGCTCCCCTACCATGTCTCCATCCATAGCTTCGGTGTCCGGTTTAGCCCCGTTACATTTTCCGCGCAGCGCCACTCGACCAGTGAGCTATTACGCACTCTTTCAATGGTGGC
>NZ_BSBJ01000054.1:0-321 GCF_027923525.1 Alicyclobacillus hesperidum subsp. aegles | reverse complement strand
GCACTTAGGGGGAGCCCCTTATTTATGAAAATCTGTTTGAATGTTGCCCTACATGTCCACAAAAAGAATCGCCCTTCCGGTAAAATGTAAGTGCGAACAAACATCAACCGAGAAAGGGCGATTCTTTTGAACAACGTTGTCTTCATTGACTATAACATGGATCAACTGTTTCTTCCAATGGATTTAGAGGAACTGATTCCGCCAGGTCACGTCGTACGCGTCGTCAATGAGGCTGTTAACCGCATCAGTGACGATGTGTTTTTGAAGTACTATCCCGGTGGAGGCCGTAGCAGCTTTCATCCGAAGATGCTCACCAAAGTC
>NZ_BSBJ01000053.1:0-269 GCF_027923525.1 Alicyclobacillus hesperidum subsp. aegles | reverse complement strand
GAGGCCAACGCCAATCGGTATACCTTTGTATGGAAAAAGTCCACAGACCGGTATCAGGAAAAGTTGCAGACCCAGATTCGTCAACTGTTGGACGAGATTGATGAAGTCAACCAACAGGAACAAAAGGAGTACGGAGAACGGGATCTGGAGGAACTAGGCGAAGGGAAAGTGATCACGGCCGCGCAGCTCGAAGAGACCGTATCCCGGCTAGAACAACGTTTGGCAGAGGATAAGACCAATAAACCGTTGCGTAAGGCAGTTCGTACATT
>NZ_BSBJ01000052.1:0-603 GCF_027923525.1 Alicyclobacillus hesperidum subsp. aegles | reverse complement strand
TACGACTTGACTACGGCGTCGAATGGCCGGCGAAGGTGTATCGAAACGGGCAAATCGTCCGGATGACACAAGCGGAGTTCAAACGATTTACGGGAGCCTACTGAGGCTCTTTTTTTCATGCTGAAAGGGGGTGAGAATCACGACCAAAGCGTATTATGCCAGTCGCTTCTCACCAAACCTGTCCTTTACGCCGGAGGGCTTTCTAATCGCGCAGAATGTCTCGATCAGTCGTGCCGGCTGGTACGAGTATCTTGAAAGCGAGATCGGCCTGCCCGGAAACAACATCGTGCGTGTCTTCCGGCCGCCAGAAGAAGTGTTTAGTGCCGCTGCGATGGCGAGCTTCGAGGGCAAGCCCGTGACGGACCGACATCCTCCAGACGGCGTATCACCGGAGGACGCGGCGGTCTATGTCAAGGGAACCGCGCGCAACGTTCGGCGCGGCACAGGCGAGGACAGCGATCTCCTGTTCGCCGATCTCATCATCTACGACAAGCGCCTCATCGACGAGATCATGGGCGGCAAGCGAGAAGTCTCTGCAGGCTATGAGTGCGACTACGTCCCGCAAGAGGACGGCACGTACTTGCAGGTCAACATCGTCGGCAA
>NZ_BSBJ01000051.1:0-12274 GCF_027923525.1 Alicyclobacillus hesperidum subsp. aegles | reverse complement strand
AAGTTCTCCGTCGCAGGCTTGAGGTTGTAGATGACGATCGTGCTGAACGGTGGCTGTTGGTTCACCACGTACTGGATGTCGAATGTGCAATGAAGGTCTGACACGTCCAGCGCGATGCCTGCTGAGTTGCTCACAATGATGCGGTAGCGACGCCCGTAGAGCACATTGCCGGTACGCTGGCTGTTGGCCACAACGCTGTAGTTCGTCGCCGGGAAACTCACCTGATTGGCGATGCCGGTATCGGTTGAATCCGCCGGATAGGTGTATCCGCTCGTGACCGTGTTGTTGACCAACTGCACGTTCTGCCCAGTAATTTCGTTGTAGGCGTTCAGGAGGTGGTTGTAGCCGTATTCTTGGTAGTGACCAGCATCCCACGGACTGTTCACGATGGCTTGGATCTCAGCCGCAGGGCTACCGGTTTGGATGGCGGCGCGTACGTTCGCATAGTTAGGGTCGGTCTTATAGAGCATCGCGTACGCTTCGGCACCAGCGGCAGGCGTCGGGAAAATGAGAAAACCAGATGCGTTGACCCCGGTGGAGTATTGATCGACGGCTGAATTACCAGGCGTGATGCCAGCCGGGTTGTTGCTGGGCCAGTTCGCGCTCGAGATTCCTTCCTCACACATCCACTGCGCCAAGATGACGTTCGGATCCAGGCCACAAATCTGCGATGCCATCTGCGCCAGCTGCTCGACGTAGGAGTCGATCTGAATCGCCATGTGGCATCACCTCACACACTGTAATCCTCGTTATCCGTCCAGACGAGCAGAAAATCGCTGCCCAAGTCATCGAATGTTGGATTATCCGGCAAGCCATTGGACGCGGGAACAAGATAAGCGCTCCCAATGTTCAGGTACTGATACTGGTGCAGGATGTTCGCCGCCGGGTACTGACCCGTGATGACCGGCACGGCGTCCAGCAGCAAGTTCCCGTTGTTATCGGTGACCGACATATACCAGTAGCCGCCCTGACCATTCCACGTGAACTGGAACGTCAACGTGACGTTGGTTCCATTGACCGGCAGCGTGCAGGTCACAGATTGGTTGGCGCCGGACGTGATCGGCACAACAACACTGGACACGCACGATCACCCCCAACAAAAAAGGCCGCCCGAAGGCGGCTCAGGTATCTACTTTCCTTTATGGAAGATCGTATGTAGTCTCATTTGTCCCAAACAAACCCATAGAAGCCACGAGCGAATAGTGCTGACCTATGTGACGGTACGTCATAAAATCAGGCATATCAAAAACTATATTGGTGGTCATTGACACGCCTGGATTAAGATTGGTTGGCATTGTTCCAGCATCGGTATTGGCATATATCTCTGCAGTTGAATCAGGCTGGTAAGTATCTCCGTTTATATCTTGTAAGTGAAAAATGTCATCTACGATCGCTAATGGACTTGAACCATCGTTTTTGATGGTCACGTTGATGACCCAAAACGCACCATCTGCAGTATCACCTATCCCGTCATAACCAACGCTTTTAACCTGTTGCAGCGAGTTTACTCGGACTTCCAAATCTCCTACTCTTCCGTATGTTTCAACCGGAACATAGCGCACTTTTGATGTATTAGAAGTAGAAGAATCGGCAGACGTGTTAGACTGCGCTGACTGCGACACATTTGTTGTCGCGGTAACAGAGGATGTGTTTTCACCTTCATTTTGATTTTGTGAAGGTTGAGCACTTGTCGAAACGGCCGTTGAGTTCAGTGCTGTTGAATCAGACGGCTTACCGCGAATTAAGTATACAGTGTTTGCGAATATAATCAGAGCCCATACAGTAGCAACAAAACGAAGTGCTTTATGCATTCGTCGCCACTTAATAAAGATCATCACATAGGGAACCAATACCCACCCTAAGATATTCAACCATAACAACCGTCATCCCCCCATGCGCACAATATAGCACACGGTAGAATATATGGATGTTGTCATTTTAGCTTGCTTTGCCGTTAAACAGATTGGCTAGAGTCTGTAGAATCGACGACGGTACTTGCTTCGGCTGCTGCGTGCCTTTCTTGGCAGAGTCCGTGACAGCCGGATTCGCGCTGATCTTCACCACTTCCACGGTGGCTACCAGGAGTTCCGAAAGGTCAACGGTGCAGCGCAAACCGTGCGTCGTGGTATTGTCGTCCTGCACCGTCAGCGTCTCGACCAACATGTTTTGGTACAAGCCAAGGCGCGTGTAGACCTGCACAGGGATGCGCATCTGCTGCAACTGCAGGAGCACCTGATATGCCTGTACAGAGCGCGACGACCCGCCGGAAAACTGACCAGGGATGAAACTCTTCGCCACGTCCGTCATACCGATATTGAGCGATAGCGTACGCGGCTGCATATAGGCGTAGTCGGAGATGGATGACCCAGACTGTACCGGATGCTGCGTGATCGTCAGCGTACTGGTGTGCGTCGCCTGCAAGAAAGCATCGAAGAACCAGCCGCCGATGTTGGTTTTAGCGTACACGTAGCTCTTGATCGGCGGCTTGGTGAGATCGAGGATCGGGGATGCCATCAACTGATCACCCCTCGAAGGTTATGAAGGTTTCGGTTGTAACTTCGCGTCACCGCATGGGCCGTTGCCTGTGCGCTCGTACCGTGGATGTGATTCGTTTGGTTCGCATTGACGGTGATGTGCTTCGTGGTCACCGTGGGCGTGTTTTGGAACATGTATGGATATGACGGCGGACCATAGAGCGGTTTTTTGGCACCTGCTACGCTGGACTGTGATATGATTCCGGCGTTGGCCAGGTTCTGACCCGTCCACATGTTTTGGATAACGTCCCACGCCACGCCCCATTTGCCTTGAAGGGCGTCGCCAACGATTTGGACGAGACTGCCTAATTCCTCAATGGTTCCAGCGATGAGTTTGATCGCCCCGGTCGCCATATCTGCGATGAGTTGAAAGAAGTTTTGCAGGCCGCTTTTGTTGCTTGAGTTGGTGAGCTTGCCGAACAAGTCACCAATGCCGCTGAGCACACTCACGAGAGCTCCACCAAGATCCGCAAACGCGTTAAACAGCCCCTTGATGGCGGACGTCATCGACTTGATGGTGCCGTTTTGTTGAAACCGCACGTACAGTTTTTCAAAGAATGTTTCTGCTTTGTCGACTTCTTGGTTCAGCCATGAGAACGCAGAGCGTAAATCTTGTAAGACACCCTGAGTCTGTTTGCCTTTATTACTGGTCAGCACCAACCGCGTCCCGAAAGCAGCGAGTGCGACGCCAATCAACGTAAGAGCTGCGACAATGGGATCCGCTTCGAATATCGCAAACAGCGCAGCAAAAGCGCCTTTGACCATATTCACGATCGGGATGACGCCTCGCAACACGCGCGCACCTAGAATCGCAGTGATCAGCCCCAACACCGTGTCTTTGAGCGCCTTTAATCCATTCCCGCTTTTCGACAACTTGTCAAAGAAGTCGATGAGTTTCTGCCAAAACGACCCGAACATCGCCTTCCCGCCATGCAGATACGTCTCGAAGTCGTCAAACAGCAGGATCAATATGCTGATCGCGGTGATCATGCGGAAGAAAGGATTCGAGATGGCGAGAACCGCGAGCGCCGCGCCTATGGCCTTCGCCCACCCAGGCACATACTGCGCAAGCTGTTGCAGCCAGTGCCAGACCGACCCGAGTGCCTGCACAATGTACTCGCCAGCCTGAACAAAACTCACCATCACCTGCGCGACTTGTTTCGTCCACGTCGGCATGTTCTTCACGATCACGCTGTTGATCGACTGTAGGACGTTTGTGACATTGGTGATGGGGCCAGACATGTACTTGATGAAGTAGTAGCCGATCCACTGTAGCGCGTAGTACGTCTCGAGTCGCAGCTGCTTGAACTGCAACTGCAAGTCTTGCACCATGCGGATCTGCTGCTGGTAGTCCGCCGGCGTCTGCATCTCTTCGGCCACGGAGTGCAGCTGCTGGTACTGCGACATGAGGGTGGGCGATAGATATAACTCCTGCAGGCTCGCGCCCATGGCTTTCAGGGTCGCATTGAACGCCATAGCCTGCTGTTGCGTCGTCCACAGCTGACGCGACAGGATCTCCATCTGGATTTCCTGGTTGCCAAGGCCGCCGAGAAACTTGGCCATGCCGGTTGCAGCCGCGACGCCAAACGCTGCGACGGCCGCTGAGGCTTGTCCGAACATACGGATGGCTTGACTACCGAATCCCGTCAGCATCTCGCCGGCGTTCTCGATAGCTTTACTGGCCTTCTCATAGGACGATTGATCTACCGCGAATCCGAGGGATACCAGGTAATCCTTGATGGTCTCGATCATGGCATCTCACTCCTTTCACGTAGATACTCCGCCTGGCGCCACTCATTCTCGGCGCGTACCTGCAAGATTTCATGGGCATCGAGCAGATCATCCAGCGTGAAAACATCGTCAATCAGATCCCGATGACTCCAGAATCCAGCCACCACCGGCGCATACAGGAACGGATCGACATTCGTCAGGTTGCAGATCTCGTAGCCTGGGTATCGCCAAACAACCCCATCAAGGGGCTTCCGGAGAAAAAACCCGCCAGGTTGTGCATGATGGCGTGTACCATGAGGGTAAGCACCAGCATGCCGTCTTCCTCCAAGTCCTCGATGGCAACCGATCCGTTGTCGTTGACGACGTTGATATATCCCGCGGGAAGTTTGACTTTTACCACCGCAAGGCACTTGTCCTGCAGATACATAAAGTCAGCCTCCGGGATGGAGGCAAGCGGCTTGAACATGGAAGCGATGTCGATGCCGTGCAGATCGAGATCGGATGGATTCTTAGCATTAAGTAGTTTCTTTGCGTCCACACCCTGTAGTAATGGGGCAAACATCGGCGCAAGGAGACCGGAGAGTTTGGTGACGATGTACACGCCCTCGCGTGCTGGCCATTTGCTGATCTGGTACTCCCGCCCCTTGATGGTGACTGTCTTGAAGCGTTCGCTCATGCGTTATCCACCTCTCAGTATGTGGGCACCACAGTCTCTGTGATGCTCGCCGCCATCAGGTTCCATGTGCGCTGTTGGCCTTGCGATTGCAGCGGCAGCTCCGCACGGTTTTGGAACGAGACGCCGGTCGCGTTGATTAGGTTTCCAGATGATACCGAACGAATCGTGACAGCCATCTGCGCCCATTCGGACGGATCCGCAGAAACGAGATAGTCATAGGCATTGACAAGCCACGCGTTAAATCCGGATGTCTGCTGGATTTGCAGCGCGATCGTGCCGTTGTTGCCCTCAATCTTGCTGATCATGATCGAGCCGTCTGCGGCCACGTCGTGCGCTGTACGGTCGGTCGACATCGTCACCGTGATGCTGCCAATGCCGGTGCCTTGCGCCGAATAGCGCCCGAGGGATGGGTGAGAGATGATAAAGATGACGTCGGCGAAGCTAAATGTCGTCGTAGCTGGCATCCATCACACCTCCTTACAAGCTCACTTGCACGCCGATAACCACATGCTCGATGGCACCGGCCAACTTGACGCATGCGTAGATCGGGGGTGCCTGTCGTTGCTGGATCTGCTCTTGCGTGAGTGTGGACACTTTCTCGGCGAGAATCATGTAGCCCTTCGACAGATTCGTGCCCGGTGTGAGGCCGAGGATCGCTGGGCCATTCCAGATGCCTGGCGCCAAAAAGCCGGTGGTTACAGCTTGATCACACACCTGTGCGATGTCGTTCATGAGCATCGTCACGCCGGCATCGGTGAGCGGGATTTTTGGTAGAGACACCAGCGCATCCATTACCGTGGTCTGGATGTCCACGGTCAACGCGTCGAGATACAAGACTTGGTCAAGCGGCGTACCGTCTGCCATGCGCCCCTGTACCAGCAGTTCATAGCCGTTTCCGTAGGTGGTGTAGACGTTACCGTTCGAGCCTGTGATATTGGCGACTTGCTGTGTGGTGAGATTGTCCGGCGTGATGCCAACGAGGGACTTGTAAGCCATGGTGAAGGCGGAGTTGGCAAGCCCTGTGTTTGAGCCCATGGCTAAACCCATAGCCGCGGCGCCAGAATACTGCTCAGTCGCTGAATAGAGGCCAAACGTGCGATTGTCCTTATCGCTCTGGAGCGTAGACATGACGTTCGGGGTCGTGCCCGATGCGACATTGGCGCTTTGGGTGTCGTAGAAGAACATCGTCTGCGGCTGTGCGCTTTGGACATACTGCGCGATGGCCTCGATGTCGCTATCGGCAGCGCCGCAAACATAGACGCCATACCACACGTTGCTCGCAGTGCGGCACGCCTGCACAGCCTCAAGCGCAGTCTCTGGCACCGTGGCATCTTGACGGCCGATGACGACTGCGCTCGGCGTTGGATTTTGCGAGAAATAGGCTTCGGCCGCTTTGTATTCAGGCTCTGTGCCCGTCCATCCACCGCTGAGCATGTCCGCGGTCGAACTGTATGTCTGCACGCGGGTTGTCGTGGGGATGATGGTCGACGTCCCGACGATCAACCCCACATTCAGTGACGATGGTGCCGGCAAGGAAGGCGACACGCTGACCGTCACATTCACGATGCTGTTAAGCGATTGCGTGGTCATATCTCACCACCTACCCTTCGACAATTTGCACTTCAGTGGAATCCTGGTCATCCTCCACAGAAACAGTCACCGAAGCGATATAAGGCACGCTGGATTGGCGGATCACAAGCTCATTGAACTGCGCCCAGAACGTCACGCGATCCCACCACTGGCCGTTGAACAACTCTGGTGCCCGAATGGGCATGGGGACGTCTGTCACAAGCGCGACGTTGCTTGATGCCAGTGTCTGCGTGGTGGAGTCCAGATAAAGAGCGGAGCGGACAAGGTCGGCATGGGAGAAGGCATTCGGGCCATAGAACGTCCACGACACGCGCAAGCCGACCGTGTACGTCTGGTTGACTTGGGCATTCGCATCGTCCAAAGGCGCATAGTCTGTCTGGATTTGCCGCGTGTAAGGGCTGTCAGCATAGGAGACGAGGATGAAGCAAACATCACTGCCGATCTCCCAGGCCGGCGATCCGTCCGTCGGCCAGCCGATCCGCACCGCGCTTGGATCCGACACACCGAGCACTTGGCTTGTCCAGGACTGAAACAAATCCTCGATCTGCGCCTCAGTGAGCACGGTATCCGCCATCAGGACGACACCTCCGTGGCCGGATCCATCTTCACGGCGATCGCTTTGTAATAGGCATAGTCGGCATACGGAACGACCTGCATCACTCGATAGCGATTCCCGCGCCACAGGATCTCGTCGGATGTTCCAGATGTGTTGGTCAGCATGATCGGCGTCGCAGTATAGAGCCGAATGGCGCCTTTCTGTCGATCGCCTTCCGGTACCTGCTCCAGCTCGGTCGGATCCGGAATATCCACCACGCCGCGTGCTGTGATGGATACCTCCGTGGGTTGCCACCGACCACCGACCCAACTGCCGCCCTTGCGATAGATCGTGATGGTTTGTGACATTCGCGAATTAGAGACCACACCTGATAGATTCACTGGTTCGTCACCACCACGTATGTGATCGACTTCTGGAGGTTTTCCGTATCAATGAGCGGTCGGTCACTGCCTTTTTGCTTCACCGTCGACGGGGCGTTAGCTGGCCACTCATTGAGTGGGTTGACGAACCAGTCCTGCGCAGCCTGCGCGCCAATGTCGCCAGCTTTGCGTAAGTCTGGTACTGGGTCACCACCATTGAGCGCGGCGAGCGCGGCTCGCTTTAGTTGATCTGCGATGACATCCTTGCTGTTGTTGATGGCTGGCTCAAGTACAGGTCGGGGAGGGATCTTCCACAGTGCAGAACCATGCTCATGGATGAACAGGTCATAGGCTTCGCTGTATGGCATCGAATCGAGATTGTCCAAGAAGCGATTGAAGTCGCGCATGATCGGCATACCATCGGCGGTGATGCCCATGTAGTCGTTCATCTCTTCGCGCATCTCTTTTGTACGCACACCGTGCGTGTGGATGTACATTAGTTGGGCATTCGTGATGTTCGGATGGTTGCCGATGTCGCCCTCCGGGATGCCGACATATACGTCAGAATGCGCAAGCGCCTGTAAGGACTTCTTGATCTCTGCAGTGAGATCTTTCTTCACCGTCACCTTGGCCATGGCCTTGATCACGACCCATCACCACACATACATGCCACCGCGCCCGACGAGACGCCCAATGGTGGCCAATTGTTGGCCGTAGGATGTGAGATTCCACGCTGCCCAACCGTCCACGTTCGCGGCCGATGTGTCCGCTGAGTACGAAACATCACCAACCGACTCGCCCGTAATTACGCCCTGCGCACGTCCGGCCTCGAACACCGCGGCTGCACCGCTATTCGGATCGGCCATGCTCTGCAGATACAGTGTGGCGAAGTGGGCGACGAACAGCCCCATCGCAATCTGCCAGTACGAACGCCAGCGCACCTGTTGCAGCACGGACGACGCCAACGTGACGAACGTCTGTAGAACGGATTGCGGTACGATAGCGTTACCGTTGGCGTCTGTGCCAAACTGCGGATACACGGCGAGAAAGTCACTCACCGCATAGGGCGGATTGGTGCCCTGACGAATGTTCGATCCGTCTCCAAACGAGTAGAAGTCCATCGGGTCTGACAGCGGCGGATTCATACTCACCGTTACTCACCGGCTTTCGAGCGCCGCGTCGCCGCCTTTTCAGCAGCAATCTCATCCGCTTTCGAGTTCACGACCGTCACCGTCTCGTCCTCGAGCGCCCACTGGAACATCGTCGAATGCTGTACCCAGTCAGGCACATCCGTGAAGTCGAGCACGCGGACGGAGACCGGCGCTTCCGCACCGGTCGGGTGATGGAACTTGTATGCCTTCTTCGCAAAGATTCGCATATGTCGCACCTCGCTTAGATTCCGTCCATGTACTGGATGCTCTGATAATAGAGGATCTTAACCTGGCCGATTTGCGCCGCGTATGCCGTCAGATAGGCCATCTCCGTGACCTGCGGCTGCGTCATGACACGCGAAAGCGGCACAGTCAGATCAAAGTTCACGCGATCCTCGCTGTTGACATACGCGATCATGCGGTCTTTGCCGCCCGTGCCCGCACCCGTGCACCAACGAGATGGCATGATGGCCAGTTCAATCCCCTGGTTACGGCCAAGGTTGTTCTCGAGAAGGAACTGGAGAATGGAGATGTTACCGGCGCTCGACACCGTCCGACCGACCAAGTAGCTATACTGCACGGGCGGTACGAGGATGTGGTTCGCCATGCCGGTCAAGTCGTATTCCGACGCTTGCCATGTCGCCTCGATGATGCTGTTGACATCGGCCAGAATCTCGTCCGGTGTCTTGTTCACCCACTGGGACGATCCGCTTGCACCATTCGGCGCCGCGCTCGTCGTGACATTCGGATCGTTGGTGAGCCCCGTCACGCCGACCGAGGGCACGCCCACATACACGATGTTGTCGATCGACTTGTTGTAGTTCAGGCGAATGCCTTTGTCGAGGATGTCGTCAAGTGAACGCCCGATGCCCTGCAACTTTTGCTGGTCGACGAATGGAACCTTCAGGATATTCGAGAAGGTGAACACCTTCCAAACTTCCTTGTTGATGTTCGCCTGCATGATGGGAATGTCGTTCGTTTCGCCGCCGATGATGCCGCTGTTATTCACGCCGCCCGTCGTGGCGTAGTCGGTGAAGTACTGCGATGTGAACTCCACCCAGCCGCCGCCAGTGCGTGCCACAATGTCGCGAGGCCAGGTCACGCTCTGCAACGGCTCGAGCAGGCGAGGGTCGCGCTTTTCGAGCTCGGCATTCAGGAAAGCCATGCCACTTGCGATGGCAGCGTCATTCGTCATGACGCGGCCCTGCATGCCCGGCACAGTGTAGACTCGCTGTCCAGGATTGATTGTCATCGTGTTAAGCCCCCTCACCTAGAGTTACGGTTTGTTCCGCGTGAGAATCGTGATTTCCGCCGTGTTGTTTGCATCCATGAGGCCGGTCTTCCACACGACGTTTGTGAGTTCCACCGTGTTGGTGCCATCGGCCGCTGCCTCGAAGCCACCAATCACACCCTGCGGAATGGACGCATTCTGAGCAACGCGAATGTAGACCGGGCCACCAGCTGTCGGCGTGCCGACATTGCATGTGACCGTGACCGAACCGCGCTCAATGACATCACACGGATCGCCTGGGTTATATTGCGTCTGCCCATAGGGCTGAGAGAGATAGGAGGTAGCCTGCTTGACTTCACGGATTGCAATACCCGCGAACTGCGCCGCCGTGTTGCTCGCGCCAAACAAGCTATAGGTGTTGTTCGCGTTCAATACAACCGGCGAACCAAACGGAATCGGATTGGTATCTGTCGACTGCACCGGCCGATTCACGATAATTGCGTCAGCCGACCGCGAGACGTTACCCGGGTAGCCGAAGTTTAGCGTCTTGCCAATTGCAAAACCGCCCATGTCATGTCCTCCTTACTGCACGTTTTTGTAGTGCGGATTGTATTTGCGTGCCCACTCCATGCCGAGTTGCGACAAGTCCTGCGGTGGTTGCGTGCCGCCTGAGGCGCGCTGCCTATCCGCCACATGCCGACGCGTAGCTCGTTGGATTTGCCCATAAGTATTGGTCGTCGGACGCCCTTTGATCGCCGCAATCGCTGCGTCGGCAGCTTTCTTCTTGGCCACGGGATCCGAGATAGCTGCGATCACGGGCTTAATCGCACGGAGCGCTGCAATCTTGGCTGCCGTGTCTGCCGCCGTAAATCCGGAGCGCGGACGATCCTCTGGCGGAGCGATGGGGCCAGCCTCGTCCTCGACCATGCCAGGATCGATGAGGTGCGCATCATCTTCCTCGGGGTCGTCGTCATCCGTGCGCGGAGGCGTGTTCTCCGGATCTTCCATCTGAGCAATCGCGGCATCAATGGCCTCTTCCGGCGTTTCCTCGTCACTCGTCGCCGCTTTGCTTTCTGCGAGCTTCTGCACGAGCTCCGTCAGAGCGTCGAGTTTCTTCTCGAACGCATCCATGCGTTCTGCATCCGTGCCTGGGGTCGGGTCGGCGTCCGCCGTGTTGGTGTCCGGCTCTTGCGCCGCGGCACGCTCTTCCGCCATGGCGTCCACAGCGTCCACAATCTCGTCCGGCTCTGCATCGGCCGCGAAGTGCTTGAGGCCAATGGCCGCCAGGACGTCTGTCACCCGCGACTGCTTGCGGTGCGGCAGTTTAACCTTCATGTGATCAGCACCTTTCGTTCTTGTGGTTTTCTGCTGAATCTTTCCATCTTTGAGTTCATACCCATCCCCGAGTCGAGCGACGATGCGTCGGCCAATGACACGCCATTCTTCCGGCGTGTAGTCGCCAGCTTCACGTTCGCCTGTACGGTTGTAAAACTCGAGAGCTGAGCGGAGGTGAGACGAATCGATGGGGTACTTGTAGTTGACTGGATCGGCGTAGTCATCGCGGTTTTTCGGGTAGCCCTCCGGCGGTGAACGATGACCGTCCTTTTTCACCGCGATGCCGTAGCGCTTGGCGACTTCCTCTGCGTTGTCCTCGTCGTGGATGCGTACACGATCGCCTGCGCGCCCGCGCTCGACGACGGCGACATGGTTGCCGACGATGTTGACCTGCAAGTACGTGCCGTCCTCTTGCGGGACGTAGTCGCACTCATAGCCTGCAGAGACTTCTCGCTTGCCGCCCATGATCTCGTCGATGAGGCGCTTGTCGTAGATGATGAGATCGGCGAACAGGAGATCGCTGTCCTCGCCTGTGCCGCGCCGAACGTTGCGCGCGGTTCCCTTGACATAGACCGCCGCGTCCTCCGGTGATACGCCGTCTGGAGGATGTCGGTCCGTCACGGGCTTGCCCTCGAAGCTCGCCATCGCAGCGGCACTAAACACTTCTTCTGGCGGCCGGAAGACACGCACGATGTTGTTTCCGGGCAGGCCGATCTCGCTTTCAAGATACTCGTACCAGCCGGCACGACTGATCGAGACATTCTGCGCGATTAGAAAGCCCTCCGGCGTAAAGGACAGGTTTGGTGAGAAGCGACTGGCATAATACGCTTTGGTCGTGATTCTCACCCCCTTTCAGCATGAAAAAAAGAGCCTCAGTAGGCTCCCGTAAATCGTTTGAACTCCGCTTGTGTCATCCGGACGATTTGCCCGTTTCGATACACCTTCGCCGGCCATTCGACGCCGTAGTCAAGTCGTACCAGCGGCGCCGCATAGCAGCGGCAGTTAAAGATGCAGCCTGCATGGTAGTGCCCGTAGATGTGTGACTCGCCGGCCAGTTGCTCTGGACTCGGCGGGTCATCCCACGATACCAACACCCGATCCATGTAGCGGT
>NZ_BSBJ01000050.1:0-315 GCF_027923525.1 Alicyclobacillus hesperidum subsp. aegles | reverse complement strand
ACTGGGAATACGACGAAGAACGAGATGAGTACATCTGTGCAGCGGACCAACGATTGACCTTTCGATACGAAGGATACGAGAAGACTGAGACTGGATACCGAGTGAAGAAAAGATATTACAGATGTGACACCTGTAGAACATGCCCGATACGAGCCCAGTGCACAAAAGGGTTGGGTAACCGACAAATTGGCGTAAGTCGCGAGCTCCAAAGATACAAACAAATGACAAGGGAACGTCTGTCAAGTGAGGAAGGCCGAGAACTCTCAGTCAGACGTATGGTGGAGGTTAAGAGCGTGTTTGGGCAACTAAAAGCCA
>NZ_BSBJ01000049.1:0-342812 GCF_027923525.1 Alicyclobacillus hesperidum subsp. aegles | reverse complement strand
TCCGCCGCTGACATCCGAAGATGTCCGCACGACTTGCATGTATTAGGCACGCCGCCAGCGTTCGTCCTGAGCCAGGATCAAACTCTCAATGAAATCTCACTATCCCGCATACGCGAGACAGATGAACTGGCGTGATGTGTGTTTAGTTTTCAAGGAGCGACGCTGCCGTTCGAGGCAGCCCAATCAATATATCACATCTCACACTTCATCGTCAACCGGTAAGTTTTGCATCACTCACTCACTGGCGAGCTCAGCATCTTCACCGACTGGCCACCGGGCGTTGCCGTAGGGCGCCGTCCCAAGCGGCATCGACTACTATACTACGCAGGACGTTGGTTGTCCACTAGAAGATGTTGGTGACCCAACTCATCTTTGAGGAACCCCACAACGCGTAGTTTGGCAAGATGAGCGCCGCCATCACAGCGGCGAAAAGCATAGTAACACCCTTCGCCGCCTGTGTCAAGCTAAAAGGACGTCATGCATGACATGAACGAGAAATTCAGAGTTGAGAAGAACTTGTTCTCGTCTTCCACCTTAACGAATATCTATACTCGATACATAAAAGAGAACCGTCCCAAACGCATTTTTACCCCTTATGAGACAGCCCTTTGTACCTGTTCCTTACCGGTCGATCCACTCAAGAAACTCCAAGCGATTGCCGAATGGATCATCTACATAGAAACGGTTTGCGCCCTCGAGCGGCTCATCTTCCTTAACTTGAACTCCGTGTTTGACGAGCCGTTCGCGGAGGGCCTCAAGGTTTTTGACGTGGAAGGCCGGATGCGCCTTTTTTGCCGGAACAAAGTCGTCTTGAATACCAATGTGCAACTGATGAATGCCAGCTTGGAACCAAACGCCTCCGCGCGTCGCAAGGTTGGCTGGTTTGGGGATCTCCGCCATACCCAAAATGTCGCCAAAAAACTTGCGGGCTTCATTTTCTGATCCCTTTGGTGCAGCCAGTTGCACATGATCAATGCCCGAGAACGAATAGGACATGTATGAAACACCTTGCTTTCCATTGATTTGTCCCGACCCGACTTTCATCAGCCTTTGCAGATTCACGAGGCCTTGTGCTACAAAAGTCTTCGAACATGAAAAAGGATTTGAGCCCAGGTCGTCTCATAAACAGTTATGTAATGTCGAAGGTGCTTACCGTGGGCTATCTACGGTCTCACCTTATTATAGCGTTTACGAAAGCATTCACTTTGACGATGGTATTCCGATTGCACAGGGTTGAAGGTATCTCCGATTTCATAAGGTGATTCACAAGCCTGGAATTCCTTATGCCTATCCGGAATAACAAATAAATCTCTCGATTTCGAATTTAGCATTGTTTTGTTTCCGAAGTGAAGCGGCTTAATGTCGCCATCGGTTCATCGGTCAGTGGCTCATGCAACGAGGATACCTCGCAACAACGCAACGCATAGGGTCATGACGTCACCTTGTCCGACCGAGCCACTGTTCCCGCCTGAACCTCCCTGTAGATGACGACGCGGTTTAGGAAAACGTCCGCTTGCCGGAACAAACCTACAACGACTCGCCCTTGCGCCCAACCGCTTCACTGACCACGATACCCCCAAGAATCATTACTACTCCAAACCAGCGTAACGGGCCGACGACATCCCCATTAATTAACCAGGCCCCGAAAACAGCAACTGGCAGTTCCATCGTACCTAAGACGCCAGCCATGCGTCCACCTATGTGCGGAATAGCGATAAGGCTCAATAAAGTCGGTAGGATTTGACTCAACAGCGCAATCCAAAACCCCCAGTACAGCGTCGGCAAAGGATGCAATCGAAAGCTGTGCCATAACAGGCTTGGTGGGAACGGGATAGAAACAGCGATCCATGCGGCGGTAATGACCAGGGCTGCACGAAGCTGGGGCGAGACATCCGGATCGTTATACCCACTGATATATAAACTTATGGCATAGGCCAAAGCAGAAACCAGTCCGAGTCCTACGGCCCACAGTGGCATGGCGCGCCAAGCACCTGGTGATGCTCCGACTGCCAAGTAGGTACCAAGTAAGATCAGTACGAGGCCAATCCACTTCCAACGTCCAGGTAAGCGGCGCTTGACGAGAATATCGATGAACATCGTCATCCAAACAAACTGAAACATAAAAACGACGCCAAGCGAGGCTGGGAGAACGGTCAGCGCCCGATAGTAGGCGTACGAAAACAACGCATTCATGAGTCCGATCGCGACGATAAGCAGCCACTGGACGCGGTTAATGCGCTTACCCTTGTGGCGAAACAGCGCGAATATCCACAGCACAACCGCTGCAACGGCATATTGCCCGTCGGTCGTCGCGGCGGCACTCAGTCCCGCACCATAGGCAAGACGCAGAATGGGCGATACGAGGCCATACGCCGAGGCGGCCAACAACATGAAAACAGCATACACGCGAACCATACCTCCCTGCGAAAAAACCGGGGCATCCCCCGGTTTCTCGCCTGAACGTATGATAGCGTAACGTGGTTAGCGCTGCCAATTATGTGCGATGTCGCGGCGATACTGCGCTCCAGCAAAGTGAATGCCCGCGATCGCGCTATAGACGCGATCAATTGCCGCAGGTACGTCGCGATCGACGGCGCTCACCGTCAGTACACGGCCCCCAGCCGTCTCAACGCCGCCAGACTGCCCGCGCCGCGTGCCCGCATGAAAGGCGGTCACTTCTTTCGGCAACTCTCCTGGCAACGAAATTGGCGTACCCACGTCAGACTTTGCTGGATATTCCGCGCCGGCCAGCACGACGCAAACCGACGCCGCATCGCGCCAAGCGACAAGCTCAGGTCGCAGCTCGTCGTGCGCAACTGCCCACATGATGTCAAACAGATCACTTGCTAACAAAGGCAGGACCACTTCTGTCTCAGGATCGCCAAAACGGGCGTTGAATTCGACGACCTTTGGTCCCTCATCTGTCAACATTAGTCCTGCATAGAGGACACCGCGGTAGGTGATGCCTTGCGCAGCCAATTGTCGCACTGCGGGTGCAACGATGGACTTTGTAACACGCTCGATCACGTCGCTCGTCACGGCTGGTACCGGCGCGAATGCTCCCATGCCGCCTGTGTTCGGCCCCTCGTCGCCATCGCGCAACCGTTTAAAATCGCG
The DNA here is from genome assembly GCF_027923525.1 of Alicyclobacillus hesperidum subsp. aegles. Lineage (NCBI taxonomy): Bacteria > Bacillati > Bacillota > Bacilli > Caryophanales > Alicyclobacillaceae > Alicyclobacillus > Alicyclobacillus hesperidum. The sequence goes on along the minus strand of NZ_BSBJ01000049.1, from coordinate 339,695 downwards.
TGCCGGAACCATCGGGACCACCGTGTGCGCATCGACCAAGTACATGCACGATACTTCCTCACCCTGCATGTATTCCTCGATCACGACGCGATGCCCAGACGTTCCAAACCGGTTGCCCTCAAGCATGTCGCGCACTGCCGCCTCGGCATCTGCCAACGTCTGTGCGACGACGACGCCTTTGCCAGCGGCAAGCCCATCCGCCTTGACGACAACGGGAACAGGTTGCGTGCGCAAGTAACTCAGCGCTTGTTCGACGTCCGTAAATGTCGCAAACCGCGCTGTCGGCACGCCTGCCTCCTGCATCAACCGCTTTGAGAACGCCTTCGATGCTTCTAACTGTGCGGCGGCTTGCAGCGGCCCGAACGCCGGAATACCCGCGGCGGCGAGTTTGTCCACCAAGCCGTCGGCAAGTGGCTGCTCTGGCCCTACAACGACGAGATCGATCTGTTCGTCACGAGCAAACTGGACTATCGCATCCAAGTCTCCGAGAGTAGTGGCGACACACGCCGCCAGGCCCTCCATGCCTGGATTGCCTGGTAGCGCAAAAAGCTCAGGGCGCCGCGGACTTTGTGCAAGCTTCCAGACAATCGCGTGTTCACGTGCGCCCTGCCCCACGACCGCGATCCGCGGCGGCCGCTGTTGTGACCACATCTTCGTTCCTCCCTCTGTCATCAGTGCAAGAAGTGCCGTTCGCCGGTGAACACCATGGCGATACCGTATTCGTTTGCGGCATCAATGCTCTCTGCGTCGCGGATCGATCCGCCGGGTTGGACGATGGCCGTAACGCCCGCCTTTGCCGCCGCGTCTACCGTGTCGCGCATCGGGAAAAATGCATCAGACGCCAACACGCTGCCGTTGGCTCGCACGCCGGCCTGCGCAATGGCGATCTCCGCCGCCCCTACGCGATTCATCTGACCTGCCCCGACCCCGAGCGTCATGTTGGTCGTGGCGAGTACGATGGCATTGGACTTGACGAATTGCACGGTCTTCCAAGCAAAGCGCAGGGCTTCATATTCCTCGGCGCTTGGTTGACGAGCGGTCACGACTTGCCAATTGGCCGTTTGTACGGGTGCCCCCTGATCGACCGCCTGTATGAGGAAACCGCCCGAAACTCGCTTCCAAGTGAGCGCATCCGGTGTCCACAGGGGTTGCTGCATGTCGACGATGAGAAGGCGCAGGTTTTTTTTCTTTGCAAGAACGGATCGCGCCTCGTCCAAGAACGCGGGAGCGATCACGATTTCGAGAAACAGGTTGGCGAGCTTTTCCGCGAGGGCTCCGTCGACGGGCCGATTCAAAGCCACGATCCCGCCGAAAATCGAAACAGGATCGGCCTCATACGCGCGCCCAAACGCTTCCGCGATGGTTTCGCCGCGTCCGATGCCGCATGGATTCATGTGTTTGACAGCCACCGCAACAGGCTGCTCGAAGTCGTCAAACGCCCGCAAAATGTTAAGTGCCGCGTCGGCATCCTGAATGTTGTTGTACGACAGTTCCTTCCCCTGAAGCTGCTCGGCGCGCGCGATGGTCGCCGCCGTCGCCCCTGGCTCCATATAAAAGTGCGCCACCTGATGCGGATTTTCACCATAGCGCAAAGCCATCTTGGAGACGCCGGTGATGTGCACCATGCCGGGCCACTCGCGCGCGCCATTGACTTGCGCTGGCACCTCGTGCGCCGCCGCTTTCGTCTTCCCCGCCAGGTAATCGGCGACCAACGCGTCGTAACGAGCGGTGACCGCAAACACCTTGGCAGCTAATTCGCGCCGCAGGCCGGGCGTCACTTCATTTTGCTGCAAAGCGGTCAGGACCCGATCATAGTCGGCAGGATCGATAACCGGTAGCACAAACTCGTGATTCTTCGCCGCACTGCGCAACATAGCCGGACCGCCGATATCGATCATCTCGATCGCCAACTCATCCGTCACATCCGGGCGCGCGATGGTTTGCTGAAATGGATAAAGATTGACGACGACGAGATCGATGAGCTCAATCCCGTGAACCTGTACCGCCCGCATGTGCTCCTGGTTGTCGCGACGTGCAAGAAGCCCTCCATGCACTTTGGGATGCAAAGTCTTCACGCGCCCATCGAGCATCTCGGGGAAACCCGTATGTTCATCAATCGGCTTGACGGCAATGCCATGTTCGGCAAGTAGCTTGGCCGTTCCACCTGTCGAGATGATCTGATAGCCCAGTCGGACAAGCCCTTCACAGAATGGAACGATACCTTCCTTGTCGTAAACGCTGACCAGCGCGAGCTTTGTCACGTTTTCCATCTCCCTAGCCGTGTGTAGTCACTTTTCTCTATACGATGTCACCCGCTTGCCGCGCGAGTTCCCTGGTTTACGCCCACAAAACGCCTGCGTCGCCCTGCTCGATCACGCCGATGCGGAACACTGTCTCCCCTGCCGCCGTCAGGCAATCTGCTGCCGCAGCCGCCGCATCGGCTGGCACGACGAGCACATAGCCAATGCCAAGGTTCCAAATGCGAGCGGCTTCCTGAAACGGCACGTCGCCTGCCTGCATAAGCCACGAAAACTCGGCGGGCAACGGCCACGCCGCGCGATCGATCCGCGCCTGTACGCCACCTGGCAGCACGCGTGGCACATTTTCGACGATGCCCCCGCCCGTAATATGCGCCATGGCGTGCACAGGCACGCCTGCCGCGAGCAGCGAGCGGACACTTTGCACGTAGATCCGCGTCGGTTTAAGCAGGACGTCTGCGACGGTTTCGGCCATTCCGGGAAACGTGTCGGAAAGCTTAAGCCCCGCTCGCTCAACCAGCTTGCGCACGAGAGAATAGCCGTTTGAATGAATGCCATTGGACGCAAGCCCCAGCACGACGTCGCCAACATGCACCTTTTCACCGGTGATCATATCCGGGCGGTTGACCACCCCGACCGCGAAGCCAGCCACATCGTAGTCGCCATCCGCATACATGCCTGGCATTTCAGCCGTCTCTCCGCCTACAAGAGCCATACCAGCCGCCTGGCAGCCATCGGCGATGCCTGCAACAATGCGTTCAGCGACATCGACCTCAAGCTTTCCGACCGCAAGATAATCCAGAAAATACAGCGGCTCCGCGCCAACAGTCAGAATGTCGTTGACGCACATCGCCACGCAGTCGATCCCAATCGTGTCGTGCCGATCCGCCGCGATTGCCACCTTCAATTTTGTGCCGACGCCGTCCGTACCGGAGACGAGGATGGGTTCCGGATAGCGCGCGAGATCGAGCGCAAACCCGCTCGCAAACCCACCAATTTGACCGATAACCTCGGATCGCGTGGTGCGTTTGGCTAAACCTTTGTAACGTCGAGCAGCTTCGTTGCCTGCCGCGATGTCGACGCCCGCTTGTTTGTATGCGTCCACCAATTCAACCCCCTATGCGAATCGGCTCGATCTCTTCATTTAACCCCTGATCCACCAGTTCCGTCGGATACCGACGCGTGAAGCAGGCGTTACAGAACGGAACCGGATCGCCCGGTGCAAAGTTGAATCCAGCCATCAATTCGTCGACCGTCAGAAATTCCAAACTGTCCGCTTCGATCAGATTGCGAATTTCCTCGATGGAATGCTGCGCCGCAATCAGTTCGTCTTCTTTGGCGGTATCGATGCCATAGTGGCACGGGCTGACGTACGGCGGACTCGAAATGCGCACATGCACCTGAGTCGCCCCGGCCCCGCGCAACAAGCGGACGATCCGCCGCGAAGTCGTCCCGCGTACAATGGAGTCGTCAATCAGAACGACGCGCTTGCCTTCCACAATGGAGCGAACCGCATTCAATTTCAGACGCACCCCCGTGTCGCGCAAGGCTTGGGAAGGCTGAATGAATGTTCTTGCGATATACTTATTTTTAATCAGTCCCATTTCAAGCGGCAGTCGGCTCGCTTCCGCATAACCCGCGGCCGCCGACACGCTCGAATCCGGCACGCCAATGACAATGTCGCCGTCCGCTGGATGCCGCTCCGCTAAGAGCTTGCCGAGACGCTTGCGGACGCTGTGTACGTTCCATCCGTCGACATCGCTGTCAGGGCGCGCAAAATACACATGTTCAAAGGTGCACATACGACGTTGACGACGTTCTGCAAACCGCGTCGAGGTTAAGCCTTCCCGCGTGATGCGGACGAGTTCCCCCGGCTCAATATCGCGTAGCAACGTCGCGCCCACCGTCTCGAGTGCACACGATTCCGAAGCGACGATGTACGCGTCACCGAGTTTACCAAGCACCATCGGTCGTAGCCCAAGCGGATCGCGCAGGGCAATCAACTCGTCGTCGCTCAAGATGAGAAACGCAAAGCCCCCTTCGATCCGATTGGCCGCCAAGCTGACCGCCTCCGTCAAATCGTCGACGCCCGCCTTCGCGATCAAATGCGCGATGACCTCAGTGTCAGCCGTCGTTTGAAACAAGCTTCCTTCTTGCTCAAGCTGAATCCGCAACCAGCGTGCATTGACCAGATTGCCGTTGTGCGCAATGGCGAAGTTGCGCGCATGTGTCGACAAAGCGATGGGCTGCGCGTTCTGAATCGTGTTCGATCCCGCCGTGGAATAGCGCACATGTCCGATGGCAGCGTGTCCCTTGAGTTGTTCCAACTCGCCCGACTTAAATACGTCCGTTAAGAGCCCAAGCCCCTTGTGGCTGAACATGTGCGATCCGTCGGTCGATGTGATACCAGCCGCCTCTTGGCCGCGGTGCTGCAAGGCCACCAAACCGTAATAGGTCAGTGCGACTGCCTGTTCGTGTCCGTAGATACCAAATACGCCACATTCCTCATGCGGTCTATCGTCCACATCGCTATAGGCCGCTTGCATGTTATGCCACTCGTCCACGCCTTGTCTCCCCTTCCAGCTCTCTCTGTTACGCGCTCGCGCCTGCCGCAGCCGACTGCAACGCCATCGGAATGGCACGCTCGAAGGCGTCCCGCAATGCGGTGAGCGAGATCGTAAAGGCGGTGTCGCCGGCCTGCCGGACGACGACATCATCTGTGGCACCAAGCGAGCCGAGCTTGCGCGCAGGTACCGCATGTGTATCGGCCAACCGCGCCAGTTCTGCTGCACAATCCTTCTCCACGGCGACCAGCGCGCGCCCTTGGGCCTCTGAGAACAGCCAACCCAACAGTTCCATCTCAACCGGCGCGTGAATCTCGCCACCGACATCGCATTGAATCATCATTTCGGCAACGGCAGCCGCAATGCCACCTTCGGTCACGTCATGTGCTGCCACCGCAACCTGCGCGCCAGCAATCGCCTGCAACAACTCGTGCAACCGGCGTTCCTCAGCGAGATCGATATACGGCGCATCTCCCACTGGCTGGCCGCATACCAATTCCCCGTACAGCGTGCCGTCAAGACGGTCGTCTTCGCGGCCAAGCAACCACAGTTCGAGGCCCGCCGCTACTTCGCGCGCTGGCGCACTCGGCAACCGCTTTGCGATGCCGTCGATCACGCCGACCGCGCCGACAACCGGCGTCGGCTGGATGTCGAGGCCGCGCGATTCGTTGTACAGCGAAACATTGCCACTGACCACAGGCGTGTCGAGCACCTTGCAGGCATCGGCCATGCCGTCGATCGCGTCACTCAACTGCCGCATGACTTCGGGCTTTTCGGGATTTCCGAAGTTTAAACAATTCGTAATCGCAAGCGGTTTGGCGCCAGTCGTCGCCAGGTTGCGCACAGCCTCCGCAACGGCAATTTGGCCGCCCCGCCGCGGATTGAGCGCAACATAGCGCGAATTGCCGTCCGTCGCCATCGCGATGGCCTTGTCCATCCCTGGCACCTTGACGAGAGCCGCGTCGCTACCGGGGCCCATGACAGTCTGCGCACGCACCATCGTGTCATATTGCCTGTACACCCAGCGCTTGTCCGCGACGCTCGGGTGGGCAAGTATCGCCAGCCACGCCTCGTGTGCAGACAAGGACGTCGGAATCGACGCGCTCTCCACCGTGATGTCAGGCCCAATTGGCCGCTCATAAACCGGCGCCTCGTCGACGAGCGCAACGACCGGCATATCCCCGACCACTTCGCCGTGCCAAATCAGCCGCAACCGTCCATCGTCTGTCACGCGACCAACATCAGCCACCTCCAGCCCGTAGCGCTGAAAGATATCGAACGCCACCTGTTCGCGTCCACGTTCCAGAACCACGAGCATGCGCTCCTGCGATTCCGACAACATCATTTCGTACGGCGTCATGCCCTCTTCGCGCACAGGCACGCGATCCAACACCAATTCAAGGCCGCCACCTGCGCGGCTAGCCATTTCCGCCGAAGACGACGTCAGTCCTGCTGCACCCATATCCTGAATCCCAACGACAGCACCCGACGCAATGAGTTCGAGACACGCTTCCATCAGCAGTTTCCCAAGGAACGGATCTCCCACCTGAACGGCGGAGCGCTCCTTCTCCTCTGGATCTTCAGCCGATGCAAATGTCGCTCCGTGAATGCCGTCCCGACCCGTGCGGGCACCGACAACAAAAACGGGATTGCCAACGCCTGTAGCCGTACCGCGAACAATGCCGTCCGCGGGCAAAATCCCGACACACATCGCATTGACCAGTGGATTGCCGCGATAGGTCGGACTAAACTGAACCTCTCCGCCAACCGTTGGAATGCCGACACAATTGCCATAACCGCCGATCCCTGCGACCACTTCACTGAACAAGTAGCGCGTGCGCGCATCGTCGAGTGGGCCGAAGCGCAAGCTGTCGAGAAACGCCACAGGGCGCGCACCCATCGTGAAGATATCGCGCAGGATACCACCGACACCGGTGGCCGCTCCCTGGTACGGTTCGACCGCCGAGGGGTGATTATGGCTTTCCATCTTGAATGCCACTGCCATGCCGTCGCCGATATCGACCACACCCGCGTTCTCGCCGGGGCCCTGCAGCACCTGCGGTCCGCTTGTGGGGAACCGCCGCAGGTGAACCTTGGAACTTTTATAGCTGCAATGCTCCGACCAAAGCACGCCGAAGATTCCGGCCTCCACGTAATTTGGCAAGCGTCCGAGTTTTTCCACGACCAAGTCGTATTCCGCATCGGTCAGACCGAGCGAGCGGTATACGCGTTCGTCACGGATCTGTTCAGGCGTTGGCTCGCGCATGTGCTAAGCCCTCCTCGACATATTGGTGCATCGATTGAAACAACCGCCGACCGTCCACAGAACCCATCCAATCGAAAATCGCGCGTTCGGGGTGCGGCATGAGTCCTAGTACGTTGCCGCCTTCACCAAGAATCCCGGCGATATCAGCCACCGATCCATTGGGACTGTCCGCATAGCGAAACGCGATCCGCCCTTCGTTGCGAAGGCCAGCGACCGTTTCCGGATCTGCATGAAACCTGCCTTCTCCGTGTGCGATGGGAATTTGGATGCGTTCCCCAAGTTGGTACGCACGCGTGAAAGGACTTGTATTGTTGTCGACGATGAGTTCCACCATCTCGCAGCGAAACTGCAAATGGTTGTTGCGCAAAAGTGCTCCAGGCAACAGATGTGATTCGGTCAAAACCTGAAATCCATTACAAATCCCGAGCACGAGCTTGCCCTCTGCCACTTCTCGCCGCACCGCCTCCACCGCTGGTGAAAAGCGCGCGATGGCCCCGCTGCGTAAATAATCGCCGTATGAGAAACCTCCCGGCAAAATGATCGCGTCATAAGCAGACAAATCCGTTGCATCGTGCCAAACGAGATCGACCGCATCCCCAGTCGCCTCGCGCACGGCCTGTGCCGCATCTTCGTCGCAATTCGATCCGGGAAAGACTACGACCGCCCACTTCATACGCCCGTCTCCTTCAGCTCATACGCGTACGTCTCCATAACTGGATTCGACAGTACGCGCTCGCACATTTGCTCCACCGACTTGCGCGCCTCTTCTTCGCTTTCGCCCGTTACCGTCAAATGCATATACTTGCCGATGCGCACGTTTTGCGCGCCGTCAAAACCGAGCGTGTGCAGCGCCTGCTCAACCGCGTGGCCCTGCGGATCGAACACAGACGGCTTAAGCCATACTCGAACTTCCACGTCAAACGTCTTCACGCTGATAGGCCTCCTTTAATGCGCCGCCACACTTCCTGGTACGCGTCCTCGACACCGCCAAGATCTTGGCGGAATCTGTCCTTGTCCAATTTTTGATGCGTCTCTTTGTCCCACAAGCGGCATGTGTCCGGCGAGATTTCGTCAGCCAGGACGATCTCGCCTGACGGCAAGCGCCCAAACTCGATTTTGAAATCGACCAGTTCCAGTCCGCACGCCGCAAAACGTTCCCGCAGCAAGCGGTTGATTTCGAGCGCCCGCGTGCGCAGCTCACCCAGGTCTCGTTCGGAAGCCAAATTAAGTACCAGAGCCTGGTCATCCGTGAGCAAAGGATCGCCCAATTCGTCGTTCTTGTAATAGAATTCGACAAGCGGCCGTGGCAATACGGTCCCTTCCGCGATCCCGAGCCGCTTCGCAAAACTGCCGGCGACAATGTTGCGAACGACTACCTCAAGCGGAAGAATGTCGACTTTGCGAACAATGGTTTCTCGCTCCGACACCTGTTCGACGAAATGCGTCGGTACGCCATGTTCGGCGAGATATTGAAACAACAGATTGCTCATCTGATTATTGATGGCTCCCTTGCCCTCTATCTGCCCACGCTTTTGGCCATTAAACGCGGTCGCATCGTCTTTGTAATAAACTTTGACCAACCCTGGTTGATCCGTTGCGAACACTTTTTTTGCTTTGCCCTCATACAGCATCTCTGCCGCCATTGCGAGCACCCTTTCGCATTCAAATAGCTTGGCTGGTGAAATCACCAGCCAAAGCGATGGAAAATCGTATCGACGTGTTTGATGTGCCAAGCGGGATCGAAACAAGCCTCGATGTCATCCTGAGAGAGGACAGCGCGAATCGGTTCTGAAGCAAGTACCAAATCCTTAAACGACCGACTTTCTTCCCAAGCCTGCATCGCGAGCGGCTGCACCGTATCGTAGGCCGCTTCGCGCGACATGCCTTTGTCAATCAACGTCGTCAAAACGCGTTGTGAGAACACAAGACCGTGCGTGCGCTCCATGTTGCGGCGCATGTTTTCGGGATAGACGTGCAAATCGCTCAGGATACGGTTCATGCGATTCAGTAGGTAATCAATGAGAATCGTCGCGTCAGGCAGAACGACGCGCTCAACGGAAGAGTGGCTGATGTCGCGCTCATGCCAGAGCGGCACGTCTTCCAGCGCAGGAATCACATAGCCGCGCAACACGCGGGCGAGACCGGAGATTTGCTCGCAAGAAACTGGGTTGCGTTTGTGCGGCATGGCCGATGAGCCTTTCTGCCCTTTATAAAACGGCTCTTCGACCTCGCGTACCTCTGACTTTTGCAAGCCGCGAATTTCCGTCGCAATCTTGTCCAACGTTGTACCGATGAGTGCAATCGTAAAAAGAAACTCCGCGTGCCGATCCCGCTGCAGGGTCTGCGTGCTGATGGGCGCTGGTTTGAGCCCTAGGCGAGCGCAAACTTTCTCCTCAACCTGCGGATCGACATTCGCATACGTGCCGACGGCCCCCGAGATCTTGCCGTAGCGCAGACGCTCGCACGCAGCGTCAAAACGCTCCAGATCGCGTTCGATCTCGGCATACCAAAGTGCGCATTTCAGCCCAAATGTCGTTGGCTCCGCATGAACACCGTGCGTGCGACCCATCATGACCGTCGTGCGGTGGCGTTTGGCCAATGCCTCCAACGTGCTCAACAGGGCCTCGAGATCCTCGCGAATGATGGCCATCGGCTTGCGTAGCTGCGCAGATAGTGCGGTGTCCACGACATCAGTCGAGGTCAATCCATAATGGACCCACTTGCGTTCCTCGCCGAGCGACTCCGAGACAGCGCGTGTAAAAGCCACGACGTCGTGCCGCGTCTCACGTTCGATTTCGAGCACGCGATCGACATCAAACCGCGCATGCTCACGAATTTTGCGTGCGTCTTCAGCTGGAATGACACCGAGTTCGGACCACGCCTCCACGGCGAGGATCTCCACCTCCAGCCACCACTTCATGCGCGCTTCCAACGTCCACAGTTCCGCCATTTCAGGGCGACTGTACCGATCGATCACGCCATCTTCCCCCTCGTCTTTGCTGTCTCTATCGTAACACGAATCCGCCTGCGTCCGAACGTTAAATTTGAAAACAAATCGAACGTTCGGATCGCAACTTCATTTACTCCCATTCAATGGTCGCTGGCGGCTTCGACGTGATATCGTAGACGACGCGATTCACACCAGGCACTTCATTGACGATGCGCGTCGAAATTCGAGCCAAGACTTCCCACGGTACGCGTGCGAAGTCAGCCGTCATGCCCTCTTGCGAAACCACGGCACGGATGGCCAACGTGTGAGCATATGTGCGCTCATCACCCATCACACCGACCGTGCGGTTGCTCGTCAGAACAGTGAAGTACTGCCAGATCTCACGAGCAAGCCCTGCATTCGCCACCTCGTCACGCAAAATCGCGTCCGATTCACGCACAATGGCAAGCTTGTCCTCCGTCACTTCGCCAATCACGCGGATCGCCAAACCCGGGCCTGGGAACGGTTGGCGCCACACCAGTTCGGAGGGCAATCCAAGTTGTTCGCCGAGACGTCTGACTTCATCTTTAAATAACTCTTTGAGCGGCTCGACGATTTGAAACCGCACATCTTCTGGCAGACCGCCGACATTGTGATGAGACTTGATGGTTGCCGCCGTATGCGTACCACTCTCGACAATGTCGGTATACAGTGTGCCCTGCACAAGAAAATCGAAAGGCCCTAAGCGCTCCGACTCTGCCTCAAACACACGGATAAACTCCTCGCCGATGATCTTGCGCTTGCGCTCCGGGTCCTCAACCCCCGCCAACTTGCCAAGGAAGCGATCACGTGCGTCGACACGCACGACGTCAATGCCCAGCTGCCCGCCGAGCGTCGCCATCACGCTGTCGCTCTCTCCCTTGCGCAGAAGGCCGTGATCGACAAACATCGCTGTCAGTTGATTGCCGATGGCGCGGTGCACGAGGGCGGCTGCGACCGAAGAATCGACACCGCCGGACAGGGCAACGAGTACCCGCTTGTTCCCGACCTGCTCGCGGATTTTGGCCACCGATTCTTCAATCAGATTGTCCATCGTCCAATCGCCATGGCAGCCGCAGATTTCAAATAGGAAATTGCGAAGCATCTCCGTGCCGTACTCACTGTGTTGCACTTCCGGATGGTATTGCACCGCATAAAGCGAACGTTCCGGTGCACTCATCGCCGCAATCGCGCCCGAGTCAGTCTTCGCATCGAGCCTAAACCCGGCTGGCACACCCGTCACGACGTCGCTGTGGCTCATCCACACCTGTTGTCGCTGCGGCAAATTCGCAAACACCGGCGATGCATCCGCTGCAACGTCAATATGCGCTCGCCCGTACTCGCGCACGGCTCCCCGTGCGACGTCCGCGTGAAAGAGCTTTGCTATGAGTTGCATGCCGTAACAAATGCCAAGGATGGGTACACCGAGTTCGAAGATGGCCGGATCGACCGTTGGTGATCCTTCGGCAAACACACTTTTAGGACCGCCTGAAAACACAACACCTTTCAGTGGTTTCTTGCGCAACTCGTCGGCGGGAGTGTTGTATGGCAACAGTTCCGAATAGACTCCCAGTTCGCGAATGCGTCGCGCAATCAGCTGATTGTACTGTCCTCCGAAATCAAGAACGGCTACGACTTCATGCATATCTGTCTGGCACTCCTTTATGGGAAAAGGTCGTCTGAGGAGAGGTAATAAAAAAGACCGCCCTGTCCCACCAACATTGTGGGTACGAGGGTCGGCCCATGTATGACATGGCGAAACACCAACGTCCCCCGCACATTGTCGCAGACGAAAGGTGCACGAAACAAGCGCAGGTGCACAATTCGCACGACATGCGGAAAGACGCAGTGATCCGAATTTACCTCCGACCTCGTAGCCAGGCAATTTACGGTTGCCTCGTAGAGACTGCCAAGCCATATTCTTGGCATTATACGAGTCTGGAATCACGCAATCATTCTATAGATTCACTAGCTTGTCGTCAATTGCTGAAAGTTGTCATTGGAGATGGTGAACATGAGCATGTTGCGAGTAGGAAGGCTAATTGAGAGAAACGTCATATAGCTTAAAGCTTAGTCTTCTTAGCAAAAACCGCAAAACCCACTGGTAGCTGAGGGCACCGCCCATGTTTTCTGGGGTGGCCGTATGGAATTTTGAGGAATCCACGCCACTCCCAGCAGCCAGGCACAAGGCCCGGCCGCCGGCGACTTTAGAGCGCCCCCACCACAGGGTGCGGTACATATGGCTGTTCGAGATACGCAATTTCCTCGTCAGACAATTTCACGCTCAGAGATGCCACTGCGTCGTCAAGATGGCGTTCCTTCGTCGCGCCCACAATCGGGGCCGTGACCGGTTGCTTATGCAACAGCCATGCCAAAGCCAGCTGCGCTCGCGGTACGCCATGCTTGTCTGCCAACTCGGCAACGCGATCGATGATGTTCTGATCCGCATCTGCCATCGGGTCGTATTTCGCCTTTTGGACTTGATCCGTTTGCGATCTCGCCGTTGTTTCGGTTTTATCGCGCGTCAATCGCCCAGAAGCCAAGGGGCTGTACGGAATGACAGCAATCTTCTCCGCGGCACACAACGGCAACATTTCTCGCTCTTCCTCGCGGTAAATCAAGTTGTAGTGATTTTGCATGGACACAAAGCGCGTCCAACCGTGTTTTTCAGCCACAGTAAGCGCCTTCAGAAACTGCCACGCATACATCGCGGACGCACCGATATACCGCGCCTTGCCGGCCTTCACAACATCGTGCAAAGCCTCCATCGTCTCTTCAATGGGGGTGGTATAATCCCAACGGTGAATCTGATATAAGTCCACATAATCTGTGCCCAGTCGCTTTAGACTGTTATCGATTTCCGCCATGATCGCTTTGCGCGATAACCCTTTCCCATTCGGGCCCTCGTGCATGGGGAAAAACACCTTGGTGGCGATCACGACTTCGTCACGCCGCACAGATTCCTTTAGGATCTTCCCGACTATCTCTTCACTCGTACCAGCAGAATAGACATTTGCCGTGTCAAAGAAATTGATGCCATAGTCGAGTGCCTTTCGGATGATGGGACGAGCGTCGTCTTCATCAAGTACCCAAGGATGTTGCCAGAGTCCAGGCTTACCAAAGCTCATGCAGCCGAGGCAAATGCGCGAGACGTCCAAGCCTGTATTACCAAGCTTCACATATTCCATAGCTCCATCCTCCAATTCTAGCCAAACAGCTTCATTCGTCCTTGATTGTACGCTGGATCCTGGCCCGGTCAATGCCCAAAACGACTGCATCTGTCACGTAATCCACAAACGTCGTGGACTTGCCTATCATCCGCCGCCATCGATCCAGTGGCTCGCGCAAGCGCAACTCCGCACCTGTTTCCAACGACGCCCCTCCATACAAAACGGCCTCGGCCTCATTCAGCCAAGCAAAAAATGCCTCTTGGCTCGTACCAGATGCTTGCGCCAACGGCCATAGCTGGCGCAGTGTGGCGGACTTACCGACACGCGGTAGAGAGCGTTGCAAGAGTTCCCTACACGTGCTTGCCAAGGCTAGCTCGGGTGCCGTTCGCCAGAGTCGTTCAAGCCGCCTCGCGCGAACTATGTAGCGCACGACGATGGCACAGAGGCATAGCGCGAAGATAACGCCGAAACTAAGGGCTGCCCATACAGTCCAACGAAAGCGGGTTATTTCACCGGTTTTCGACAAGGTGTCCCGAGTTTGTTGCGTATGCGTCTGTGTGAAAGGATGCCCTTCACCTGTCGGCGATGGCTGTCCGCTCCCATCCCCGGGCGATCCTCCCTGCGACGTGACGCCTGTGCCAAACGGCATGTGGAAAGTCGGCGTCGGATCAAACGGAATCCAGCCGTACTCCGGAAAGTACACCTCAACCCAGGCATGTGCGTCAGCATCCGTCACTACATAGGTGTCGGGTCCTGCCTGATTGGCATGCGAAACGGCAAACCCCGTCACCCAACGCGTGGGTACACCCAACGTGCGCAGCATGACGGCCAAGGCACTCGAAAAGTTGTCACAGTATCCACGATGTGACTGAAACAAAAACTGAGCGACATAATCCTGGCCATCGGTAGGTGTCGGCACATTGGTCGTGGTATACATTTCGTGCGCCTGCAAATACGACATGAGACTCTTGACCATCTCGAATTCGGTCGTGGCATGCGCCCGTTGGACCGTCCGCTGTGCCAGTGCTGCAACCGATTTGGGCAGCGTCGAAGGTAGTTGCAAGTCGTTTTCCTGCACGTCTAATGGGATGGCGCGTTTCATGGCGGCAAACGGTTCGCGAATTCTGGCCAATAGGGGATACGGATTTGTCGGGACGGTCGTTTCCACCTCATAGCTCTGCCCTGGACGTAGGCGCGGCGCTTGAATATTGCCCTGTACCGTGTCCAAGGCAAAGCGGCCATCGTACAACCCTGGCAATCGGATGACGTCCGTCACCTCGTAGCCAGCCAGCAAATCCGAAGTGTCGACTGGGGACAACAGCGTGATCGTCTCGTCGAACGATCGCGCCGGCAAACCGGTGAATCCGTTGTCTGCAATCAGCTGATCGAGTTGCTCCGATTGCATTTGGCTATCCGTCAACGGCGCAGAAATCCAGCCCTGGCCGGTATAGGTCGCCAATGTCTGGCCGCGCAGGTACGTCGGTTCCGGTGCTGTGAGCGTCAACACCGGTCGTGAATTTTGGCTTAGCGACCCACCAAGTTGGGCATCGTTCAGCGTATACCCCGTAACCAAGCCGCTTGTGTCCATGGATTGCCCCCCGCGCCCCGCGTGCGCACCGGCGAAAGTTCGGTGTGGAAAGACAGCAACAAGCCCTCCTGCGACAGCCAGAATAGACGTCACCGTCGCCGCCACACGCGCGAGTGCTCGCGTCTCCCACCTGTAGCCGCCACGGTGCACAGCCAGCGCAAAAAACATAACCGCAAGCAGTGCGACGGCGGCTTGCAAAGACTTGACCGGCGCCATGCTCGACAACGCAATCAGCCCCGCACACGCGATGGCGTTATAAAACAACCACAGCACTGTACGGCGGCTGGCGTACGAAACAAGCCAATAAGCGCCGGTTAGCAGCCAGACAAAGAGCCATGTCTGTAGCGGATCGGCCAGTGTTCCGTGGTGAAACACTTCGCTGAACTCGCGGGCGATGACGATGGCCAGATGCACAGTACTTGGCACAAATCCCACGTGCGTGTCCTGCCAATACCAGGCAACATAAGCGCATGGCGCGAGCAACGACACGCTGACTCGCACACCGCGCCAGGGCGTCGAAGCGCCTGAAGCAAGCACAGCCAGTAGCCAGAGCACGGATCGAAAGCCGTGCAACGCACCCGCGCCCGCAATGGGTAGAACGGCCGCGGCCAACCAGATGGCAGCGAGCCACGCATACACGACACGTGTAGCCAATCGATCACGCCCTGTGACCATGGGCATCCCCCTTTGCGAGTAGCGTCAAATCGCGTGGCTCATGTATCCAACACACTTGTGCCCCGCGCTCGGCAAGCCAAGCCACGGCAGCCTGGACATCCGGGTTGCCTTGCGCTGCACTTGTCACAGCCAGATGGAGTCGCCCAGCAAACGAGCCAAGCAATGCAGCTTGCCTTGTTGCGATGGCGGTGCCAAGCAGAAGAATAGAGGCACTTTCACCTGGCACGTGAGACAACAAGGCCTGCAGATCTACGGCTTCATCCTGTCGCGTGCAACGAGCGAGGGCATCGAGCAACGCGACGGCCGGATCCGCGCCTGCCAAGCCGCTGTCGTAACGGCCAAGTGTCATGACCACCCGATTGGGCAACGCCAAGCTGACGTGCGCTCCAATCCGACCGGCTTCCCGCAAGGCCGTCGCAGTCAGCGTCATGACCAACTCAAATGACGCGTCATCCTCCATCGCCTCCCCACTTGTCCAGTAGGGCACAAACAGCCAGGTTCGATCCGCCGGCGGATCGAACGATTTCGTATACAATGTGCCTTGTCGCAGGGAAGCAGGCCAGTGTACACGTGCCAGTGGATCGCCCTCGCGATAGGGATCAATTCCGCCGACCGCGCCCCATTCAGCGCGGCGCAAGCCGGAACCACGGCTACCTGCCATCACATGCCGCGGCATTGGCAGACACCCGGGCAGATCGAGAGCTTTGGGATGAACGATGACTTCGGCTACCAGAGGCAAGCGCCGCCGTACACTGACAAAGCCAAAAGCATCCGCCATTTCGATGCTGACGCCCGAGACGCGATGCACTCCGCGTGGCACGTTCAGTAGCGTGTACTGCCAAACAGCCGATCGCCGCCAGAGCATCAACGAACGAATGGGTGTTTGTTGGGAATGTAGCGCAAGCGCGCCTTCCCAATCGTCGCGCGGACGCAACCACATGATGGGTAGCCAACCTTGCCGTTGGATAGCGAGGCGCACACAAATGTCGGAACTGGCCATCGTCCGCATCGGCAACGTGCGCTGTACACGCAACGGCTGCAGAGCGGATGCGACCAACAGACATTCGTAAAACCAGAGCGCCCACAGTGCCGCAGCGATAAAGAGCGCCGCACCGTGCCCAAGCAGCCATGCAACGATACTGACGCCTACCGCGATACAGGCCAGTAGAGCAAGCTTAACGGGCCAATCGATGCGCTGCGTCATCGGGTACCATCGAGGCGTGGCACAGACACCTCGGATATCACTTGTTCCATCACATCCGCCACTTGTACGCCGCCAAAACGCGCTTCAGGTGTAAGCCGCAAACGATGCCCAAAAACGTGCGGTGCAACCCATTGCACATCGTCGGGTACGACATACGTGCGCCCACAAAGATAGGCATTCGCTTTAGCAGCCCACAACAAGGCCAGACTCGCGCGCGGACTGGCCCCCAGGTTGAGGTCAGGATGGCGGCGGGTAGCTGCCGAAAGCTCTGCGATGTAGTGAAGAACAGCGGGATCGACATGCACGTTTGCCGCCGTTTGTTGCCACGCATGGATCCGCTCCGGGCTCGCCGATGGGGTGAGTTGCGCGAGCGGGTCTGCCCCGCCGTGGCTCGCCAGCATCAAAACCTCGTCGTCGACACTGGGATATCCTAGAGTGAGACGAAAGAGGAAGCGGTCGAGCTGCGCCTCCGGCAGCGGAAACGTCCCCTCAAATTCAACTGGATTCTCTGTCGCCAACACCATAAACGGTGAAGGCAACTGGTATGTCTGGCCGTCGACGGTCACCACCCGTTCCTCCATGGCTTGCAACAGTGCGGATTGCGTACGGGGCGACGTCCGATTGATCTCGTCGGCGAGAATCATCTGGCCAAACACAGGGCCACGGCGAAATTCGAAGTGACCCTTATGCTTGTCGTAGACGGAAAAGCCGATCACGTCGGATGGCAGCATATCGGGCGTGAACTGTATGCGCTGCAACTGACAGCCAAGTACCATAGACAAGGCGCGCACGAGCGTCGTCTTACCGACTCCTGGCACATCTTCAATCAGGCAATGGCCACCCGCGATCACGGCAACCAGCAGCAAGCGCACGACGGATCTCGGCCCAAAAACCACCGTTCCGATTTGTTCGCGGATATTTTCAAACTCTGTCTGCCATCGATTTGCCATCCATTCCCTGTAAAATTCCACAGGTCTATCTCCTGTCTCCCGAAAATCTCTGTTCCCATACTAGCAAAACTCATTCTGTAAGGCCATGGAAAATACGTGAGGTGCGAATCTTACGTTGTTAAACAGCGATCTCTGGTCAACGTGTCGAATCGAATCATAGGCGGGCGAACAAGGGCCATATACTTTGATGAACGCGCTTTCTGGCGGACCTTCACCCCGTCAGTCCATGGCAAGCTGGTTCGCGAAAACGGCAAGGACGGAAGGAGTAATCTGGTTGAACCTCTTCCTTGGCAACATGGCAGCGTCCCGCTGGTCACTTGCGAACATTGGACCGTTTTACAGGATCATACTTCGCAAATCGGTTGCGAGTTTGTTACGATCAGAGTGGTACCTGCGGCGTCTGTTCAAATCGCCCAATGCCATGCCATTTCGATGCCAGCATGCATTTGTTGCTTTGTTACAACGACCACCGGATGCGATTTGTTCGTAATCCACCGACGGAGGTTTGCAAACTATGAGCTGGGAAGCGGAATGGAAGCAGTTCTATACTTCCGATTCGGGACCTACTCCTCGCTACGGCAAAAATCCGTTTCCGAAGAGTGCAAAGCGCTGTAAACGCTGCAAAATGCCGTCTGAATTGCAGTTTTGTATCGTATGCCAAACTGAATTTGTCACGCAGGCCAGACTCTGTTTCACAACCGTCATGGACGCGATTGCGATTCAGGAGGAACCCAATCGCGCATATGAAGAGAAGCGTGCGGCGTATAAAGCGGCGAAACGTCGCTTGAAAGGCCTTTTAGAGCTGAAGTCATACGGTGTCACCTTCGAGCAGACGCCATACTTTCGAAAAGAGTTGCGCCGTTTGCGCGAGCGGCTGAAAGAGGAAAAGGCGATTGCCGCATCCGTGGCTGCTGACACGGCTGAACAAAAAACGGCTGCCCATCGTCAATGACGTGACGATTGGGCAGCCGTCTTTATTTGCGCCCTGCTGCGACGGCAGCGCGAGCGCGATCGAAAACACTTAATCTTTTCCAACCACCAATTCGGATTCTTGCAAAGCGTCGACGGGGTGGCGATTTGCCCGCTCCTGCCGTTCTTCCAAAAAGTCCGGTTGTGGCGACGTTCTACGCACAAAGAAGGCCATAATGAATGCTGCCACGGACGCTGCAACTGCCACCATGAACGCATCGTTGATCCCCATCACGGTTCCCTGCGCCAGCGCGTGCGCCGCTGCCAGTTTGTCGGTCGGCGCGATGTGTTGCGCAAGCATGATGTTTTGCACGTGCACCTTGGCGCGATCGGTCATCACCGTCACCAACAGCGCCGTACCAACCGCGCCTGCCACCATGCGCAGCGTGTTGAGCATGGCCGTGCCAAACGGATTCAGGCGCAAAGGCAACTCGTTTAACCCTGCAGTCATAAGAGGCATCATCAAAATCGACATACCGAACATGCGCAAGGTATACACCACGGTGCAGTAGAGGAACGTCGTGTCTGTCCCCAAGCGCGTCAGGCAGTACGTGGTTGCGGCCGTAATCGCCAGACCGATGACGGCGAGCCAACGCGCGCCCATAAGATCAAACAGTTTGCCGGTGACGGGCGACATAATGCCCATCAAGATGCCCCCTGGCAAAAGCATGAGTCCCGACAACAGCGGCGAAAAGCCGCGGACGTTCTGCATGTACATCGGCATCAGAATGACGCCTGCAAAGAGCGCAACGGAGACGATCACGTTGATGATGGTCGTCAAGGTGTACATGGGATAGCGGAATATCCGAAATTCGAGAATCGGCTCGCGGGTGGCCAATTGCCAGAATACCAGAGCCACAAGACTCGCGGCGCCTACCGCCAGGCTGACGATGACGTCAACGCCACCCCAGCCGACCGAACCGGCCTCGCTGAAGCCGTATAACAGACCACCAAAGCCAATCGTCGATAAAGCTGCGCCTAGGCCGTCAAACTTAGGCCGACTCGTGGTCGTGACATTGCGCATGAGAAAGATGGCCAGGATCAAATCGACAAACGCGATCGGCATGATAATGTAAAACAACGTACGCCAAGACCCGTTTTGCACAATCCAGCCAGATAGCGTAGGTCCAATGGCAGGTGCAAAGTTGAGCGCAATACCGAAGATGCCCATCGCCATTCCCCGCCGTTCAGGAGGGAACAGCCGGAAGACTGCGTTCATCATGACGGGCATGAGTACCCCCGCCCCCGCGGCCTGCACGACGCGGCCAACGAGCATGATGCCAAAGCTGGGGCTAAGCCCGCAGATGACGGTCCCGATGAAGAACAGGGACATCGCTGTAATGTACAACTGTCTCGTGGTGAAGCGGGCAATGAGATAAGCCGTAATCGGAATGACAATGCCATTGACAAGCAGGTAAATCGTTGTCAACCAGTCACCGGTCGTCGCCGAAATATGCATGCGATCCATAATTTGCGGCAGAGCGACGTTGATCAACGTCTGGTTGAGGAACGCGACGAACGCGCCAGCGAGCATGACGCCAAACACAGGCACGACGCGCACGCCAGTCTGTTCTGATGCAGAACGCATATGTAGTTGTTTCCCCCTTTAAAATGGACGCTCCATTGCAATCGCAGCTTTGGAACTATACGTCGCCAGTTGGAGCTTACGTTGTGATCAAAAGACGAAAAGCAGCTTTAGGCAGTGATATAGAGGAGATTCGTACCTTCTGTGAACGCGAGGATATGCATTCTTCCAGGCACGAAATGATTACTTATAGGCTATCATTTGTGCATCGATCGCGCAAGCATATTTCGTGAACAATTTGTTGCAACTTACAAAAGTGAAGTTAGGAGTAAAAAGGGGAAAGGGCAAGAGTGTTAACCGGACAAACAAGGCTGCTGGTTGCCCACAGAGTGCAACCAGCAGCCTTATCGTTCCGAACGAATCGTTTCGTCGGGAGATTACATCATACCGTCCATGCCGCCCATGCCAGGTGCAGGAGCCTTTTCCTTTTCCGGCTTGTCTGCAACCGCAGCTTCCGTCGTGAGGAACGAAGCCGCGACGCTCGCTGCATTTTGCAAAGCGGAGCGCGTAACCTTCGCCGGGTCGACAATACCAGCTTTCAGCATATCCGTCCACTCGTCGGTAGCTGCGTTGTAACCGAAGCCAACGGCTTCTTTCTTCAGGCGATCGACGATGATGGAACCCTCAACGCCAGCGTTCTCAGCGATTTGGCGAACCGGAGCCTCCAGCGCCTTACGAACCAAGTTGACACCCGTCAGCTCGTCGCCTTCAGCCTTGACACTGTCAAGCGCCTTGATGACGTTGACAAGCGCCGTGCCACCGCCAGGAACAATACCTTCTTCGACAGCTGCACGGGTCGAGTTGAGCGCGTCTTCAATGCGGAGCTTCTTCTCCTTCAACTCCGTCTCCGTCGCTGCACCAACCTTGATCACGGCGACGCCGCCAGACAATTTTGCGAGCCGCTCTTGCAACTTCTCGCGGTCGAAATCAGAGGTCGTCTCTTCGATCTGATTCTTAATTTGGTTGATACGAGCTTGGATGTCGGACTTGTCGCCAGCACCGTCAACAATGATGGTGTTCTCTTTGCTGACGCGAACTTGGCGCGCACGACCGAGTTGCTCGATGCCCGTGTTTTTCAACTCAAGGCCGAGTTCCTCGCTGATGACCTGACCGCCAGTCAGAGCCGCGATGTCCTGCAACATAGCCTTGCGGCGATCGCCAAAACCTGGCGCCTTCACGGCAACAGCGTTGAACGTGCCGCGGATCTTGTTGACGACGAGGGTTGCGAGTGCTTCGCCTTCGACGTCTTCCGCAATCAACAACAACGGACGGCCAGATTGGACGACGCGCTCAAGCACTGGCAAAATCTCTTGGATGTTGCTGACCTTCTTATCGGTGATCAAGATGAATGGCTCGTCCAAGACAGCCTCCATCTTGTCGGTGTCGGTGACCATGTACGGCGAGATGTAGCCACGGTCAAACTGCATACCTTCTACCACTTCGAGTTCAGTGGTAAAGCCTTTCGACTCTTCGACCGTGATCACGCCATCGTTGCCCACTTTCTCCATGGCATCGGCGATGAGTAGACCAATCTCTTCCGCACCAGCCGAAATGGCAGCGACCTGCGCAATGTTCTCGCGACCCTCGACCGGCTTCGAAATCTTCTTGATCTCGTCGACAGCAGCCGCCACAGCCTTTTCGATGCCGCGCCGCAAAACCATCGGATTTGCGCCAGCCGCAACGTTCTTCAGGCCCTCGCGGATCATCGCTTGCGCGAGAACCGTTGCCGTCGTCGTACCATCACCAGCAACGTCGTTCGTCTTCGTCGCAACTTCTTTGACGAGCTGAGCGCCCATGTTCTCATACGCGTCTTCCAACTCAATCTCTTTTGCAATGGTGACACCGTCGTTGGTGATCAGGGGCGATCCGAATTTCTTTTCCAGAACGACGTTACGGCCCTTGGGACCGAGTGTCACTTTCACCGCATCAGCGAGCGCATCGACACCGCGCAGCATCGCACGGCGAGCTTCTTCACCAAAGCGAATTTCCTTTGCCATCCTGTATACCTCCCTGACGTTTTATGTAGGCGACTTACTTCTCGACGATCGCCAAGATGTCGCTTTCGCGCAGAATCAACACTTCTTCGTTGTTCACTTTGATTTCCGTACCAGCATACTTCGAGAAAATCACGCGATCTCCGACTTTGACCTCGAGATCCTGACGCTTCCCATCTTCGAACTTGCCCGGGCCGACAGCGATAACCT
Organism: Alicyclobacillus hesperidum subsp. aegles; assembly: GCF_027923525.1. Classification (NCBI taxonomy): domain Bacteria; kingdom Bacillati; phylum Bacillota; class Bacilli; order Caryophanales; family Alicyclobacillaceae; genus Alicyclobacillus; species Alicyclobacillus hesperidum. The sequence continues at coordinate 317,294 of NZ_BSBJ01000049.1, read as the reverse complement.
CGCCCTCTTGCGGTTTCTCCTTCGCATTGTCCGGAAGGAAAATGCCACTTGCGGTTTTCTCTTCACGTTCAACTGGACGCACCACAACGCGATCAGCGAGCGGCTTCAGCATGTGAACAACCTCCCTGTTGGATTTGAGTGTCTTCTTTTGTTAGCACTCTCGTTCAGTGAGTGCTAACACCAAGGACTATAATAATCTCTCGCTTCAGAGAGTGCAACCGTCTCCATAAAGATTTTCGAGATCCTTGTTAGAAGTCGTCAGCCAGCAGAAAAGCTAGCAATCGAGCCGCATCCTCCGCCGCAAACACAGGCACCGGCAGCCGACACCCCTTAGGCGCAATGGCAGCAACCAGGTTTGCCGCGCCTGCCGCCATGAGCTTGTCCCATTCCGCTTCGGAAGCAACGACAGCCACCTTCGGCAACCAACTGCCCTTGACCCCTTCGACGATCGCGATGTCAGGCGCCTGCTCCCCTGCAACGGCATGCAACCGTGCAAGCCACAATTCGAGGCTCGAACACTGCGCCTGCCAGTCGTGCACGAGCCATCCACGTGCACTGGCTACAAGCGTCCAACGCGCCCCTGCATGGGCTGCACGCACCGTATCGGCATCTGACTTCTCCCAGTCTGGCCAATCCACTTGATCCGCATGCCCATCGTGCTTAATATAGGCAACCTCGAGTCCACGCCGCTTCGCCTCGCGAATCAAGCTCTCGGCAGCCACCGTTTTCCCCGCGTCCTGAAAGCCAACGATGCCAATCATCTGCGGGCGCTTTTCGCGACTAAAGGCGGCGGATGGCGGCGACTTAGGCATTGAGCCACCCGCCGATCCCGAGTACGGCAATGTCGCGTCGACGCACCCGCAAACCGGCCAAGACGCGGGGAAGCAACTTATCGAATGCGGTTATCGGATCGTGAATGACGGCGCCAGGGAGCCCAAAGATGGCCGCGTGTCCGCGATATGCAAGCATCATCATAGAGCCCGGAATCATCGGTGTACCGTGCGTCACCACCTCCGTGGCAGCACGGCGAATGGCTGCCGGCGAACGGTCATCTGGGTCGACCGACATGCCCCCCGTGACGAGCACGAGCGTGGCTCCATCTGCGACCACGCGCGCAATCTCACCGGCAATGGCGTCCGGATCGTCCCCGACCAGCGTCTGCTCGACGTCGCGAATGCCGTATGCGGCCAACTTTTCGCGCAGCACCGGGCCAAATCGGTCTTCGATCCGGCCGCTTAAAATCTCGCTCCCGGTGGTGACCAGATGCACCTTCTGCGGGCGATACGGCAGCACATCGACGATGCTACGTCGGTGTGCCCCACGCGCGATCACTTCGACCGCGCGCACCTTTTCCTCCGCGATGACGAGCGGGATGGGCCGTACGCTGGCCAGGCTTGTCCCTGCTGTGACATGTTGAAAGGGCAAGCGTGTTGCGATGGCAATCTCGTCAATGCTGTTCATCGCCGTTACTCGCCTGGCATCGACCCACAACATGCCCTCTCGGTCTGCCTTGAGTACGACCTTGCCCTCTTCGACGTCGGAAAGGCGCACGCCCCTTCCTGCGATCGCCCTAGCCATGCGGATAGCGGCGTCGTCCTCGTGCAACTCCCCGTCATCTAGTTCCAGAATGTAAATGTGTCGCTTCCCCATGTCGAGCAGGACCGGGATGTCCTCTTCCCGAATGATATGCCCACGCCGAAATTGACGTCCTTTAAACTCCCCAGGGACGATTCTCGTCATGTCGTGCGCCAATTGCATGCCAACTGCATTCTCCACAGGCACCTCGCGCCGTTTCATGTGCATCCCCCTTCCGCCAACCAGGCTTTGTAATCGTCCGGCGTGTGAACCGGACGTACGGCCCAGGGTTGATGAGAAAATTCGAGTCCCGCGAGCGATAGTCCAACAAGCCCTGGCAACAGCCGACGCTCGCCGCGCCGCGCCGCCTCTATGAACGCGGTCGCAACATGTTGCCGATAAGCTGCACACAGTGGCTGCAGCCGCCCCTCGCGCATCGCGGCGACGCCGTCAGCATCCGAATGCCGTAAGCGCTCGAGCAGCGTTGCCAGAACCTGCGGGGTGATGCCCGGCAAATCGCCCGCGATCAAATGAAACGTAGCCATCGGATGGGGCCACGTGGAAAAAATCGCTCCCAACGCCTGCAACGGTCCCTGCCAAGGCACCGGATCAGGCCGCCACTCCACCCGTCTTGGCAACCACGGCGCGATGGTTGCGCACAAGTCAGTCTCGTTATGGCTGACGATCACGGTGTCCGACACGGCGAGCGCAGAGCGGATCACGTGTGCCAAGACTGGCAATCCGGAACTGTCACGGGCGAGCAGCAGCTTGTTCCCGTATTCAGCCATGCGCCTGCTCTGCCCACCGGCCAAGACGATTACAGCGTGCTCCTCCCGCAGTCGAACACACCTCCGTCCGTCAAGACTGCGTGCATGCGGACATCGTGCGGATCAAAAGGCAAACAATCGACGAATTGTTCGGAAAAACAAACGCCGACGCGCACAGGAAATCGCTGTTCCGCGTCCGCGAAATACCGATCATAATAGCCACCGCCGTAGCCGAGACGAACGCCATCTTTGGCAAACGCGAGACCCGGCACAAAGGCTAGGATAATTTCCTCGCGCGGCACCATCGGCGCGTCGTCCCGCGGAGCGAGAATGCCATAGCGGCCAGGCACGAGATCGTCCAGCGTACGTACAACAGAAAATGCCATGTCACCATCTTCGCGGACGCGCGGATAGACCAAGCAGTAGCCTTTAGCCGATAGGCGTGTATGTGCATCCGCTAAATTAAGCTCACCGGATGTCGCTGCATACATGGCAATCACGCGTCCTCGCCCTTCTGCTTCGCGCTCAGCCAAGGCCACGGCGAACAACGCTGCCTCGCGCTCTTTGCGCGTTCGTTCCTCCCCGGCAATGGCGAGGCGCGCACGGCGAAATGATTTTCGTAAAGCTGTCTTATCACCTGACAATGTCGCGAGCGTCCTCCTGCCGATACAAGTCGAGCTTCCAAAACAACCACGGCGCACCAAGCGTTGTCCAGACGGCGACCAGCACGACGCGCACGTACTGCCAAAGCGGTTGCTCCAAATGTGCTTGTACTGCCCATTGTATCGCAACAATACCCGCCAACGCGATGATTGCAACACAAATTCGCTTCCACAACTCCGATTGTATATCGGTGTGTAAAAACTGGCGCTCAATGGCAGCTCCCGCGCCGATAGCCATAAGAAATGCCGCATAGACACCGGCATCGCCATGGTGATCGACAGCCAACAGCAACGCAGGAAATAGGATGGCAAACGCGAGTGCAATGGGAAATGGAACTTGCCGATACGTCCACCAGCGCCCAAATTGCCAACCACAAATCCCGATAAGAAGTCCAATACCCCAACCGACAACGACGTCAAGTGGCCAATGAAGTCCTAAGTAGATGCGTGAAATGCCGATGGCCGCGACCAAAATGATGCCGATCCACATGATGTAGCGACGGCGAAACCACTTGGCGATCCCGGCAAAGAACGTCATCGTACCTTGCGCGTGTCCGCTCGGCATCGACAAACCGGTGGCCGAACTGATATAACCGGAACGAATACCTGGTACACCAAGTGGCCGAGCAATGTGGAACACCGATTTAAGCCAAGCGTTGGTATACATACTGGTAAGAAACACATAGGCCAAGCGCATGCCCAATGTGCGATTGACGGCTAGAAATAAGATTGGAAGTATGAGTAGATATACCGATTCGGTGCCGAGGAACGACAGCCCAACAGCCAGTTTGTCCAGCCACGGCGTATGAAATGATTGAATCCACCGGATCAGGTGGTACTGCCACCCGAATCCCTCTGGCAGCGGAAACGTCGGAGTAGGCATGAAGAGTCCTCCTTGCGCAATATGTCAGGGACGTTGCTAGAGTGTATGGACAAAGGAGAACACATATGATTGTTTTACAGGCAAGCCATCTGAAAAAGAGCTATGACGGCGTTGAAGTGTTAATCGACGCTTCCGTCATCATTCGCGCTGGCGATAAAGTGGGATTGGTCGGGGGCAACGGAGCTGGCAAAACGACGTTGCTTAAGCTCATCACCGGTGAAGAACAACCAGATGGGGGCACCATCGCGAAACGCGATGGCCTGCAAATGGGGTATGTATCGCAGTACGTGCAACCCGATGCAGCCACGACAGTTTACCAGTTTGTGGCCGAAGCGCAGAAACCTTTGCAGCTAATGGAGGCCAAACTGCGAGAACTCGAGACAAAGATGGCGGATCCCAACGTTTACACGAATGAGCAGCGATTTGCCGACATCACGCAAACCTACGAGCGGGCGGCCCATCAATTCGAACAAGCCGGCGGCTATGCTTGGCAAACCAATGTGCGCCGCGTGCTCGCGGGCCTACAGTTTACTGCCGAGATGCAACCCTTGCCCATATCGACACTAAGCGGTGGTCAGCGCACCCGGTTGGCGCTTGCGCGCCTACTCGTACAGCAACCGGATTTGCTCGTCCTCGACGAACCAACCAACTATCTCGACACGGACACGCTCGCCTGGTTGGAAGGCTATCTTAAACACGACGAGGGTAGTCTGCTCGTCGTCTCGCATGATAGGTACTTTCTCGATGAGGTTACGACCCAGACAATCGCGCTCGAAGGTGGCATCACCCGCCACTACCCAGGCAACTATGCTGCCTATGTCCTGCAGTCACAACAGGAGCGGGAACAGCAGGCGAAGCTGTACGAACAACAGCAAGAGGAAATTGCCAGGCTCGAATCGTTTGTCCAAAAGAACATCGCGCGCGCCTCGACGACCAAACGGGCCCAAAGTCGACGTAAGATGCTCGAGCGCATGGAGCGGGTGGAACGCCCCCGTGGCGACAGTCCAAGCGTACGAGTTGAATTCGAACCGCGCCGCCCGTCTGGCCGTGACGTGCTGCAAGTGTCCGATCTCACCATTGGCTACCCGCATCACGTGGTGGCCCGAAACATCTCATTTCACCTGGAACGCGGTATGCGCCTGGCGATCCTAGGGCCAAATGGCGCCGGGAAATCGACGCTACTCAAGACGGTCGTTGGGCTTTTGCCAGCGGAAACCGGGCGGATCGAATGGGGGCAACACGTCGAAGTTGGCTATTACGACCAAGAACAATCTGACCTGGACGACACGAAGAGCGTGATCGACCAAGTCTGGGACGAGCGCTTGGATTTGGACGAAACGTCCATCCGCAAGGCCCTTGCACAATTTCTGTTTCGTGGCGAAGATGTCGTGAAGCCCGTCTCGGGACTGAGCGGTGGCGAACGCAGCCGTTTAAATCTATGTCGCCTCATGCTACGGCAGGCGAATGTGTTGGTGATGGACGAGCCTACCAATCACCTGGACATTCCGAGCAAGGAGGCATTGGAGCAAGCTCTCACCGATTATAGCGGCACGCTGCTTTTCGTGTCACATGACCGTTATTTTATTGACGCGATTGCAACCCACATCGCCGTTCTAAAGCCGGATGGCTTGGTCAAATACCTCGGCAACTACACCGACTACCGTGAAAAGGTTGCTGAAAACGAGCGTATAGCAAGTATCGAACAAAGTGTGCAGAATGCGAAAGAGCACACTCGTCATCCTGTAACTGTCGATGCGACAACGAGTCAATCCACGCGGCGCCGCATTCGCTCCAGTGACGTGCGCAAGCTACAGGACGAAATTGAAAAATGGGAGCGCACAACTGCCGAACTGGAAGCAAGATTGACCGCCATTGGTATGGAGCAAAGCGAAGCGGCCGCAAAGCAGGACATCGACCGAATTCGAGCCCTGGAAGAGGAACGCGAACATGTCGAACAAGCTTGTCATCAAGCCCTGGAGAAATGGGAGCAAGCCTCATTGCAACTAGAGATGCTGCAATCTGAATCCGATTGATCTTATCGAGCATACGAGGGCTGTCCCAAAACCAATTGTAAGATGGGGGTGGGACAGCCCCTCTTTTTTCGGCTCCAATAAGCGCATGAACTTTCAGGATTTCAAAGCGAAGTTACCGAGTTCAGACGAGGACTGTTCTACGAGTAACCGTAGATTCTCGCCAATCGCGTCAAGATGCTTTTCTATGCTATTGACCTCATTGTGCATGTCCGTAATGTGGTGCTCAAGCCGTGTCACCCTGATGCCGAGACTGCGAATCTCGACAGCCAGCTTGTGTATATCCGTATCCAGCCATGCGGGCAATTCGTCGATGCGCGCGCCAAGCACCTCTATGCGCTCATCCAGCCGCGTCGACAACTCGTCGATGCACCAGCGAAGCCCCTATGTGCGCTCATCCAACCGTGTGAACAATTCATCGATGCGTGCACCAAGCACATCCGTACGTTCGTCCAGCCGTGTGGACAATTCGTCGATGTGCGCCGACATCTCATTGATACGAGTCTCTAACATCCTCGAGAACGAGATGGTTTGAAGCTCTAGCTTTTCGTCCAAAACCGCGGTAAATATTTTAACCCACGTATCCTCGTGCATCGGTGCCCCTCCCCGCGACCACCATTCCCAGGAATGACTGCTCGAATGAACATCAAGGTGTGGTTCCCCGACGTTTGGACTCAAATTACCATAGCTCCGATGACTCGTCTATGAAGTATGGCATATAAGATGATCCTTTCCGTTATGCTGCTCCTTCAGAAAGTGAAACACGGGAATTTTCAGTTTATCCACATTGTCCACCGACTTATCCACAGGCCTAACAACCTGTATTTCGAGCCTTTTCGACACTTTTCCACATGTTCCACAAGAATGAGACATAGGGTTATTCACAGGTTAGGGACAATCTGTACGACATCTGGCCAGTTTCCATCCTGCCAATCCACAAGTGACAGTTGGGCGTACGCGTTAAGCGACAATGGACTCCAACGCCCTTGTTTTGCTCGCGGGTAAGCCGCCGCCGCAATCATCGCCGCGTTGTCGGTACACAGTTCAATCGGTGGAAACATTGCGCTTATTGAGAGCTCTTTCGCCAACTGAGACATCGCTTCGCGCAGGCCCCGATTGGCCGCCACACCGCCAGCCACCACAATCGTACGTGCCCCTGTGTGCACGGCGGCGCGCTTCGTCTTTTCGACCAAGACCTCGATCACAGCAGCTTGGAAACTCGCACATACGTCTTCGACCAACACAGCCTGCCCCCGATTCCTGCGCTTGACGATCTCGTTATTGACCGCAGACTTCAGCCCGCTGAACGAAAAATCAAAGCTATCGTCTTCCAGCAGAGCTCGTGGAAACAGAAACGCATCCGGACGCCCGCGATGGGCGAGATCGTCGACCTTAGGACCGCCAGGGTACGCCAGCCCAAGTAGCCTTGCCACCTTGTCATAGGCCTCTCCGGCCGCGTCGTCACGCGTCCCGCCAAGACGGGTAAAGCGAAATTCGGCATCGACGCTCAACAGCTCGGTATGCCCGCCAGAAACAACAAGGCACAAAAACGGCGGCGTCGCCCCAGTGCCCCCATCTGAAGCCAGCATAGCTGCCGCCACGTGACCGGCGATATGATGAACCCCAACAAGCGGCTTGCCAGTTGCCAAGGCGTACCCCTTTGCCGCCGATACGCCGACCAGCAGTGACCCAAGCAGGCCAGGGCCACACGTCACCGCAATCGCGTCAATATTCGACCACGTCATGTTCGCATCGAGAAACACTTGTTCCACGACCCTCGTGATATCCACAACATGCTGTCGCGATGCTACCTCAGGTACGACACCGCCAAAGCGCGCATGCAAGTCGATCTGGCTGGCAGTCACCTGGGCCAGCAGGTGTGTGCCATCTTGTACGATCGCGGCAGACGTCTCGTCGCAACTCGTCTCAATTCCCAAGATGTTCATCCCTGCACCTCCCCGTCCCCTGTCACGCGTGGTGGCAAATCGGCCCACATGATGATGGCATCCTCGTTGTTGTCGGTGTAGTACCCTTTGCGTATGCCTACCCGCTCAAAGCCATACTTGCGATATAGATTTTTGGCGATCTCGTTACTCACGCGCACCTCGAGTGTCATCTTGCGGCCCCCAGCCGCCATGCAGATGGACATCAGGGTCTTTAACAACGTCTCGCCCAACTTCAGACCGCGAAAATCAGGATCGACCGCAATGTTGGTAATGTGACCTTCGTCCATAATCATCCAAAAGCCGGCGTAGCCGGCGATCCGTTGGTCGTACTCGGCGACGACATAGCGCGCCAGCCGATTCTCCACCAATTCGCCGATGAACGCCTGCCGCGACCAAGGCGCGGTGAACGAGCGATGCTCCACGCGCAATACCTGATCGAGATCGCGCAAGAGCATGCGTCGGATCACCAGTCGCTCGGGATGCCAATCCTGTCGCTCCATCATGTCGAACCTCCCTCGGACGCGGCTTGCCACTTCGCTTCAGCTTCCACAAGAAGAGCATAAACCGGCGCCAATGCATGTAGACCATCGCCGGTGTAAACGGCGTATTCGGGGCACTTGCCAAGTTCGAGCAGCGCCTGTGGCATCAGCCCTGAGAGCGCTCCCCATGTGAGCGATCTCGCCACATGCGTCGGCATGGGCCAATCTCTTTGCAAGTCGTGGACGATAAGCGCATCCTCGCCATCGCCCACCACCTGCAACCATGACGCAATGGGCAGAACTTGAATGTCGCAGTCACGCACAAAGCGCTCGTCGACAGAACGTGTATAACAAGCGCCAAACGCGCGGCCACGACGCGCATTCAACATCACCACGATGCGGTGCGGCAAGCCGTTGGCAGTCTCCGCGAGCACTGCCGCGCGTGCCATGGCGTCGACGGTGGGCACGGCAACCACTGGCACCCGAAGGGCGTGCCCCATCGCCTTCGCCGTCGCCACCGCCATGCGCACACCTGTGTAACTGCCAGGTCCGACGCCCGTCACGATGCGCTCCACGTCCCTCATCGCGAGGCCGGCGCTCGCCAAGGCAAACTGCACGGAGGGCTGCAGCAACCGCGAGTGCCCCCGCGGTACGCGCTGGATGACGCCGCTCAACAGCCTGCCATCGCTTGTACCTGCGCCGACAGCCAGCGTATCGGTCGCGGTATCCATTGCGATCACGCCCATCAGCCAACCCACTCCTTCATTCGTGCACAAGCGCTCGCGCCGACCGCCTGCGCGCGAAACACCCGCTCACCGCCTGCCAATGGCGCGATAACGATGTCCAAGTATGTATCCAAGCACCTTCGCACGCCCTGCGGCCACTCAATCAGCACGATGCGCGAACCATCGAAATAATCGTCAAAGCCAATGCCAACAAGCATGTCCTCGCTTAGTTGCGCCAGCGGATCGTCCGGATCGTCGTACAGTCGATATAAGTCCATATGAACGAACGGCTCTCTGCCTTCGTATTCGCCGACAATGGTGAATGTTGGGCTCGTCACCTCGCTGCGGACGCCGACGCCGCGCGCGACAGCCTTCGCAAAGCGCGTCTTGCCTGCACCGACGGGGCCGCTTAACAGCACGACGTCCCCGGGCTTGAGTACCTGTCCCAGACGCTCGCCCAATTGATCGGTCGCGCTGGGGGTGTGAGCGACCTGTTCCCACTGTTCCTGCATGCCAAATCTCCATTTCTATCGCGATGTAAAGTGGTTGTATCCCTTTGCTTCGACGACCTCCAGCCCACTCGCTGTCCGCATGACAACGCCATCTCCGTCTTCACAGCGCCCGATAGCTGTCACCGGCACATTGTACAGATTTGCGGCTGCGAGCAAGCGCGCAAACGCCTCGCGCGGGGCGGCGCCGACGAGTTCGTAATCCTCGCCGCCGTACAACGCATAGTCGACGGCCGGCCGGCCTGCAAAGCGTGCATACTCCTTGACCTCTGGTCGAATGGGCAGCTGATTCTCGGCAATCACACAGCGAACGCCGCTCGCCGTTGCGATTTCGTTCAACTCGCTCGCCAGACCATCGCTTACGTCGTTTAAGGCGGAAACACCTGCCCGCGCCGCTGCAAGGCCCAAACCGACACGCGGAGTCGGCCGCTGATGACAGCGTGCTAATGCCGCCTGTGTCACCGGTGACGCACTGTACTTCCCTTGTAACACGTCCAATCCAGCCGCTGATCCACCGAGCCATCCGGTGACAAACAGGATGTCTCCAGGTCTCGCGCCGCTGCGCAGGATGGGGCGCTCTGCCTTGCCGACAAGCGCGATGGAAACGGTGAAAGGTCCTGACGTCGAAACGACGTCACCGCCGACGACGCTACAACCAAACTCGGAACAAGCCTCTGCCAGCCCATCGTAAAGCTCCGCCAACTCCGCTTCACGCCAGCTCGGCGACACCGCCAGCGTCACCGTCGCCCACAGCGGTTCGCCGCCCATCGCAGCAATATCACTGATGGAGACGGCGAGTGATTTGTAGCCCAGATTGTGTCGAGTTATGGTCGACTCCAAAAAGTGAACACCTTCAACCAGTGCATCGGTCGTCAGCACGAGTTGACCTCTTGGCGGCGTCACCACCGCGGCGTCGTCGCCAGCCGCGACAACGACATCGGGGCGTGGTACAGGCAAGCGCTCTAGCAACGCGCGAATGAGCGCAAATTCGTCCATCTTCGATGCCTCCAACGGAGCCCCCGCCTTAAGCAGGAGGCGTGATCGCATCCATTCACATTGGCTTCATGATAGCAATTTTGTGGACGAATTGCTTGTGACGGCGCATGTGTCGGTGCACTTGTCCATAGACATGAAAAAGGATTGGCAAGCGAGGTGGGCGTATGGAGTGGATTCCGCAAATACTTCAATATGTTACCGCCGGCCTGGTATATCTCGGATATCCCGGCGTGTTTGTGGCGATGGTGATGGAAGGGCTCGGACTGCCTTTCCCGGGCGACGTGTTCCTCGCATTTTACGGATACTCGGTGGCTGAACACAGCATGCATGGCATCACCGTGTTTTGCTTTGGCACGCTCGGTTATTTCACCGGCGTATCCATCGTGTTCTTACTCACGCGCCGATTCGAGAAGGTGTTGTTGCGGCCCCTGTACCAGATGCGGCTACTCAACGAAGCGCGCTTGCAGAACACCGGCGGACTCATGGATCGCTATGCGGCCCTCGTCCTTATTCCTGGCCGCTTTCTCCCGGGTATCCGTTCTCTAAGCACCTATGCGGCCGCACTGAGCACGATGCCATACGCTTCATTTGCACTGTATTCCATCGTCGGCTCCATCGTTTGGTGTGGTGCCTGGCTAGGCCTAGGGTACTGGTTTGGCGAAAATGTCGACGCCATGATGAAGCATGTGCAAACGACACTGATGTGGGTTACCATCGTTCTCGTTGCAGGTGCTATCGCATACTGGCTACTGCGCAAATGGCAGGCCGCATTGGATGTGAGGAACAAAAAGTGAGTGAGCGTGTATTTTGCATCGAATGGTGTGTGAAAAATGAACGGTTTGGCACGCGCGACGCTGTGGAAAGTATCGTCGACAAACCTGTCAGCCACCGCCGTTACGCCTGTCTTGACCTGTGTGAAATCTGTATGCGGCAACCATTTGCCGTGATGGACGATCGCGTTGTCACAGCCGATGATGCGCGGACACTTCGTGAAATGCTCCTTCACCCAAGCCTTGGATGAGATGCAAAAGGCCGACGCGGGCCGTTTCCCCGGCTCCCGTCGGCCTTTTTGCCAAGCACCTAACACGTCAGGATACGCTCGATGTGTCGGTCTGTGTCTGCTCGGCTGGCAAGGCGCTGACAATCTTCCCCTGTGGCATCGCAAAGATCCCCTTACTGACAATCATCTGCGCCGCAGCGTCGACTAACGAGGCCTCCACTGGCTGTTTGGGGCTCGGGATGCTAATGCGAACCTTCTTATTCTGATCTGTCATAAACGCCAAGTGCAATGCGAATTTCGTAGCCATCGATAATCCCCCTCTACGTCACCCACGCGATTGCTTTACGCCGTCGTGCCTGTATTTGTACCTGTCGTGCCACCGGTTTGCCCGGCTCCGCCAGCATCCGACAAAGCGGTGACATCGACGCGCGAAATCTGCATCAGCGGTTCGTCAATCAACGCCGCCAAAGCCTGTCCCACCGCCAAAATGTCGTCGTTTGCCGCGCCAGGCGAGACATACGCGAACTTGTGCACCTTCACCTGTGCCTGTCCGTTTGCCTTTGTACCTGACTGCGTCTGCAACTGAAGCGTCGTTCCCACTGCCGTGGTCTGTGCCATCGTCGTGGCCTCCTTTCTGCACCTGCCATGAAACGGCGGATGCACTCCAGGAAATGCACCACAAACATCGAGATGGGGACAGCCTTTTGTGTATAGTAAAGCCTCCCGAGGGAATTTTATCCCAGAGAGGTATCTGGAGGTGAATACGGTGCGATCGAAGCGAGTCATCCGTCGAATTGGCGATTGGACGCCGCACCATCGGCGAATGCATCTCGACCGTCTAAACGAACCCGTGCTTGCTGACACGATGGCTGTCACTCCGTCCGATCCACCGCCGGCACCGCCAGCTGATTTACTGAAACCCGATCTCGACGCCAACATCGCCCTGCTTCGCGACAAGTTGCAAAACGCGGCTGACGTCGTGTTTCGGCCACTCATCGGCAGCTTTGGCAAACGCGGTTGGATTGTGTACGTCGATGGTCTCTCCGACATGGAACTTATCGACGCTCACGTGCTCAAGTCACTGATTCAAGCAGAGCCCAAAGCGACAGATCCGTCGCGCCCACTCGCCATAACGCTGCCCGAAGAAGCGGCAGAGCAGGTGACAACGGCGAGCGTTAAACCTGTACGTACGCTGTCTGAAGCCGTGGAAGCTATCATCGTCGAGTTGCAGGTGGTTTTGTTCCTTGAAGGCACCGCCACAGCACTCGCGCTGAACGCCGGTGGCGGCGAGAACCGGGCCATCTCAGAGCCCGATGCCGAAGCGGTCGTGCGTGGACCGCGCGAAGGCTTTAACGAAAGCCTGCGCACGTCCATCACACTCTTGCGCCGGCGCGTCCGCACGCCCGATCTCGCCATCGAGACCATGCAACTTGGCACCTATACACAAACCAAGGTCGCGCTCTGCTACATCCGCGGCATTGCCGATGCCGAAATCGTCAGTGAAGTGCGTACCAGACTGAAACGCATCGATACGGACAGCATCATCGACACAGGCTATATTGAGGAATTCATTGAAGACAATCCGTTTTCGCCGTTTCCGCAGATCCAAAACACAGAACGCCCGGATGTCGTCGCGTCGATGCTCGTCGAGGGGCGCGTCGCCATCCTCGCCGATGGATCGCCCTTTGCCTTAATTGCCCCCATCAACTTCTGGGGTGCACTGCAAGCGGCCGAAGACTATTACGAACGGTTCCCAATCGTCAATCTCATTCGCTGGTTGCGTTATTTATTCATGTTCATTGCGCTTTATTTGCCATCCTTGTACGTGGCGATCACGACGTTCCATCAAGAGATGCTGCCAACCAAACTCTTATTGTCGATTGCGGCGGCACGCGAAGTCACCCCGTTGCCCGCGATTGCGGAGTGCCTGTTGATGGAAATCACGTTCGAAGCCTTGCGCGAAGCGGGTATCCGCTTACCGAAGGCTGTCGGTTCTGCTATCAGCATCGTCGGGGCGCTCGTGATTGGCCAAGCCGCCGTGGAAGCTGGCATTGTATCGGCGCCGATGGTCATCGTCGTCGCCATCACCGGTATTGCGTCGTTTGTCATCCCGCGCTATAGCTTCGCGATTGCCATTCGCATCTTGCGTTTTGGCATGATCCTACTCGGCGGCACCATCGGCCTGTTCGGCATCATCGCTTTTACGATTGTGATCATCATTCATTTATCGAGTTTGCGATCCATTGGTGTGCCCTACCTCATGCCCGTATCTCCATTGACGAGAAAGAACATGCGCGACATCGTCTCGCGCCCACCGCACTGGGCCATGCGCTGGCGCCCCATTGAGACGAGCAAACCCAACAGCCAGCGCCAGAGTCAGGCAATGGCACCTGCACAGCGCATGCCGCGCGGCAAACGTCGGATTTAGGGGGAAGTGCCTATGTGGAGGCGATTGGCAACCTGTTTGTCGCTTGTGGCCAGCTCCCTTGTATGCACAGGTTGCTGGGACTCGACCGAGATCGACCGCCTGTCGATTGTCACGATGACAGGTATCGATCTCGCCGAAGACGGCCAGTCTGTGCGCACATCCGTACAAATTGCGCGCGCCAGTGAACTGGGGACCACTGGCGGCGGATCGCCCGCCACGTCGACCGGCAGTGCCAAGGCTTATCTCGTGGAAAGTGGCGAAGGTCCGACAGAGGTCGATGCCGTCTCGAAGGTGATTAGCAAATTGCCTCGCAAGTTGTTTATGGGACATCGGCGCGTCATCGTGATTGGCGAGGATTACGCGCGTCACGGCGTGGGTCAGCTGATGGACGAAGTCGTCCGCAATCCGCAGAGCCGCCTGCGCACCTATGTCGTGGTCGCCTTCCACGAGCAGGCAACCAAGGTGCTGCAAGTGCCGTCAGATCTTAATCGCTTGCCTTCCGATGCCATCGTCGAGCTCGAGCAATCTGGATCTGTGGCCGCCGTGGATGCGCGCAAGTTCACCAAACAACTGACCAGCAAGAGTGATCCATATGCCATGGGCATTCGCATTTTTACCAATGAGATGTCAGAAGCATCAAAAGAAGGGCTGACACTGGACAACATCGCCGTCTTTCAGCGCGAAAAGCTCGTCGATTGGCTCGAGGGACCTGCCGCCAAAGGCTTCTTATGGATTTCAAAAGATCTGCGCCAGGACAACGAGACGGTCATCCTACCTGATGACATTGGCAAAGTCAGCGTACGCCTCGGCAGTGTGCGCACGTCTCACCATGTGACCGTCGTCGGCGGACAACCTGAGCTGAACATCAACCTACACACCATTTTTGACATCAATCAGAACGCTTCACGGCTCAGCCTGTTGCGCTCGTCCGAAATGAGCGTCGTCCGCAGCGCGTTGCGCAATGAAATCAGGTCGCAAGTGGAAATGGCGATGCAGCAACTGCAACGGGATCGCGCAGATCCGCTTGGTGTCAGCAATGAGCTATTCAAATACTACCCTGGCTTATGGCACAAAATCGAACCCGAATGGCGGGAAGTGTACGCCCATATGCCTATCCACTACAACATCGACGTCAACATTCGCAACGCGGGTCTCATGAGCAGTAGTTTGTAGTGCGAAATTCGCGCAGAAGTCGTGCAGAAAGAGTGAAGCCTGTGGCCAACATCGGTAGCATCGTCTTCTTCATTTTCATTTTGGCTCTGATTTACGTGGCCGACTACCGCCCGCATCTGCAATCGGCAAACACGTCCGTGAAAGTGCTGTACACATCGCTATTGTCCATCGGTTTTTTGGCTTGTTTGCTCTATATGTTACACGTTCCTGGCTTTGCCCTACGACTGACCTGATCACAAGGAGGAGCGGCAATGGGAATGCATATGGCGGCACGGGTGACAGGTACGGCACAGGCGAGCGGATCGAACACAACAGGTAATCAGGGCGGAAGCGAAGGAAAATCGCAAGCACAGTCGCAGACGACCATCTCTCTGTTTCAATACTTCATCGTGGTGGTTTCCTCGATCACGGCGTTTGGCCATTTTGTCTACATCCACCTCGCGATGATGTATGCTGGTCGGGATACGTGGATATCGCTCAGCGTGGGCTGTCTCGTCGGCCTTGTCGTGACGTACCTGAGCCTTAAACAGGTAGCTAATCAACCTAAGCTTTCACTCGCTGGGCAAATGAAGGCTGCCTTTGGACGATGGCTCGGCGGTGCCATCACTTCGTTGTACGTCGCGTATTTCCTGTTTATCGTCGCATTGACACTCAAACTGGTGGCCGGCTTTATGACCGTCATTTATCCAACGACCCCATCCGTGACGTTTATCTTCGCCGTACTTGGCATAGGCGCCTGGGCTTGCACGAAGGGCATCGAGGTACTCACGCGAACCATGCAAATCATCCTGCCTTTTCTTGTCGCGATGGGCATTGCCGCCAGCTTGCTGTCGATGAAAGACAAGGATTTTACCGACTTTCTCCCGGTTTTGTACCATGGTTGGCCGCCAGTTCTAGCAGGGAGCATGATTTTTATCGCCATGTTCGCCGAAATGATTGTCTTTCGCACCTTCACACCCCATGTGCAAAGCCCAGCGAAACTGCCTCGCTATGGCATTCTGTTGACCGGTATCATCTGGGTGATGTTTGTCATGCCATCTATTGGCCCGATTGTATTGTTTGGCGAGACGATTGCAAAAAGCCTGGCGTTCCCAACATACACCGAGATCCAATACATTCAAATCCAAAATATCATCGAGCGATTTGACATTTTTGGCGTGTTGCTCTGGACCAACGGCAGCTTCTTTCGCATTGCAACGTATCTGTATGGAGCAACGAGCAGCCTTGGTGAACTGGTGGGCGAAAATGCGACCACATTTGCTGTACCGGCAGCCGTGCTTGCCGCTGGCGGCGCGTTGTACCTGTTGCCGACGACGCGCGAAGAGATTTACCAGTTCCTGAGTACGGCCTACATTTGGATAGCCGTGTTCGCAGGCATTGTCCTGCCCTTCGCCGCTGGATGCATGATGGGCATCCGCAAACTGTTGGCCAAGTCAGGAACTGGTGGTGGGCAAAAAGGCGGATCGGGCGGACGTAAGAAGGGCAAACTTGCCCCTGCCAATAGGTGAGCAGGCCGGCAGGAGTCCGTACAGGGGTGTGGAATAACAAACGTAACGGGCGAGTTTGACATGATTCGGCACACATACCAACCTGTTAAACGTCACCCCGCCAAGGACGGAGGATGTCTGTGCGCAGGAAGCATATGGATAACGGATACCTGCTATTGGTCCGCCAGCTTATCTGCAATTACCTGCTCGGTTCGTTCATCGCGGTCGTTGGCGTCGGCGGTTCCTTGATCTTCTCCACGCTGCACATGACGACAAGCGAGATTCAGGCTATCGCAGAAATCTTGGTTTGGTCACTGGTTTTGACTGTAATCGTGGACACCATCGTCTTTCGCCGACACATGCGGCCTATCCGTGTGGCTCTGGCCACACCTTGCCCTTCCCCGGAACAGTTTGAACGAGCCTATAAGCAGACACTGCGCTTGCCGGTATTGGCCGTCGCACGCGTGATGGGTCCGCATTGGTTGAGCTTTACCGTGCCAGGACTTGTCTGGTCGATATACGACATTCATCAGGGCATCCTGGCACTGCCAATCACCTATGTTGGACTTGCGGCACTTGGCACCTTATTGGTTGCGAGCATGCACGCGGTCACGGAATTCTTCTTGACTTCGCGCAGCACGAGTTCTGCACTCGTCGCACTTCGCCGGCGCTGCCGCAGCCTCTATGGAAAAGACGTGGCCTTAAGTGGCGAAGTCATCGTGCCACTGCGCTCCAAGTTCGCCATGAGTGCCGTTGTCTTTGGCACGCTTCCGATGTTGTTGTTCGGTTTGGCAAACGGCATCCGCTTGCTCGATGCCACAAGCAGTTCGGCGCCATATTGGTCGTGGGCCACAAGCGTTCTGGTGCTGGGTTCCTCATTTTCTGCACTAGGTGGTTGGCTGTTGGCTGCCGACGTGCGCCGCCCCATCAGCCAATTGGAACATTTAATGAGGCGCGTGCGTGAGGGCGATTTGAAGGTGCGTGCGGAAGATACCTACATGGACGAGTTTTCGAATTTGATTCAGGGATTTAATCACATGGTTCAGGGGCTTGCCGAACGCGATATGTTGAATCAACAGCTTGTCGACAGCTATTTCGCAACACTCGCCGCCGCGCTTGACGCGCGCGATCCGTACACCGCAGGACACTCGATTCGCGTGGCTGCATATGCCGAAGCGATTGGCCGCCAGGTCGGTCTTGCCGCAGATGTCATCACGCAGCTTCGCCAGTCGGCCTTGCTCCATGACATCGGAAAGATTGGCATTCGCGATGAGGTGCTCTTAAAAGACGGCAGGCTGACCGACGAAGAATTTGCCGTCATCCAGCAACATCCGGTCATCGGCGAGTCGATTGTGCGTCAAATCCAGCCGGATACGGCAATGAAGCCCTTGCTGCCGGGCATTCGTTCGCACCATGAGCGGTATGACGGCAAGGGATACCCGGACGGTCTTTCCGGTTCGGACATCCCCTTATTCGGTCGAATTCTCGCAGTTGCCGACGCATACGATGCCATGACTTCGGATCGTCCGTACCGCGCAGGCATGGCACCGGAACGCGCCATCGCCATCTTGCTCGACGGTCGTGGAACGCAGTGGGATCCCGTCTTCGTCGACGCATTTGTCGCTGCACAAGAGCATCCAACAGCCGCGTTCGCTGACGCAAACCTGCAAATGACGCGTCAGGTCGCCGCCTCGACCAAGGCCTGAAACAGCCCCAGGGCACCCGCATCTGTGCGCCACATGTTCTCCGGGTGCCACTGCACGGCCATAACCAGCGAGTCGGCAACTGTCCCCTCTATCGCTTCGACAAGTCCATCCGCATCCCAACCGACCGCCTGCAGTCCGGGCGCGACGCTTTTCACGGCCTGATGATGAAAGCTGTTGACGCGCACCACCGTTTCGCCTTGGTAACAAGCCGATATGCGCGATCCCGCCTGCAATCTGACGCTGTGTGTAGCTTCGCCCCGCCCCGCCTTTTGACTGTGTTGCAACTTGCCCTTCCATTGGCGCGGCAGATCCTGATAAAGCGTCCCGCCAAGGGCGACATTCAACACTTGCATGCCGCGGCAAATACCCAAAATTGGTTTATTCTGCGCCCGCATCATGTTAATGAGCGCCAACTCGATGCGATCGCGCGCGGGCTCCAAAGCCCCTAGCCCGATTTGCGGTTCCTCCCCGTAAAGGTTCGGATCGACATCGTCGCCGCCCGTCAACAACAGACCGTCGAGCCGTTCGGCGAGCGCGCCAAGTACCGCTCCATCGCTGACATACGGAATCACAACAGGCACGCCTCCAGCCGCCTCGACGCCCTGAGCATAGTCATCCGACACGGTCACAGCCATTAAAGGCAACCCAGGCAACTGGCTCGGACGCACATGGCGCGATCCCGTCATGCCGATGAGTGGTCGTTGTCCCATCCGTCATCTCTCCTTTTGCCGACGCCAGCCGTTACAACCAACTGTCTAGATACTGCTTCTGCTCCAGCGTGAGTTGGTCAATTTCGATGCCCCAACTGCGCAATCGCATCTGGGCAACTTCGCGATCAATATGTTCTGGGATCCTATGCAGTCCAGGTGCGTAGTTGTTCGTCAGCACTTCGCGCAGACCGAGAGCTTGTAGCGCAAATGTCATGTCCATGACCTCGGCCGGATGCCCGTCCCCCGCAGCAAGGTTGACCAAGCGTCCCTCCGCAATCAAGTACAGGCGACGCCCATCCTGCAAACGATACTCATCGATGTTGGGACGAGCCTGGTGCACAGACACCGAGAGGCCTTCCAGATCTGGTTTGCTGACTTCCACGTCAAAGTGACCGGCATTCCCCAGGATGGCGCCATCCTTCATCCGTTTCATCGCTTCGCCGTGAATCACGTATTTGTTGCCCGTCACCGTGATAAAGATATCCCCATGCGCCGCCGCTTCGAGGAGTGGCATCACGGCATAGCCCTCCATCGCAGCTTCGACGGCACGGATGGGATCCACTTCGCAGACGATGACCTGTGCCCCGAGTCCACGAGCCCGTGCAGCCACGCCTCGGCCGCACCAGCCATAGCCAACGACGACAACGATCTTCCCTGCGATCACGAGGTTGGTCGTCCGCATAAAACCGTCCCACACAGACTGCCCTGTTCCATAGCGGTTGTCGAACAGGTGTTTACAAAGCGCGTCGTTGACACCGAGCATGGGATACTGCAGGATGCCCTCATTGGCCATCGCACGCAAGCGAACAATCCCCGTTGTCGTCTCCTCGCAACCGCCGGCGATACGCTTGGCTTGCTCAGGGCGATCGCGATGGAGAATCGTCGCCAAATCGGCGCCATCGTCGATTAAGCCAACCGGATCGCTATCGAGCACCGCCTGCAAATGCATGTTGTACTCGTTTGCAGTCGCTTTGTGCCACGCGTAAGTATGCACGCCGCGCACCGCCAGTGCGGCCGCCACATCGTCCTGCGTCGATAGCGGATTGCTGCCGGCAATCGCGACTTCTGCACCACCAGCCTGGATGACCAGCGCCAAATAGGCCGTTTTGGCCTCGAGATGAAGGCACATGCCAATACGCTTCCCGGCAAACGGCTGCTCCTTTTGAAACGTCTCTTCTAATTGCCGCAATAGCGGCATATGAGCCTTGACCCAGGCAATCTTCTGTTCACCACTTGCATGTAAACCTATGTCGCGCACCATGGACCGTTGACTCGCCGTCATCTTCTTGTCTCCTTTTGGAACGTAAAAAAGACGGATTGTCATCCGCCCTTTCTCCACAATTTCTATCATTCACTTGGTATCCCTGGCGACACCATTAAAAATCCACAAGGCCAAGGCTGATGAGCAGCCCTTCGTTGACCATTTTCATCATTTCGTCGTCCAGGTGTGTGATTTTGTCTGTCAAACGCTGCTTATCCAGTGTCCGCAACTGCTCGAGCAAAATGACGGAATCCCGATCCAAGCCGTACTTCTCAGCCTTAATTTCGACGTGCGTCGGGAGTTTCGCCTTCTGAATCTGAGCTGTGATGGCTGCGACAATGACTGTGGGACTGAAACGATTCCCGATGTCATTCTGGATGATCAGTACGGGGCGAAATCCTCCTTGCTCCGATCCGACCACAGGTGAAAGGTCGGCGAAGAAGATGTCCCCTCGTTTGACATTCAATCGTTCACACCCCGCTCACTAAACGCTCCACCGTGCCCCCTGCTTCCTGTTCCAAAAAGAACGACTCCGAAGCAATGCGCAGGTTCAAACGCGCCATCTCCTGATACCCTTGCTGCATCTGTTCGCGGATATCGTTGCGGCGATGCGTCAATACATACATACGCAACGCCTCTCGTACAATTTGACTCCGATTGGCGCTGTCTGTACGCGCGAAACCATCCACCTGCTCCAGCAACTGCTCCGGAACATACACTACCATGCGTTTTTTACCGGACACGCGCGGCACCTCCACTGCAATGGCGACACTTTTTCCATCGAGTATTATAGCGATCCGCCATGTGCGAATCAAAATAACTTGGCTGATCCGCGCTACGCTTCAACGTACAATTTCGGCACTCGACGATTGATTTGACAGAGGATCTCATACGGAATTGTCTCGGCAAGCGGCGCAACTGTTGACAATGATAACACATTTCGCCCTTCTTCATTCGCCGCAAGTGCGAACGTTTCCTGCAACCAGTTTGCGCGATGCTCCGGGGGCACGGACCGCCAAGCAGAAGCAGTCCAGGTCGACGGCGGATCGATCCCAAACACGGTGACAAAATCCCCGACCTGTGCTTCCGGAACATGTGACACATCAACCATCGCCTGGTCCATGCACACGCGCCCGACAATCGGTACATCGCGTCCGCGCACGCGGACCATGCCGCGATTCGAGAGAATGCGCAGAAATCCATCGGCGTACCCGACGGCGATCGTCGCTACGCGCATAGGGCGCTGTGCGGTGTAGGTGGCGCCATAACCAATCGTCTCCCCCGGGCGGACATCGGCCACGCGCGTGATCGACGTGTACATGTGCATGACCGGGCGCAACTCTGGTTGCGGCAAAACCTCTGGATCTGGGGAGTAACCATAAGCGGCGATGCCGACGCGCACCATGTCGAACTGCCACGCTTCGCCGCGCAAGAGCCCGGCGCTATTCGCTGCATGCACGAGCGGCGGTGCAGAGCCTTTCTCGCGCAACGTCTGAACGGCCTCTAAGAGCCGCTCCACTTGGCCGAGGGCATGGCTCACATCCGCCGCGTCCGCACAGGCCAGGTGTGTACACACCCCAGCAAACCGGATATCCGCGCGATTGGCCATCGCCTCGATCACGCGGAGCGCGGCCTCGATGGACTTAAAGCCAAGGCGGTTCATGCCCGTGTCGATGGCGATGTGCATCGCAAGCGGCCTTGGCAAGCGAGGAATGTCCGGGATCGGACACAAATCGGTGTAGAGGACGTCGAGCTTGGCTTCGGCTGCGACGACACACTCGTCAACCCCGAGGGCGCCGAGGATGAGGATGGGAATCTCCTTGTCAAAGGCGCGAATTTGCAAAGCCTCTTCCAGCGAGGCCACCGCCACTTGGTACACGCCCTCGCGGCGCAGCACTTCGACGACCGGGCGCACACCATGCCCGTAAGCATCGGCCTTGACGGCGACGAGCAGGCGCACACCGGGCGCCAACCTGCCTTTGAGCAGGCGAATATTATGGGCGAGCGCGGATAAATCCACCATCGCAAATGTCGTTCGATACATGGCGTTCACCTCGCTTGTGCCAGTGTAGCACAAAACAAAGGGCCATCCCGCAGGCGTAACGCCCGCTGCGGATGGCCCGTGCCGTATGCGCACAGCCATATCGTCTACTTCCCGACTTGGCCGAAGGTCGAGATCGCAATGTCTTGCAATTGGTCGAGGTTCATGTCGTTACTGGTCAACGAGAATTCGATCCCGTTGTTAATCCACGTGATATTCGAGACGTTTGTGCCCGTTGCATGGTTGTACATGGCAGGCACCCCGAACATGTTGAGCAATTGTGCGCTCGGAATACCTTCCGCACCTGGCGTCGGCTCTGACTCCGTCAGCACGTAATGATGATTGCCGCCACTATAGCGCATGATCACGCTCGTGTCCGTCGGTTGTGCGAGATCCGTCAACTTGGTGCCAAATTCAGCGGGCGGCTCGACATAATCGAACGACTGATCGCTGGCGAGCGTCGGCTTCGCAACTTGCCCAGACTGCGCCAAGGCCTGCGGATCGAACGCATCCTTCGGGAACGTGACACCTGTCGTAAACGACTGGTACGTCAACGTCACTGCGGCAGCCCCGTTCTTGTCGAGCAGTTTCACCGTCTGTGGATTTAAGTCTTTGGACAAGACGATTTGTTCGCGACTGATGACATCGCTTGCCGGTGTGACCGGGACATCAAACGAATAGACGCCGCCGTTTTTCTGAACCTTCACCGACTTTTGTGCCGTGATTTGGTTCAGCAGTTGATTGTATAGATAGATTTGGCCCTGATTCTGCGCCCAGTTGCCGTTGAATCGAAAGACCTTGCCAAGTGCCGGGCTGACAATGAACATGCCGCTTGGGTTGCGCACGATGATCTGGTTAATCTGCTTTTCCGCGTTGCCTAGTTCGATTTTGTATGTGTCCTGTGATTCGTACGAGACGCGGACGAAGTACTTTTGGACATTGTTGTCCATCTGTACCGTCATCATGGCTTCGCTCTGGTAGTTCTTACTGTCGAGCGTCTCGGCATGCTCCTGAATTTTATGCGTGACCGACTTATTGCTGCCCGGAACGCCACAGCCGACGACAACGCCGCCGGCGATGCCGAGTGCTAACAGGACTGCCGTAACCTTTCGCATAGCCACCTCGCCTTTCTCCGACACACACCATGTCAACCACCGAGGTTACCGGAGAGATTGCAGGTACGCTTTCAGCGCATTGGGCAACTCATGGACGACATCGGAGGCGGTCGCACTCACCCTGGTCAGTGCCTGCCCCGCCAGCTCCCCTGCGCGACCATGGAGCCATGCGCCAAGGCTCGCGGCGGCAAACGCATCCAGTCCCTGTGCGAGCAGGCTGCCGACAACGCCTGCAAGCACGTCGCCTGTGCCCGCGACGGCAAGCGACGCGTCACCTGTCGGATTGACCCGCAGTCGCCCGTCTGGCGTCGCGATGATGGTCCGATAGCCTTTAAGCAAGGCAACTGCCCCTGAGCGCATCGCGATCTCGCGAGCCGCCTCAATCCGCCTGGCCTGCACCGTGGACACATCCCAGCCGAGCATGCGCGCCGCCTCTTTCGGATGTGGCGTCAGCACGTACTCGCCCGCTACCGGCATGAACCGCCCGCCCTGCGCCACAAAGGCCAAGGCATCCGCGTCGATCGCGCCGCGTTGCACGCCGCACTCGGCCAGTTGGCGGAGCCATGCCTCTGCGCTGTGAGCGCGATCGCCAAGGCCGGGGCCAATCACCACCGCCTGACAATCCGCAAACGCCGCAGGTACCTCCGTTTGCGACCGCACGACGATGTCCGGCGCCCACTCGCCACCCTTAGCTCCTTCGCCGCCGACGACGACCATGCCGACGCCCACTTTGGCCGCCGCCAATGCGGCAAGGCGCGCCGCCCCGGTCATGGTCCCTACTGCGATGCCGACCCGGCCAAAGCTGCCCTTATGCGTAAGCACAGCGCGATCGCCATACTGGCCGCGAAACAAAGCGGGGTGTGTATACATCGCGATCGCATCGTCGATCCGCATTTCGATCCCGATGTCTGCCACGCGAACCTGCCCTGCATAAAGCGCTCCCGGCGTGACAGCCGTCCCCAATTTTTCTGCAGCCATGGCAACGGTCGTTGTCGCCTGCACGGCTCCGCCAAGGACCTCTCCAGTGGATGCGTTGACGCCGGTTGGCACGTCAATGGCCACCACGTCCGCCTGCGCCTGGTTGATCTCGTCGACCACAAGCGCAATGTCACCAGTCAAAGGTCGGGATACACCCGTGCCGAGAATGGCGTCGACAATTGCCACTTTCCCGGTCGCTTGCGCGAGTGCCACCGCTTCGCGGACAACGCCCGGCTCGTACAGTTGCCAGCGAACCCCTGCCGCATCGGCAATCGAGTGTGCGAGCCGCGCGTCCGATTGTAAGGTGGCGGGATCGACAAGCGTCACGACGGAAACCGCAATGCCTGCTCGCTTCAACCAGCGAGCGCAAAGCCAGCCATCCGCGCCGTTGTTACCCTTTCCGCAGACGACGACGGCCGCCTTTGGCAAATGCGACAACACGGCATCGGCGACGGCCCGTCCGGCATGATCCATGAGCACGATGGCCGGAACCCGGTATGTTTCGATGGTGTCGTGATCGAAACTCCGCATTTGTTCACTCGTGACGAGATACACAAAGTACCCTCCCCGAGGATTGGTATATGGATATTCGCGCTGTCCCAACAATATGTACAATCATGACAAGCGGGGAGCTTGTGCCAAGCGCTCCAGAATGGCGACAGCGTAAGCGACGCCGGCTGCATGGGAGAGCGAAACGTGGAGCTGGGCAGAAGGCTTTTGCACGTGCCCGGCAACTTCGACGAGCCCGGACGCGTCCGACCACTCCGTGACAAGGCCGGTTTCGCCGACGCGAATGCTGACCGTCGACATGCCTAGCCTGCCGAGCCCGAGCCCTGTGGCTTTTGCGATGGCCTCCTTCGCCGCAAAGCGCCCGGCGACAAACTCGGCCAGTCGCGCTTCGTCGGTGAACTGTGCGCTGATTTGCAATTCCGCTGCGGATAGCACGCGTTGTAAAAACGGTTCGCGGTTGCGCCGAAGCGCCTGGCGAACGCGGTGGATTTCAACTAAATCGGTGCCAAGACCGATAATCACAGGAAAATCACCCCTGTGCCATTATACACCCGGCGTCGTGCTCTGGGCTTGCTTGTCATACCAGGTGAAATCGGCCGCGTTTTGTGGCACAATAATCGGGATATGTCGACAGAGAGGGCGGAAGTTCGGTGCATCACGCAATCGAAGCAGTATTTGTCCTGTTCATTGGGTGCTTATTCGTCTACTTGATGAAAATTCGCCCCGGTGCAAAGCCGATGACGAAGCCCAAAATGATCGGTTACTTCGTCCTTGGTATCGTGATTGGTGTTATCTTCATCTCGACCGATGGGATTTACGCCCCGACAACGGGGTTATAACGTCCTTTGCTTACGCGAAACCTGCAAGGTAGCGTCGATGGACAACGGAGATAGGAGATGCAAGGCGTGATCGTGCTTAAAAGCAGACATGAAATTGCGTTGATGAAAGAGGCGGGGAAAGTCGTCGCCGCGTGCCATGAGGCTCTTCGCGCAAAAGTCAAACCGGGAGTCACGACGCTGGAAATCGACGCCTTTGTGGAATCATTCATTCGGAAATACAACATGGAGCCCGCCCAAAAGGGCTATCGCGGTTATCCGTTTGCCGCCTGTACATCGGTCAACGACGTCGTTTGCCATGGCTTCCCGAGTGACTATGTACTTCAAGAGGGCGATATCGTCACCGTCGATATGGTTGCCCTCCACAAAGGGTTGCACGCCGACTCGGCATGGAGTTATGCGGTGGGTGAAATTAGTGAGGAAGCTCGCCGCTTGCTCGATGTGACGAAACAGGCTTTATATGTCGGGATCGAAGCGGCGCAGATCGACAACCACATTTCGGACATTGGCCACGCGATTCAGACCTACGTGGAAGCTCAAGGGTTTTCTGTCGTTCGCGACTACATCGGACATGGTATCGGCCGCCAGATGCACGAGAGCCCAGAGGTGCTACATTTCGGGCCACCGCACAGAGGCGCGCGCATTCGTAAAGGGATGGCATTTACCATTGAACCGATGGTCAACGTCGGCACATATGCCTGCAAACTGGATGACGACGGTTGGACATCGCGCACCGAAGATGGCAAATGGAGCGCACAATACGAGCACACCCTGGTCATGAGTGAACACGGTCCCGAAATCATCACTGAACAGGCACAGTGACAGACTCTACGTTCTTGAAAGCGCGGCGGGACAGCCTCGGCAAGGGCTGTCCCGGCGTTGCGGTGAAAACTGGGTTATCACCTTGCGATGTGTTCCCCTTTCCAAGGGCCTGTCTGTAAAAGGCTTTCGTCAATGGCAAAATGGGCATCGGACAAAATCTTTGCCAAATGCTCAAGCGGCGTGCGCGCAACCTCACGGTAAGACTTGCGCGTATACAGATCCACGGCATTTGGCAATTCGCGTTTAAGCTGTTTGCGCAAGCGGTTTCCAGCCGAGTCGGCATCTACCAAAATATAGACCTCGTCCTGCTGCAGCGGCACAATCTCGTTTTCAACCTGCTCGTAACTGAGTGTGCCCTTCGTGCATACCACCTCGACTTCTTCTCGAAGGACCTTGAGAATCCTTGATCTATCCGTCTTGCCTTCCACAATGATCACTTTGCGCGAAGTCGCCGGTGTACGCATCTTGTTCAACTTCCTTCCATCTGCAAACACTCAAGCCAACTGCAAACGGTGGTGCCACCCTCATCATAGCACGTTCGGAATCTCTCGACAGCCGGCCATTCATGGAGAATCGTCCAGCCGTATTCGCACGTGCGGCATACGATGTACAAAAAGGAGGACTTTTTGATGGCCCATCGGAGCGCTGTTGATGCAGAACACTGCTTTCTTCCGTTGTTTCTCATCTTTGGCGGTCTGGGCGCGGCACGGGGTTTTTCGCGCAATGGCGGCTGGGCGGGACAACCAGGGCGAGCAGGCGTTGTCGATCCGCCTATGGGCGGCCGCATGACGCCCGGTTACGGTTATCCCGGCTACATGTCGCCCTATGCACAGAACCCAGGCTATATGCAGCAAGCCCCAAATGGAGCTATGCCGGCAACCAGATGGCCGTTCATGTTTTAACGGAGACTTGGCTGCAGAGCAGGAATGATCGTCCTGCCTGCAGCCATTCGTCTGTCGCCGCTAGACATTGGCAGAAGCCGAAGGTTTCAGATCCGCGTCGTTGATGGCACCATCGATCAGCTCGAAATTATCAAAGTTAACGTTCACCTGAACCGGATGCCAGTTAAAAAATCCGTATAAACCACCGTGGCCTTGACAGAGCTTCATGTTGGCGTCCCAGCCACCTACGTTATATTCCCCAAAAAAACTACCGGCGTTCTGCTGAGGCGTATTCGTGTTAAACACGCCAACCAAAATGACCGATGGCATTCCTTAGGCCTCCTAACGACTATGCGTTCGCGGACAGTTCCGGCTTTACATCGGGATCGTTAATCACCCCGTCAATCCCTTCAAAGTTGTCAAACAGCACATTTAACTGAATTGGGAACGCATTGAATGCCCCGTAGGTGCCGCCATGCCCTTGTGCCAGCTTCATGTTGGCGTCCCAGCCACCGATATTCCCTTCACCGACAAAGATTCCGGCATTTTGCTGCGGCGTGTTTTGATTGATCATGCCAAACGCGATAAACGAAGGCATAGGCGACCTCCTATCGATGCACATCTTACGCCAGTGTATGCGCTGCACGCCTGTACCCATGCGGACAGTTGTGTGTCATCACTTGACAGGAGTGTATCACATGTTATGATACACCCATATCACGTGATACACTTCGCGTTCCAGGGAGTGATGACGTTTTGGAAGAACGACGAGTGGGCTCCCTGCGCTTTCGCATCGACTTCAGTCAGCCGATTTACGAGCAGATTGTTCAACAGTTTCAAAGTTCCGTCGTCAAAGGCGAAATTGAACGCGGCACCAAGATACCGTCGGTTCGGGAATTGGCACAGGCCTTGCATGTCACGCCAAACACGGTCATGCACGCGTATCAAGAGATGGAACGCAGCGGTCTTACCGAAACCAGAAGAGGTCAAGGCACGTTTATCACATCGTCGCAAGAACAGATTGAACAGTTGCGCAGCAAACTCGCCGCTGTTGCCGTCCGAGAATTCCTACAGAAAATGAATGATTTAGGGTATTCAGGACAGGCCATCTTTCGGCTCATACAAGACGAAGAAAGGGATGAGACCCCTTGACACCAGCCCTGCAGCACAAACCCACCTTTGCAGTGGAATGCCGCCAGGTCAGCAAACGGTACGGACAGTCACAAGCCCTGCACAACCTCTCGCTATCCCTGCCACAAGGGTGTTCCATCGGGATTCTTGGGCCCAACGGTTCCGGTAAATCGACGTTGTTTCGCCTGCTGATGGGCCTCACCCAACCAGATAGTGGACACCTCGCGGTCCTGGGAAGAAAGCCGAGTTGGCAAACAAACCGCGACATCGCGTACCTGCCGGATCGCGCTCGCTGGTACGGCGGAGATACGGTTCGCGATGCATTTCGCTATGCTGAGCGGCTGCTACCGGGTTTTTCCCGGGACGTCGCACGCGATCTCGCTGATATCATGGAAATTCCTCTGGATATGAAGGTCGCTGGTATGTCGCGCGGGCAAGAGGCGCGCCTCATGATCATGGTCTGCGTTGCCCGCGATGTACCACTCATCATTCTCGACGAGCCATTTTCCGGCATTGACCTGCTGTCGCGCGAGCGGATTATCGATTGTCTGATTCATCACATGAGCCGGCGCGAGGTGACCATGCTCGTCAGTACACACGAGTTGCATGAGGCTGAACCGTTGTTTGATCACGCCGTGTTTTTAAATCGAGGTGAACTGCTTCTAAGTGGCGATGCGGACGAGTTGCGGGCGCAGCACGGGTCGCTGGAGAGGATGTTGCGCTCTTTGTACACGTAACGCCCTTCGTTTGCCGTTACACAATCACTACGATTGCGCATTTCATAGGGGGAATTGCGTTGTCATCCGGAACAGGTTTTGCTTTACTTGTCGCTCGCGACATGCGCCGCTTTACCAACGCTGGCAAACCAGGCCGTCGGTGGCGAATGGGATACGGAGTTGCGGGCCTTTTGGCATTGATAGTTCTGGCAACCTACGAGAGTACACAACACACCATTACATTATCCACTATCGGCCCCGTATGGGCCATCTCGTATTACATTCCGGTCATTTCGTTTGGCTTTGCCATGTCACTTGTGCTGAACGAGTGGCGTCAAAACACGGTCGGTTGGTGGCTGACCTTGCCACTTCCCAGAATCCAACTAACCCTGGCCAAATGCTTGGCTGCAGTCGGGAAGGCCGCCCGTGTCAGTTTGTGGACGTTTATAGCAGTTACCATTCTCGGTTTTTATACCAGTTTCCTAAGCACACACAGTCTCGATTGGGCGAGTGCACTTTCATTTCTGGTAGCCGGCTTCAGATGGACCCTGTTTCTACTTTGTCTCTGTCCACTCACATCGTCATTGGGGATCATGTTCGGCACCATCCGGCAATCCCGCTGGCGCCCCGCGTTGCCCGTCGTCTGGATAGCCTGGGTGATGGGTTGGGTGGTTTGGAGCAGCCATCACCCACATTGGCATATGGGGAGGCTCATCGGCCTTAGGCATGGCTCCATGACGGCCGAGGAGATGGTACATCTGGTTATCGACTTGGTTGCGAGTTGGATTCTGGCCGCCTTGCTCACCTGGATTGCCGCTTATCTTTTGGAGCGTCAAACGGACCTTTGATATCTACGACAAAGCCGCCCCGTGGCCGAGGCGGCTTCGACTTGCCCCTTTCCGGACTTCGCTTTATTGAACTGACTCAGACGACAGGTGTTGTCGTGCAGGTCGTCGTATATGCAGGGACAAGCAAGAAGAACAGGACGAAGATGATCAGAAACACCACTGCCCAACGCGTGTACCCACCAAATACGCCGTACATATGTGCTCCCTCCTGAAACTTGTTTGTGCACTGCGGCACACTGCCATACAATGCTGAAAGGAGGCATCATCGTGCGGGCAAATGTCTAGATGGACAGCCGTCAGCCGCTGGAGGAGGATCCACCGTGTTCACACAACTCATCTCTCTCGATGACACACAGTTGTCTAAGCTTCCGCCACAGAGTCTCGTGTTTCTACACACCCCTCTGTGCGGCACCTGCAAAGTCGCGCGGCGCATGCTTGAAGTGGTCGCCGCCCTGCAAAGCGACATCCCCATCTTTGAAGTCGACGCCAACTTCGTCCCCGAAACGCTACAAGCCTGGCAGATCGCAAGCGTTCCCTCCCTTGTCTATTTGAGCCAAGGAAAAGTGGCGAGCGTCCAATACGCGTTCTCCGGCGTCGCCGAATTAGCAGAGCGGATTGCGCACTTTCTCGGCAGCGATACACGCCCCTAGGCCGATGCCATGGCCTCCCCGACGGCTTACGACAGCGGAATCCCCGGCATGGCTGCCACCATCTCGTGCCAAGTCAGGTACTTGCGTTCGATGTCCTCTTCCACCAATTGACTCCCTCGTTGCACCTCGATGAACTGCATGCCCGAACGCGTCCGGATCGCGTGCCACGTGCCCTGATCGACGCGAACGACATCCCCCGCGCGAACCCGGTGCCAGCGCCCATCGAGAATGACCTCGCCTTCGCCTTGAATCACGGTCCAAATCTCTTCGCGCCAGGCGTGGCGGTGATAACTCAGGTTGCGCCCCGGGTGAAGATCGATACACTTGGTCAGGACTTCCGTATGGTCAGCCAGCTTTTGATAGTCGATC
The DNA here is from genome assembly GCF_027923525.1 of Alicyclobacillus hesperidum subsp. aegles. Taxonomy (NCBI): domain Bacteria; kingdom Bacillati; phylum Bacillota; class Bacilli; order Caryophanales; family Alicyclobacillaceae; genus Alicyclobacillus; species Alicyclobacillus hesperidum. Next base: position 286,060 of record NZ_BSBJ01000049.1, on the reverse strand, counting down.
ACGCGGTAAGTCCCCCACAACCGTTCCTCAAACATCGGCCGATTCTGAATCGGCCCCACCACCTCTTTAAGCGACGCGGACAACTGCTTGTCCGCCGCGAGTATCCCGTCGGGTGTCGCGACGACCATCATGTCGCGCAAACCGAGCGCGACCACCGGAATGCCGAGTTCATTGACCACGTGCGTTCCTTCGCATTGGGATAAAATAGCCTGACCGACACCCTCACTTTCCATTTGTTCTGACAGCGATGACCACGTGCCGAGATCGGACCACATACCGCGGTACGGATGGACGACAATCGACTGCAACTGCTCGACAACTTCGTAATCGAAACTGCGTTTCGGAAAGGCATGAAAGTCCTCGCAGGCATGCTCATAGGTGGTGGGCAGGCCACGCGCTTTTAGCAGTGCAAGCAGCGTTTGCGGCAAGAAGCAGAAAACGCCACAGTTCCAAAGGGCACCCTCCTGAATCAATCGCTGCGCAGCCTCAAGCGCCGGTTTTTCGACGAAGCGGCGCACCTGCAAGAGACCATCAGCACTCGCTGCCAAAGGCACAATATAGCCAAACTTGCTCGTGGGCTCCGTGGGCTCTACGCCCATCAAAGCCATGTCTGCACCGCTGTCCTTGAGTATCGTGCCAAGGCGCTGAATCTCCTGAAAGTAGTGGTCATCGACGAAGTGATCAACCGGGCATACGGCGACCGGCTCGTCCGGTGCCATACCGCAACGGTCGACAAGGTAGAGGATGGACAGCGAGATCGCCGCAAACGTATCTCTGCGCTCCGGCTCCTCGATCACGCCAATTTCCCCAATTTGCGCGTGAATGATCTCCGTCTGCGCTTTTGACGCGCATACATACACCTGATTGGGAGCGAGTCCACAGTCGCCAATCTGTCGCCAAACTCGCTGCAACATCGACTCGAAATCAGCTCCAGTTGGCGACGGTAAAACGCGCAGAAATTGCTTTGAGCGGACGTCATTGGACATCGGCCACAACCGCTTACCTGACCCTCCGCTCAACATCACCAGTCTCATCGTCAACACTCCCACCGAAGTCTGAACGCACATCGCCCGGCCGCGAGATACTCGCACAGCCGGGCGCTGTCCACAAAGTTCCCATGATGACTATAAAAGACATCGATTTGTACGTCCATCCCCTTGCCAGGTTTACTTGGCCATGTTGGTCTGTCCAGACGGCGGCGTCTCGAGATGAACAACGTGCTTGCCGCGCGCCGCTGATGCGATGGCACCAATCACCATGAGAGCTGCCGAAATGTAAAACGCCATGGCCAACCCGGTGTGAAACGGATCGGAAATCAGACTCGGAAAGAACTGTTTGCCGGTGAGCAAGACGGCTTGGCTGTGCGGCAGCGCGTGCAAGATGTTTAGGCCGGAAGGACCAAGCAAGGTCTGCAGCGGATTATAGCCGAGCAACGCGGCAAACAAGGACGATGTCGGCGGCAAACTGGCAACCGCATCGGCTGCGTGCATCGGCACGTCATGCGCCGAGAGGCCTGAGGCGAGCGCCGATGGCAACTGCGAAGACAAGCCTGCAATGACAATGGAGAAAAAGATGCCCATGCTCATCATCTGCCCGGCGTTCATAAAGGTGGATCGCATACCCGACGCCGCACCGCGATAACGAGCTGGGACGGAACTCATGATGGCCGCGCTATTGGGCGACGAAAACAAGCCCATGCCGACGCCGACAATGAAAATGTATGTCCAGAATAGCCAATGGTTGAAGTTGACGGGTAAGGTAGCCAGCAAAACGAAGCCAATCGCGCTGACGATAAGTCCACCCGTCGCAAAAGCCTTGGCGCCAAATCGATCGGAAAGATAGCCGCTGATGGGTCCGGCTGCAAGAAAGCCGACGATTTGCGGCAGTGTGTAGAGGCCTGCGATAAGCGGTGTATTCTCGTACGATACGCCATGCAACGGCAGAAAGATGCCCTGAAGCCAAATGATGAGCATAAAGCTGAGCCCACCGCGCGCCAAAGCTCCCGCAAACAGCGCGATATTGCCAAATGTAAATGCCCGGATGCGGAACAGACCGAGGTGAAACAACGGTTGTTTGACGCGTTGCTCGACGACAGCAAAGACAATCAGCATGGCGAGACCGACGGCCAAGCAGGCAAGGACAAAAGGCGAGCGCCAGCCCATCGCATGACCACCGTAGGGCATGATGCCGTATGTGAGCCCAAGCATGATGCCAAGGACGCCAAGCGCAAGGGTTAAGTTCCCTGTCACGTCCAAATGTTCACCCCGTTGTGGCGCGGTGACTTCACGCAACGCGACATAAGCCCAGATGGTTCCTGCGATACCGATGGGGACGTTGACCAGAAACACGTATCGCCAGTTACCTGTCGACGCCAAAAATCCACCGACGACCAGCCCTACGACACTGCCGGCCACCGATGCAATCTGGTTGAGTCCAAGTGCCAGGCCCCGCTGATTGGCTGGAAACGCATCCGTCAAAATCGCGGCGCTGTTCGAGAACAAAAACGCCCCGCCAATACCTTGAATGACGCGGAATATAATCAGCTCGATCTCCCCGGCCATGCCCTTACTCCACGTGAGAGCACAGAGTATGGAGCCGATGGTGAAAACCAAGAACCCCAGGTTATACAACCGAACGCGGCCAAACATATCCGACAATCGGCCAAACGTCACGAGGAGCACCGTGGTCGCAACATTAAACCCAAGCAATACCCACAAGAGCAGCCCCGTTTGCCCACCTTGCAGTGGATTGACCGAAAGGCCGGAGAAGATGACCGGCAAGGCGATGATTAAAATCGTCCCGTTAATCGAAGCCATCAGCACGCCCAGCGTCGTATTCGAAAGCGCAATCCACTTGTACACATCGCGCGATCGCGCTGCATCTACTTGTTGCAATGTAACATTCCTCCCACATCATTCACCCTCGTCGACCTCTTTGCGATGTTTCGCGAGTTTCTCTTCAATCCTTGCCAAACGTTCACGGTAGCGCTGCCGCATGGCCTCGAGCCGCTCAACCTTTTCGTCGATATGGGCAACGACAGTCTCTAAAAGTTGAATTGAATGTTCCAAGATATCCATGCGGACTTCCGGCTCCACACCAGCCTCCAGTTGTGCACGATAGCCTTGAAGCACATCCTCGACGTCCATCACCTCGCGGATTTCTTGCAAGGTGTAGCCCAACACGTCGCGCAAGCGCAGGATTTGTTCCAACCGAGCAATGGTCGCCTCGTCATACATGCGATGGCCCCCTGGCGTGCGCTGCACAGGCGGAATGAGCCCCACTTCCTCGTAGTAGTGCAGCGTTCGAGTCGTGATGCCCAGCCTCCCGGCAACCGCCTCCACCGACCACGCCTTACCCATTGCCATCCCCCTTTCCGAACACGCATTCACCCGATCCATGCTATACCTGTGAAAACCAAACGTCAACGTAAGGGTTTGTTTTAGCGAAAACAAAAGGCGGGAGCCTATGCCCCGCCTTCGTTATCGTGATCGATCTATTCGCGCGATCGCGCTGGATTACGTGCCATTTCCACTGCCAGCTTCGTTTGCCTGTGTGGCCCCGTTTGTCAAGCTCACATGATTCGTCTGTACGGTACCGTTACTCGTATTCGACGCGTAACCTGCTCCACCAACGACGTTACTCCCCAATGCACCACCAACGCCTTTGCCATGGCCTGGTCCCCCGTTCAGGTGCCCGGGTGGTGTTGGCGGGGCAGCCGGTGTGGGCGCCGAAGTGTTGGCCGTGTTATTGGCACCTGGGCCGACCCCACCGCCGCCGGTCGTGTTGGTTCCGTTGTTCGGTGCAACCGAGTTGCCTGTCGTGTTGTTTACCGTTCCGTTTCCCGTCACTAGACCCGTCGTATTGCCGGGGCCTACGCCATTGGTCTGATTCCCCGGTCCTGCCGACTGGCCCGCGCCTGTCGAAACGGCGACAGACACCGGTTGCCCGATATCCTGCCCGGACTGCTCGCTCGTCGCTTGCACCGTGTAAACGTACGACTCACCGGGTTGCACGGAACTGTCTGTCAGACTCGTGGACGTCGTCTGGCCAACCGGAACCGTCTCGTCGGAGCCACTCGTCGACACGCGCGTGACGACATATGTCACGGGTGACGAAAAGCTGCCGGACCAACTGAGCGAAACCGTATTGTTCGCAGCGTTATACGTCGCGTGCAGACCTGAGATGCTGTTCGTCGGCGTCGAGCTCTTTGTCGGTGTCGTCGAACCGACGTAATTCACGCCCTCTGCCGTACCCGTGATGTACGGATAAGGCCCTTCCGGGAACTGCTGTGCCTGTTCGTTCTGCAGGGCAAGCGCAATGATGTCGTGGAAGATCTGAGCCGCATTGGCCGAAGGATCAACTGGTGACATCGTCATGTGGTACTCGTCGTTGGACTCGTCGTAACCAATGTGGATACTGCCAACCAATGTGGGCGTATATCCATCAAACCAACCGTCGCGAACCCAGTTTGGATGGGATCCGACGAGCCCGCTGTCATACTGCACCGTTCCCGTCTTACCGGCCACGCCCCAGCCTGGAAGTTTGGCCGACTGACCCGTGCCAAAATCGACGACATCCTGCATCAGACGCGTCATGTCCGCCGCCGTTTGGGCGCTCATCACCTGGTTTTGCTGCGGCCCTTCGTGATAGATGATGCCTCCCTGCGCGTTGACAATCCGGTTGATCAGATATGGCTTTGAATGAATGCCGTTGTTATCGAACGCAGTATACGCGCCAGCCATCTCCATCGGTGTGACACCGTTCATAAGACCGCCAATCGCAATGCCAAGATGCTCATAATCCTTGCTCGTCAGCGGTATGCCATCCGCCTTTGCCATGTTTGCACCGGTGCTGATGCCAATCTGCTGCAAAAGCCAGACCGATGCGACGTTTTGCGACCATTCGAGGCCATATTGCAACGTCACTCGCGTCGGCCCGCCGACCTCCCAGTTTTGTGGCTCATAGCCATCGCCAAAATCCTGCGGTTGGTTATCCAAAATCGATGTGTACGTCCAGTTCCCCGTCTGCAATGCCGGGGCATAATCCATAATCGGCTTGATGGACGAACCGGGTGAACTCGCCTGGTAGACCCGATCCAACCCAAGCGGCACATACCCTTGTTTGCGCGATCCGGCAGCACCCAAAATGCCGCCCGTCTTTGGATCGACAAACACAGCCGCACCTTCGACGACGGTTCCTGTCGTCGCCCCGGGGAAGTCTGAATCGTACTTGCCACTCCAGAATACTTCGTTAATCGCGTTTTGTACGGCCGGATCGATCGTCGTGTAAATCTTGAGCCCGCCCTGCATCACTTCGCTAGGAGGGATGCCATGGCGATTAAGATAGTCCAACAAGAAATTGGTCAGGAGTGGATCGCTACTCCAGCCATCGCCTGGAAACGAGTGAAACGATACGCCGAGCGGTTGCTTGGCTGCTGCCTGCGCCTGCGCCTCTGAGATGTAGCCGTAATGAACCATGTTCTGCAACACCTGGTTGCGCCGATCGAGAGCAGCCTTCGGATGTTGCAGCGGATCGTAGGCGCTTGGAGCCTGTGGCAAACCGGCGAGCAGGGCCGCGTCTGCCAACGTCAGCTTGTTAGGCTCCTTTTTTAAATCGATGCCAAAGTAGCGTAAAGCCGCTTGTTCAATGCCGACAGTACTTTCGCCCAGCGGAATGCGATTCAAGTACATCGCCAGGATTTCCTGCTTCGTGAAGTTGCGCTCGATTTGCAAACCGAGCGCAATCTGCTTAAACTTGCGCGAAAACGTCTTTTGATCGGTCAAGTACGTGATTTTCGCCAACTGCTCGGGAATCGTACTGGCCCCTTGTGCCAAACTTCCCGACGAGAGATCGACGAACAACGACCGAAAGATGGAGCGAATGTCAATCCCGGAGTTCGTCCAAAACGTGTGGTCTTCCGTGGCGACAATCGCATCCTGCATATCTTTCGGTATCTGGTTGTACGTCAAATCCGTGTTGGGCGAACCAAGCGACATCAAGCGGCTACCATCCTCCGCATAAACAATGGAAGGCTGGTGCACTTCCTCGAGAACGCTTGGCTGAAACGGCGTCATCCGCACCGCCAAATAGAAACCAGCGCCTAGCAACACGATAATGAGGATGACAGACGCTGTGACAATCGAGATCCATCGACGGACCAACGACGACACCTCCAATGGTTCTGTGTCCAATCTGCGTCCCGACAGCTCTCAATCTGTATGCCAAAAGATATCGTTTCTTGCCTATTCCCGAACGTGGGAGCCCGACGAGCGCCCTCGCTTATAGCCTCTTGAGTCGCCAGGTCAGCTTGGGTTTGGCAATCGCCGCACTCGTTCGGACAGGGACGCTGAGCTGTTGGCTGCCGACCGTGACATTCAACGTGCCAACCACCGCATTCGCGGGAATGGCATCAGACAATGTGCGGCTCTTAAACGACTGCGAGATAGGCATACCGCCGAAGCCAATGGCTTGCACGGATTGCCCGGCCGTCAGGGAGGCCGGCTGTGTCCAGGCCGCATTCAGCGTACCTACCTGCGCACCAGCTTGCAAGAGGTTCACGGGTCGCAACGCCTTCTGCGCATCTTGCGCAATCCGCACGCTCGCCGACAGAGCCTCCTCTAGCTCCTGCGCCCCTTTTTGGCCTAATACGGCGCCGACAATTAAGACGTTCTGTCCCGCCACCGTTTTCTGTGCGGCAAAGACGAAGCAACCGCCCGCCTCAAGGGTACTACCTGTTTTTCCGCCAATGATGGTGCCATGACCCACCTGCGAATCGACGTTGTAAACGAGTCCAGCAACCGGCAACACCGCCTGCGGTTCACCGACAATTTGCCGGAAAACTGGGTTTTCCATCGCTTTCGCAAATAGCTTCATCTGATCCACGGCATCGCTTTGGCTCGCCGGCGAATAGCCGGTCGGATCCGCGTAGTGAGTATTTTTCATGCCCATCTTTGCGGCCGTCTCGTTCATCTCTTTGACGAACGCCGCCTGTGAACCGTCACACCATTTGGCAAGCAAGGAACCGACGTTGTTACCCGACGGCAACAAAAGCCCTTCCAGCGCCTGATACTCGGTCAACTGCTCACCAGCAGCCACCTTCACCACGGATTCGCCCAAGGCTTTATCCTGCACATATGTCTTGACATCGGCTGGCGTCACCGTGATGGACGGGCCCTGTTGGCCGAGTTGAAGAGGGTGCTTCTGCAAGACAAGGTAAGCCGTCATCACCTTGGTCACGCTGGCGATGGGTACAGATGCCTGCACACCGGAACTGCCAAAGCTGCCAACGCCAACCGCTTCGAGAGCAGCTTGTCCCTGCGTCGGCCACTGAATCTTTGGCGCTGGTCCTGCGACCTTGGCCGGCAGCGCAGCGAGCACGTTGGCCGCAGGCTTTGGCACTGGACGCACCAGTTGCACGACAGGGATGGCAATGATGATTAGGACGATCACGACGGTTATCACAATTCCGCGGATACTACGCACAAACATCCTCCTAATACGAAATACGCGATATCACTCGCTTCACGACATGGCGTGCTCAACCTGTTGGTTCACCAACCGACGATAGCGCACATACATGGCAATCCGCCATGGCACAAGCATGCCAAAAGCTAAGCAGAAAAACAGCGAGCCTGTCTGATACACGTCCACATAGTTCTCGACAAGGCTGTGGAGCGCGATGCGTACCACCAAAAGCCCCAACAAAATATAGATAAACGCGCGCGATCGCTTCAGATATATGCCGTCCTCTCCGACATAAAAGTGCGACGTCGCAATCAGCGGATAGCTGAACAAGCAACCGGCACACATGGCGGCTAAAGCATAGAGAACGGGTTCGCGCGTGAATGGAAACACGTACATCAAAAACCCTGTGCTCATCGCCACTGGTGGAATGAGAATTTTGCGTGCGTTGGTGGGACGTTTCCCGGCACGTAGCCGTACGAAAATCACCGTCACTGCAAAAACCACCGCAACAGCAGTCCCAATGAGCGTCATAGCCTGGTTGTGATTCACACTCTCCCCCTCGCCTTCTTGGAATCGCTGCAAGCTCGTTGCAGCAAATCAGAATAGAAACTACGAGAGAGTATACCATCAATTTCTCAACACGTTCTTGAACGCTGTTCTACAAAACTGCGACAAATGCTTGGCAATTCGAAGGACTGAAGTCGTCGCTTACCAACTGGGACACAGTTTGCAAAGTTTATTTTGCTTGCTAAACTACATGGCAGAGTTCCAAAAATTCACGCCGACTAACGGAGGTCGACATGGTGTCTCAACGGTATGCACGTCTACTCCTGCGCTACCGCTACCTCGTAATCGCCATCTGGATGGCGATTGTTGCCGCAGCTCACGTCTTGCTGCCGCAACTGAACAGCGTCGTTGCGCACCGCAACACGGAATTCCTGCCGAACTCGACGAGCGCCGTCGTGGCCATCTACAACCCCAAAGGTCTAACTGACCAAGACAAGTCGTGGTTTGCGCACGAATTGCAGCAAATCGCCAAACAAAAGACAGAGTACGGCGTCAAGTCGGTCTCCGGGGCATACAACGCGAGCGCCTCCGTCCAAAAGCAATACTTTAGTGGCGACGGCACGGTCGAGATCGCGAGCATTGGCTTCCCCGGTACGGACGTCGCCAAGTCGACCAACGCCGCGCTTGCTCACGTCAAACAGGCGTTTTCCCGAAAGCCTGCCGACGCAAGGATCTTGTTTACCGGCGATACCCCTATTGAAAATGACAATATCAACATTTCCATGAACGGGGCGTCAAAAACCGCAGGCGTGACTGTCGCACTTGTGCTCATCATTCTTCTTGTGGTCTTCCGATCCGTCGTCGCCCCCTTCTTAACCCTGCTTTCCATCGGCCTTTCCTATCTTTTGACGACCAACGTCGTCGCGGCATTGGCCAACGTCGGCCTGCCAGTGTCGACTTTTACAGACACGTTCCTCATTGCCATCATCTTTGGCGCCGGTACAGATTACAGCATCATCGTCATGAACCGCTTCCGCGAGGAAGCGAGCCGTGGCCTTGCCCCTGTCGATGCTCTGGCGGCTGCCATGAAGGGCATCGGCAAAACGGTCGTGTTCAGCGCGCTGACCGTCTTTATGTCGTTTGCCACACTCTACTTCGCCCGTTTCGGCCTGTTCAAATCTGGCGTCGGCGTCGCCGTCGGGATCGCCATCACGCTCGCCGCATGCCTGACCTTCCTGCCGGCACTGATGCTGTGCCTGGGGAGATTTGTGTTCTGGCCGCGCAAATCGATCACGGCAGCCAGCCACAAGCCGTCACGTATTTGGAGCGCAACGGGCGGCCTGTCACTCCGTCACCCGTGGTGGACGCTTGCCGCTGTGGCTGTCGTCTTGGCGCCTATAGCAATGACGTTTACGGACCAAAGAACGTTCGATCCAACCTCGGACATTCCGAACGCTCCATCGGTCGTTGGCTTCCAAATTGTGTCCAAGGCGTTTGGTGCAGGTAAAGTCCTGCCGATGGACATCGTCGTGCACACGCCAGATAACCTGCGCTCCCCACAAGGCCTTGCGACCATCGAAAACATTTCGTCTTCCGTCGCCAAGCTGCCATTTGTTGCGGAAGTCGACAGCGCCACACGGCCAGTCGGCAAGGTGATCTCGCAATTTCAACTGGCACAACAGAACCAACTTGCGGCGAATGGCCTCAATCAGGTTCAGGCGGGGTTGCATCACATCGCGTCCAGCGTTGGTAGCCAAAGCGCGAATCAAGCGGCGGGCGCGGCGACCAAGTTGGCCAGCGGCGCAGGAGCGCTCGCAACTGGTGAGAATCAGTTGCACAGTGGGTTACAACAAGCTGTGACGGCAAGCAATCAATTAGCCGAAGGAGCACAACGCTTGGCAAACGGCGCAGGATCACTCGCAACAGGTAGCAAGGCATTGGATAAAGCGGCGGCGCAACTTGCAACTGGCGGTCAACAGGTTGCCAGCGGGATCGCCCAAAGCGCAAGCGCGGCGAAACAACTGGCGAGCGGCAACGCAAAGTTGCAGCAAGGCCTCAGCCAACAAGCACAGGTGTCAAGCGAATTGGCAAACGCCCTCGCCAATTGGGCAAAAGCACATCCTGGTGATGCCGCGGATCCTTCATGGCAGCAAATTGAGCAGCTTGCAGAGGCCACGGCTGCGGGGAGCAAGGCCGCGAGCGCGGCTTCGACCAAGCTTGCCGGAGGATCAAGCCAGCTTGCCACAGGTCTAGCCAAGTTGTCGGAAGGTGCTGGCAGTGTGGAAAAGGGTCTGCAATCTATTGCTGCAGGCGGCCACCGCTTGGCCGATGCAAGCGACCTTGTGACCAAAGGTTCGGGACAGTTGGCAAGCGGAACGGCTGGCCTTAAGACGGGTCTGGAGAAGCTCAGTGGCGCAAGCGTTCAGTTGCATAGCGGCTTGTCGCAGTGGGCTGCCGGGGCACAACAATTTGCAGCAGGCATGCAAGGCGCAGGACAAGGCGAAAATCAGTTGCACAATGCTCTGGTCAAGTTGGCAAACGGAGTGGGTACCGTCAAAAACGCCTTGCACCAAACGAACCATGCCACACAGACGGGCAATCCAGGCTTTTATGTACCTGCGTCTGCACTGCGGTCAAGCGCGGGTTTGCAGCAATCCATGAACAACTACATCTCGCCAAACGGTCACACGGCAGACATTCGCGTGACCCTGAAAACAGATCCATATTCGATGACTGCGATCCAGCAGATGCCACGGCTTGAGGCGCAGGCACAGGCGGCATTTACGGCGAGCCCGATTCACACAGGGGAACTCGGCTATACCGGCACAACGCCGACGCAAGCGGCGCTCAACCAGTTATCCGGTAGCGACTTCACGCGCATGATGGGGATGATTCTCGCGGCCATCTTCATCCTTCTTGTGCTCATGCTACGGTCGCTTCTGGCACCGTTGTACGTGATCATTTCGCTGACAGGAACGTATTACGTGACGATGGCCATCTTGCAATACGTGGCCATTCACATCATGGGCAAATCCGGAATCAGTTGGACCGTCCCCTTCTTTGCATTGTTGCTACTCATTGCGCTGGGCGTCGATTACTCCATCTTCCTCATGTCGCGGTTTGATGAGGAAATGCACAACCATCCAGAGCTCAACGTCCGTAGCGCGATGTGGCACGCCATGCGGCAGATGGGCAATGTCGTCTTTTCAGCAGCCGCCATCATGGCAGGCACGTTCGGATCAATGTCGGTATCGGGCGTGACGACACTCGTTGAAATTGGTTTGTCGGTCATCATTGGACTCGCGATGTACGCGCTGATTGTTTTGGCCTTCTTCGTCCCGGCAGCAACGGCGATTGTAGGCAGAGCTCATTTTTGGCCATTCATGCGAACGAGTCGCGAAGAACGCACACTCCATGGACAACCGGAGCCGATTGTCGATTAAACGCATAGGGGGCGGGGTTGCCACCTCGCCCTTTATGCATTTTCCTATTTCATTTCGCTTTCATATAACAAGCTCCCCCCTGGGCTCTTACGTGCCTTCCCTCACACCAAAGCCCCATGACCGAGAAACCAACTCCCGATTGTACCGCAATCCTGTCACGTCTTTACACAGGCAAGTCACGAGCCACACCGTCGCATACTTTTTTCCTCCCACACCCACTCTAGGTGGTGGATAAAAACGTTCTCTCGAACTCAAGGAGGCCATCCCATGCCCACGAACACAACAACTGTCCAACCCGGTCACACCCCGACGTTCCCAACATCGTTTCCACCTCAACATCAAAATCAGCAACCCGGGCTCGAGTCGGAGATGAACCCACGTCCATTTTTCGACGATGCGAATTACCGAGGCAGCCAAAAGCTACAGGACAAAGTCGCCATCATCACCGGCGGTGACAGCGGTATCGGCCGAGCGATCGCGATCGCGTTTGCCAAGGAGGGCGCCGACATCGCAATCGTGTACTACAACGAACACGAAGATGCCGAGGAGACATCCACCTGCATCGGTCAATATGGCCGCAAAGCCATCACTTTGCCGATCGACGTCGCGAACGCAGATTTGTGTAAACAGGCCGTCGCTCAGGTCATCCAGAAGTTTGGAAAAATCGACATTTTGATCAACAATGCAGCCGAGCAACACCCGCAAAACAGCATCCTCGACATTACGCCAGACCAACTGCAACGGACATTCTCCACAAATGTCTTTGGGTATTTCTACATGATCCAAGCGGCACTTCCACATCTGCAACAAGGTTCGTGCATCATTAACACGACTTCAATCACGGCCTATGCAGGAAACGAGACGTTAATTGACTATTCTGCAACAAAAGGGGCCATTGTTAGCTTGACGAGGTCTTTAGCGAAGTCTCTTGCCAAGCAGGGGATACGCGTCAATGCGGTAGCTCCCGGCCCGATTTGGACGCCCTTGATTCCGTCGACTTTCGAGGCCAATCAGGTGGCGCAATTCGGGAGTGATACACCGTTAGGCCGCGCCGGGCAGCCTGCGGAACTGGCGCCGGCGTACGTATATTTGGCGAGCAGTGATTCCTCGTATATGAGCGGTCAGGTACTGCATATAAACGGCGGCCAGATCGTCAACGGTTGAATTCCGGACGCCAGCCGCCGTCAGATGTGCGTTACGATTGTGGTACGAGCGTCACCGTGCCGTTGGCTGGGATGACGCCGGTCAGGAGCGTGTCAGGCGCCAAGCCGTTGCTGACGGCTGGCGTCTGCGCGGCAATTTGAATGGTATAAACACCGCCTGACGGTTGTGCCGACGATGCCACAACAAAGTCACCACTGTGCAGGGTGACGAGTACTTTGCTCAAATTCCCCACCTGATAGACGGGAATAGAAGTGGCCGTACCCGCCGGGTTCGTCACCTCGACGCGATATACATTCGTAAATTTCACATACTGCGAATCGACCCACCCATAATTCACGATATGGTACCATGGCATCACATACGGACCCGCCATACCTTGTTCAATCTGATCAATCTGCACCTGGGTACCGGACGGAATCAAATTGGCGTTGGATTGATTGGGCTGGATGTATGTGGTCCACATCGCATAACTCCAGATGCCATCGGGATTCGTCATATGCATAACCTGCGACTCAAACTTCTTGACCGCCGCCTCGGTAAGCGGGCCATATTGACCGTCGATCTGCAACCCCGCTCCAATCGTCTGATTCAAGTACTTTTGCACCTCTGCAACAGGCTGACCTGCGCTGCCGTTTTGCAACGGTCCAAAGAATTGTTGATTCATGCCGGCAGCCATGGAAGGGAAGTACGGCACCCCACCGTTCTGGTAATAACTATCCGACTGAATGACGCCTGTGGCTCCATTCATGTAAAAGACGGGTTCCGTACTACTCTTCGGGGTCGGCGCCACATTCTGTGGCGAGTATTGTTTATACGCGCTCACACTCGAACCGACCGAACTTGCAAATTGCGTCATCAGGCTACCAATGCCCGCAGCCCATTGCTTGTCCGTCGCGTAGTTGACATTCATCCCTGTCAACGTCGGTGAGACGTACTCGCTGCCCCCGGGGTTGAGATAGTTATTGCGGACCTCCCACGCTTCAAAGCGGATTGCGTAATCGTCACTCGGGAACATACCCGCGTCATTACCGGGATTTGAATCGTACGCGCCGTATCCGAACAGATTATTCTTTGCCAGTGCAATTTGACTTTGTCCCCAGTAACTCTCGAGAATGGCGTGAGAAACGAGATAGTTGGCGTCTACGCCATACGTGTTTTGGGCGTCCATAAATGAAGCACCCAAACCATTGAGTGGTGAATCGTTCGCAAGTAAGTATGAATTGATACTTGATGTATTGATGTTGGCGGGCGCCGGAAAGCGAAGGTCCACATTGGTAAACGACAGATTGGCACCCGTCGAGCCGCTCGTGCCGCTTCCACTCGAATTACCCGTGCTGTTGCTTGTCGTGTTCCCGGTACTGTTACCCGTCATATTCCCGGTACTGTTACCTGTCGTGTTCCCCGTGCTGTTACCCGTCATATTCCCCGTGGTGTTACCTGTCGTATTCCCCGTGCTGTTGCCTGTCATATTCCCGGTACTGTTGCCCACAGGATCGGACGTCGTCACAACAACCGGAGCCGGCTTCATCGTCCACTGTGTCCCCTGCCAGGTCGATCCGACGCCAGCGCGCTTCAAAGCATTCATGACATACCAGATGGGCATGAACGTCGTCATTTTCCCGGAGGCCGGATCTGGATAGACGATGGCAATCACATTCGCCACGACGGTACCATTGATGGCAATCGCGGTGCTTCCTTTACCATACTTAATGTTTGAGTAATCGACATTTGCTGCACTCGTCGATGGAGGGGTGATGTTCCAAACGCCATTTGCCCACACGTTGGCGTAGCCAGCCTGCTTCAGAGCCTGCATCACATACCAAATGGGCATGTAGGTCGTGCCGTCATATGTAAATCCAATCGGTGAAGAAACGGTGCTGCCATTAAAAACAATGCGTTTGGCCTGCACATTGTTCACAACATGGCTGCTTGCTGAAGCGACAACCGATGATACCTCATAAGCCGCGACAGCTTTCGCTAGCGCTCCCCATGTGAGCGGTCCTACAATGCCGTCAACCTGTAACTGGTTTGCCTGCTGAAAAGCCTTGACCTGCGCTTCGGTGGTCGCGTCAAACGTCCCCGTTGCTTGCCCGACCGTAAAGCCAAGAGCGTTGAGATCATTCTGAAGGACGGCAACGGATGGGCCTTGTGTCCCATATTGGAGCATCGGATAGGATTCCCAGGATGATCCAAGGCCGAACGTCCCGCTTGAACTGGTGCTTGGCGTATTCAGTGCAGCACTGCTTGTGGCGGTCTGCGCCCACGCGGTGGGCGACTGGGACAGCGCAACCCAGGCAGGTAGCGCGAGCACCGCGAGTAGGCGACTAGATTTCACAGCGACATCCTCCTTTTGGATTTCATCATGAAGTGGTGGTTGAGTTGATGTTCATCCGCTGTACCAGCAGACCCTGCGCACCGGCGGACAACTGCAGTTCACCGAGCACAACGGTTCCGGAAAATTGCGGCAGCATTTGATTCCATGTGATGGTCAGCCCTGACGATGGAATCTGTACCAAAAGCGTGTGGCCCTTAGCCCACTGGACATCGCGCGTGTCAAGCGCAAACGCATTTGTCCACTTACTCTGCCCGGAAATCTCATAGGTGACATTGCCAAATGTGGTGATGTAACAAAATCCTGTACCCGTCGGCGGGTTTGGTACCACCAACACGTATTGATGGCCCTGCTTGACGACGCGCAGGGAGTCAAAGAATTGATAGGTTTGCCCCACGGCACTTTGCACGGATGCATTCGACGGAAAAAAGGGCTGCCCATTGCGACTGTCGCCCGCGAATGATGCGGTAGCCTCGTCTGCGATGGGATAACAAATCTGCCAACTGCTCTTGCCCGTTTCGACAAAACCCTTGAGGTTATTGTGGACATTCGACACCACTGTCGCCAATTCCTGCGGCGTAAGGAAATCTGTCGATTTCCAGGCGCTTGGGACCAACCCCACAGCCGATGCCCACGCCGCCGGCGAGCCCCCTGGCTGATAAGCCGCGTCGCTCGAGCTTATGCCGTACGCGTTCCAAAGGACTTGATCTGCCATCGCCACGGTAAGCGGTGCAAAGACACCTGCCTGGTTCGACGAGATCGGCTGGTAAATTCCCTTCTCGATGCTGGCATGGACATAACCCCAAGCCGGTGAGTTCGTGGACAAATCGGCATACGGACTGGTACCCGACGTGTCCGGAGCGACGCCAAACGCTTGGTCCACCGCAACAAGCAGATTCCATATGCCAATTTGATCTGCGGCTAAGGGAGTCGGCAGTGCACTCGTATCCAGTGACAACGTCGTACCGTCCCACGTCGCTACAATGCCTAAGCGAGCCATCAATTGCTCGATATTTGCCATCGGTAAGAACATAGTCGATTTACCGGATGCCGGATCCGTCGCCGCAATCCCCTGTAAACGCTGAACGACTGTTCCGTTAACGGCTATCGCGGCGTTACCTGCACTCTCGGTATCCGGACTTGTGTCGACCGGAACCGAGCTTGGCACGGTCACATTCCAAACGCCTTGCTTCCATGTGTTTGCAAATCCCAACTGTTGCAACACGTTCATCACATACCAAAGCGGCATGTAGACAACGCCATTTTGAGAAAACGTATAAGGCTTTATCGGTGTTGGCTCCCCATTTAACACGATGGCCCGTTGTTCCATCACCGGGGTTGGGCGTACAACCGACGCGTGTGTCACTGGCGCGGCGACGCTCACCGCGCACACCGCAAACGCCGCGGCTTTTAAGATCCACGCCTTACGATCCGCCATGAATACCCACCCCCGCAATGAAACTTGCCGTCGTGTCATACGCAATGCGCTCACGGCCATGCGACCGCTCGGACGTCAACAGCAGCTTCGAGCCATCGTAGTACGCGTGCGACGCCTGATTCGTGCCATAGCCATCCGCGCTCAACTGAGCAAGCGAGCTGTCGTACACGGCCTGATGAGCCGCATCGATCCCTGTCAACTCCACCTCTACGCCAAGTCCGAGCTCTGAGGCAGTCTCGGTCGCGTTTGTCATGCGCGCGAGATCTGCCTGCTGGCCTTGCTCGACATAATTCGGTTGAATCCAAGCCGCCGTAAAGCCAAGTGACTGCCAATGCCATATGCCGCCAGCGCCATAGTATGGAATCCAGAACAAGGGAAGCGCATATGCCTTGGCTAAAGACGACGCATATTGGATATACCGCGCTTCCCCAGGCATGGTTTGGCGGTACTGTTCCTCATTCCAATAGAGTCCAACCAGTTTCAGGTTTTTGAAGTCCGCCTTCTTCCAATCGGTTAATAATCGATTGACATACCATGTCTCCGCTGCTTCGCGGCTTTGTAATCCGTTCGGATCGCCAGACGTACCGCCAAATTGCACATCCTGCCCACCGATGTCTCCGAAATCGATATTTCCGTATGCGAAATACGGCAGCGATAGGACGACTTTTTCTTGATATCCCGGGCGATGCAACGCCTGGTTGACGATGCCAACAGCTTCGTTCAAAGCACTTAATTGCTTGCCAGTTGCAAACAGATCCTGAAGGTAGTTGGACAAGCCTTGCTCTGTATCCTTGACCGATCCGTACGGAAGAAACAGCATGGTGTCAAACAGCGGCTTGGTCATCTGCCCACTCTCTGTGACATACGCAAGCATGGGTTCGAAATCTTGAACGGACCACGTGCCTTGACTGCCGTTTGCCCCTGTTTGCACGAGCAACATGTTGCGAATCCCCGCGGCATTGGAGGCCGAGGGCAGCAGTGGGCCGAGTGGTTTCCCGGATGTGGACGTTACTTTCGCCAACGTACTGGCGGCAAGCCCGCGCGCTGTCGTCGATCCTTGCACGTCAAAGCCATTGACAAACACCCATACGTCGACCGGAATAATCAGCCGGACGGCCGAAGCCTCAATTCCGGCCGCACTCGACCACGCGAACGTCTGGGTCATCACATTTTGGTCACTTTGCGGCACCGCAGAAGGACGCTGCCCTGCCGTGTACCACTGGCCGTTTTGCTCGAATTGAAACGCGACATAACTGGGGAAGTAGACACCGAGCGAGAAGTTTTGTAGAGCCTGAATTTGAATAGACTGCACGTCGACAGGAGATTTAAACGTCAGCGTGATGGTTCGACTCCCCTGGTGACTGAACCCACGCCACGCCGCCGTTTGGGTCACATCGCCCTGGTACGGCTTTTCCTCCTGAGCGAAAGTGGAATCCGGTACACCACTTACTGCAATGGATAGAGCGCCCTGCGACGTCAAATCCGTCATGTTGGTGCTGGCATTTGCGCTACCGAATCCCGCCGCCCCTGTCGCATTGCCTGTCCCGGCGGCTGCCAAGGCGATGTCCGGCGGATCGAGCGAGACGGCAGCTAGCGCACAGAGAGCCACGCCCGCCGCCGCCCACATCTTGCGGTTACTGAACAACCAATACACCTTCCTCATCACGGCAAAGTTGCCAATATCGCTTCGACGGCGAACGACAATTTAGACAACGATACTTTTCGAAAGTCAAGAGTGATTTCTAAGGGCATGCCGCTAAATTTCCACCACACCAGCATTGGATTTCCAATCCATCAAAAAATCCTTGACAACATGAACATCTCGTCCATATAATGTGAATAAGTCATCTGCAATCATCATATACTGTGAGCGTGGACACGAAGATCCTAAGTCGGTAAAGTGGGCACATAGACTTAGGGGAGTGAGTTGTGCAACCGGCCACCCGATATCTCATCTGGGTGGTTTTTCTGTTGTCCGCGTTACTCGTTGCACGCCTTGGTATCCGACATCGATGTTTTCTAGAGCAACGGGTGGCCAAACTGGGGTCAAAGGGTTAGACAGAAAGCAGGAGACAAGATAGTCTCCGGAACAAACAGTACACAAAACCAACCGATTCAGGGATGGATACTCGCAGAGAGATCCATCCCTGATGTCGTTTATACCCCAATTGACTTCATGTATGCATTTGTATACAATGAGTCTGCAAGTCGAATACGTTTGTATACAAAGGAGTGTGTTGGTATGCGACACATTGACAGGGATGCACACGGCCATCACGGTTCACATGGCAGGCACCACAAACATGGCAAAGGCCCACACAGCCACGCTGGGCACGGCAGCGGCCCGCAAACGTTTCGCCGCGGGCGAGCACTGGCCTTCTTGGAAACGCTCAATGTGCGGCGCTCGACGCTGATGCAGCAGTTGGAACAACCAGAGCTAACATCGATTCATCCCGTGATCGCAGGCGAACTCAAGGCGATTGAAATGATGCGCGACGAGTTTATAGCTATGTTTGACCTCCACGACACACGCGAAGACACCGACAGCTACGAAGCGCCACAAACCAGGCATACCCCTCCGACCCAGACACCGGAACCTGTCGAGCAAGACGACCACACTGAACCAGATGCATGAAGCAACGTAAGCGGGAGTACGGCTCCACACGCTGCACGTCAACATGGTTGCTCCCGCCTATCGTCGCCGCTTTTGCGAACTCGGGATCCCCATCTGCTCGCGATATTTTGCAACCGTGCGGCGCGACAGGACAATGCCCTGTTGCGCCATGCACTTTGCGATCTCGGCATCCGACAGCGGCTTTCGGGTATCTTCCCTAGCTACCAGCGAACGGAGCACATGCTGTACCGCTTCTGCAGAAAGGCCGGATGTGGCCAATTGGGCCGGGAAAAATGCGTCCATCGCCCACACCCCGTACGGCGTCTTCATGCTCTTGTTGCGAAGCGCGCGGCTCACGGTGGACTCGTGGATATCCAACTCTTGCGCCACCTCGCGCAGCGTGAGTGGACGCATATGTCCCGGGCCGCATTGGAAAAACGGCTGTTGCCGCGCAACAATGACTTCCGCCACCCGTAACATCGTCATGCGCCGCGTTTCGATAGCTTTGGCCATCCGCTCGATGGCTCGCAGACGTGCGCCCAGGAAAGCGCGCACCTCCGCGCCACCGGATGCAAAGAGTGATCGGTAAGATGGCGAGACCCAGAGGCGGGGCTCGGCACTTTCCTGCACGCGAACGACAAACGTTTCGCCAGCGCGTTCGACGATGACATCTGGCGGCGCCAAGGCGAACGGCTCCCTGTCCCAAGCCGCACCCGGGCGCGGCGTTAGCCGCCGAAACTGCGCTAACACTTCATAGATGTCATCCAATGACGCATTACAGTTCCGTGCAACGACGCGCAATTTCCCCTGCGCAAGTTCGGTCAGATGCGGAAGGAGCTTGCGAGCCAAGGCGCGATACGGCGGATCGATGCGTTCCAGTTGCAAGAGCAGGCACTCCTCGACATTGCGCGCCCCCACCCCCAAAGGCTCACAACTCTGTAGCGCAACTAAGGCCCTCTCGACTTCCTCCGTAGAAACGTCGAGGCGAACGGCCGTTACGTCCAGTGGATCGGTGAAATATCCGCGCTCATCCAGGCTGTGCGCAAGTTGCTCGGCAACGCGCAGCGTGCTTGGCGCGAGTGACAGCGTGCGCAACTGCCGACAAATCTCGTCTGCAAGCGAGGGACGTTCCGCTATTTGCTGGATCAGATCAGCACGCCCTGGCGTCGCGGCGCCTAATCCGACAAACCCGCTTGCAGTCATGGCCCACGGCCACTCCCATTCCAAGCAGGGATTGTCTTGCGCCATCTCTTCCAGCATGTCAACAAGTTCAGTGGACGAAGCCTGTAAGACAGCCAGTGCCTGACGCATATCGGCGGTCATGACAAGCCTCTGACTCTGCTCCATGTCACCGCGAAACGCCATATTCATGCCTATCACTCCGTCATCGTTTGCTGATTCACCGAAACCTGGCTGCGCCGGCGATAGAAAAGATAATAACTGAGTAGAACGATGACAATGATGGGAACACCAGCGTAAATGGCCATACGCTGCCCTGGAATGAAGAGAAGGCTAACTGCAATGGCCAAATTTAACACGACACCAGCGATCGGCAGGATGGGAAAGAGTGGCGTGCGATACGCCAAGGCGCGGACATCGCCTCCCTCGCGTACATACTTGCGCCGGAAGCCAATTTGCGAAGCGCAAATAATCGCCCAAGACAAGACAGCAATCAAACCGATGCCAGAGACAATCCACAAATACAGCGTATTCGGAGAAACCTGGTAAATCCACAAAGATAATGTACCAATGACAAGGGTGGCAAGCACTGACCAGACGGGAACCTGTGCTTTGCTTAAGCGCGTTAAAAAGCGTGGAGCCATCCCGTCGAGCGCCATCGACCAAAGAAGGCGCGACGAAGCATAAGTCCAGGACGATCCGGCGGAAAGCGCCGAAGTAATGACAATCATGTCCATAATCAGGCGCGCATACGGGATGCCTGCAACCTGAAAGATGGTCGCGAATGGGCTGTCATTTAAACCCGCTTTTTGCCAAGGAATGATACCAACTAAGACAATCATGGCGATGACATAGAACAACAAGGTGCGAACGCTCGTACTGCGTACCGCGCGCGGCACAGAGCGAGCCGGATCTTTGCTTTCTCCCGCGGCAATGCCGATTAACTCCGTGCCACTGTAGGCGAAGCTAACCGGTACAAGAGCCATGAACACCGCGCCGATGCCGTGTGGGAATAAGCCACCCTGTCCCGTGTAGTTGTGCAGGCCGATGGCGCGGTGACCGGTGAGCCCAAAAATTGCTAGAATGCCCGCAATACAAGCAGCGACAATACCAAACACCTTAATGCTGGCGAACCAAAACTCCGACTCGCCGTATACGCCGACCCGGGTGACATTGAGCGCCAAATATATCACCGCAAACAAGGCATACCAGACCCATAAGGGAACGCCAGGCAGGTATTGGTGAATGATGATGGTCGCTGCTATCCACTCGCCGCCAATGGTGAACGCACCGTTAAGCCAATATAACCAGGCACTCAGATAACCAATGGCAGGACTGATAAATTCCTGCGCGTACGTCTTGAACGATCCGGCCACCGGCATGGCAGTCGCCAATTCGCCCAAACACATCATGACAATCGAAACAATGATGCCCCCAATCACGTACGCGAGCACGGCGCCACCTGGACCTGCTTGATTGACGGTGTAGCCCGAGCTCAAGAACAGGCCCGTGCCAATCACTCCGCCAATCGAGATCATAAACATGTGTCGTGCGTGCATGCCTCGCCGCAAATGCGACTCCTTTTCCATAATCTGATCAAGTTGCTGCATCGCTCCACTCTCCCTCGCCAAGACAATGATAACGCTTACAACCATACGTGAGAAACAGCTTTGTGATCATAAATCACAGCAAGAATCGTGCCAAGTACCGTTGCAGGATCCCTCTCACCACATGCAAAGCTGGATCAGCCGTCTGAAGGCGCAGCAAAGCTATCCCGCCGTGGAAAAACACGCCGCTGCAACAAAGAAAAAGGTGCAAACGCGCTTTTCATCTGCAAGCAGGCTTTGCATCGTCGTGGGTGGCCCTAAGTGTGCATAAGCATGCACACTACTTGCGGTACACGGCCGGATCGACAGCTAATTCACGAAGCCAATACTGCAAGTTCTGGCGACTGAGCCCCAGTTCTCGTGCAGTGGCAGAAACATTCCCACCGTGACGCGCGAGCACCTCCATCAAGATCTGGCGCTCCGCCTGTTGGACTCGTTCCCGCCATGTCCCGACGCGCGCCGCTACTCGCTCGTCCTGTGTACGAGACGCAAAGTCCATCCCCCGTGTGCCTTCATCCGCCGCATCTCCCTCCGCACCAGAGGTTTCATCCCGCGTGGCGAACGTATCCTGTTTGCGATCCGCCCCCACCCCCGCCTTCGCTTCTCGCGGTGCGTTTTCTTGCAGAGCGCGTTCCAATTTGCGGCGTAGATGAAGTGGCACATGAGACAGGCAGAGTTCACGTTCATCCTGTAGTAAATTCATCGCACCTTCGACGGTATGTTCCAACTCGCGTACATTGCCTGGCCAATCGTATGCCAGAAACGCCTGTCGCAACGTCGGATGCATCCGTTCCACCGCCAAGCCAAAGCGACGATTCAGTTTTTCAATAAACACCTCGACCAGTTGCGCAATGTCTTCTTTACGCTCGCGCAGCGGCGGGATCAACAGCGCAACGACGCTCAGTCGATAGTATAAATCCTCCCGCAGGCGTCCTGCCGCGATGGCCTGTAGCGGATCCTCATTGATGGTCGCGAGAATGCGAACATCGATATGCCGGTCCTTTAATTCGCCCACTCGGCGCACCGCCCGTTCCTGCAGGACGCGCAGCAGTTTGGCCTGCAGTGGCGGACTCAACGAGTTTAGCTCGTCGAGAAGAAGCGTTCCGCCATCCGCCTGTTCGAGCAACCCAGGTCGGTCCACCGCCCCCGTGAACGCGCCGCGCGCCGTGCCAAAAAGCAGCCCTTCCATGAGCGAATCCGGGATCGCAGCACAATTTTGCGAAACAAAAGGCCCTTGGCTTCGGCCGCTCGCCGCGTGTACACTCTGCGCAAACAGCTCCTTTCCGGTCCCCGTTTCGCCAATGATGAGGACGGACGAATCCGTGCGTGCCGCCCGCATCGCCTGCTCCACCACTTCCCGGAGCACTGGACTACTACCGACGATTGAAGCGAATGTGTAGCGAACGCCCGACTGGCCGAGAAGCTGATTTTGCAGCCGTTCGACCGGCGTCACATCGCGAGCAATCTCAACAGCGCCAAAAACGCCTCCGTCGGCAATGATTGGATACGTCCGGTTCACCGTCGTGATAGCTTTACCACTTTGATTAAAATACGTTTGTTTCACATTTTCGCGAGCCAGGCGCAAGCGCACGGCCTGCAGCAATGTACTGCCTGCGGCATCCGGAAATGTGAACACGTCTTCGATCCGCTTGCCGATCACGTCCTCCGGCCGCATGCCTTCTATATCAGCCATTTTCCGGTTGTAATAAACAGTCATACCATTGGCATCAATGATGTGAACACCTTCGTCCAGTCCCTTAAGAAGTCCCTCAAGCAGTCGCAAGCGAACAGCGTCTTCCACGTCACGTTCCCCTATCCAGCAAATTGATTGCGAACTCGGCAATTGCGAACTCGACATCCCTACACCCGCCTTCGCGTGCAGCAAAGTCGACGCCGAAAGCCGTGTATCAATATACAGCGCAGTTATCCATTCATACGAAAGTTGTGTGAAACTGCCCTGCAAGTACAGTTTGCACGCCCGGTACAGACTCTGCAACCGACTTCCGTTCTGCGTGCCAAATGGATCAACTCGCGCTCACGTTGGCACGATTCTTGCTTCCAATATGGAGTGAGCAAGCGTTTCGCACAACTGCTTTCTTCTCTATCAAGGAGGATCTGGCATGATACCATACCGTCCCGAACCTTTAACGGACTTCTCTGCACCACATCACCAGGAGGCGTTTGCAGCTGCGCTCGCGCGTGTGCAAGAGCAGGTCGGCCAAACGTATCCACTCATTATTGGCGGACAGACTGTCGATACCGGTCGCTACCTCGAGTCGTACAATCCGTCCGCAAAAACCGAATTGGTCGGACGTGTCGCGAAAGCTGGAAAGGCAGAGATTGAACGGGCCCTTCGTTGCGCACAAGAGGCTTTTGCAATCTGGTCCGAGGTGCCAGTCGTGGAACGGGCTTCGCTTCTGTTTAAGACGGC
This sequence comes from Alicyclobacillus hesperidum subsp. aegles, assembly GCF_027923525.1. Classification (NCBI taxonomy): domain Bacteria; kingdom Bacillati; phylum Bacillota; class Bacilli; order Caryophanales; family Alicyclobacillaceae; genus Alicyclobacillus; species Alicyclobacillus hesperidum. The sequence goes on along the minus strand of NZ_BSBJ01000049.1, from coordinate 261,881 downwards.
GGCCATTCTGCGCCGACGCAAGCACGAATTCTCGGCTTGGATGCTGCTCGAAGCTGGCAAGAGCCACGCGGAAGCCGATGCAGATACGGCAGAAGCCATCGATTTTCTCGAGTACTATGGCCGCCAAATGCTCGCGTTGGCGCAGCGTGCCGATGCCCTTTTGACGCCGTTTGCTGGAGAAGACAATCATATGGAATACATCCCACTTGGCGTCGGCGCCATCATTCCGCCGTGGAACTTTCCCTTGGCCATTGTCACAGGAATGACCGTCTCGGCCGTCGTCGCCGGCAACACCGTGCTGCTTAAACCCGCAAGCCAAACGCCGGTCATCGCGTACAAGATGGTGGAGGCTTTGCTGGAGGCCGGTATGCCAGCCGGCGTCGTCAACTTCGTCCCTGGCGATCCGGAGGAAATTGGCGACCTGCTGGTCGAGCACGCAGACATTCGCTTCATTTCGTTCACCGGATCGAAAGATGTCGGCTTGCGCATGAATGAGCTTGCGGCAAAGCGCATCCCGGGTCAGCGCTGGATCAAGCGGTTTGTCGCAGAAATGGGTGGCAAAGACGCCATCGTGGTCGATGCAGGGTATGATATCGACCTGGCTGCGCGCACCATTGTTCAATCCGCATTCGGCTTTTCCGGCCAGAAGTGTTCGGCGTGCTCGCGCGTCATCGCACATGCTTCGCTGTACGATCCGCTCGTCGAACGGGTCGCCGCATTGACGCGCGAACTCAAGGTGGGCGACGTGCGCGAGATGGCGCATTTCACCGGCCCGGTCATCGACCAGAAGGCATTCGCGAAGGTGACGAGTTATATCGAGATCGGCAAGCAAGAAGGGCGGCTGGTGGCTGGCGGCGGCGCATCTGCAGACGCGGGCTACTTTATTGAACCGACCGTTTTCGCGGATGTTGCACCCTCTTCGCGCCTGATGCAAGAGGAGATTTTCGGGCCGGTTGTCGCCTTCACCAAATCGATGAGCTTTGAAGAGGCCATTGCGATTGCCAACCAAACGGAATTCGGGCTGACAGGATCCGTCCTGACCCATGACCGTTCGCACATTGCCTATGCACGGCGCAAATTCCACGTGGGCAACCTATACTTTAACCGCAAGTGCACGGGCGCCATCGTGGGCGTCCATCCGTTTGGTGGCTTTAACATGTCGGGCACCGACTCCAAAGCGGGTGGCCCGGACTACTTGCTGTTGTTCACACAACCGAAGGCCAGCTCCGAATTATTGTAGTAAGGCGTTTGCCAAAACGGGGGCCTTACCCCCCGGGCCGCAGATTCAGATGAGAGAGGATGAGCATCCCATGACGGATCAGGCACAGACCTCCAAAGCACTGCGTTTGGAGCAAACATATGGAGCGAAAAACTACAACCCACTGCCAGTTGTACTGGTCAAAGGCGAAGGTGTCTGGGTTTGGGATGAAGACGGCAACCGTTACCTGGACATGTTGAGCGCGTATTCGGCGCTCAATCAAGGCCATCGCCACCCGAAAATCATCGCCGCCCTCAAAGATCAGGCGGATCAAATCACACTGACCTCGCGCGCGTTTTACAACGACAAACTTGGGCGCATGTATGAACGATTGGCCAAACTCACCGGCAAGCCGATGATTTTGCCAATGAATACAGGCGCAGAAGCGGTTGAAACGGCCATTAAGGCGGCGCGCCGCTGGGCGTATGACGTGAAACACGTGCCTGCGGATCAGGCTGAAATCATCGTCTGCGAAGGGAACTTTCATGGACGCACGACAACCATCATCTCGTTCTCGTCGGACGCCGAGTACCAACGCGGCTTTGGCCCACTGACGCCTGGCTTCCGCATCGTCCCCTACGGCGACATCGCGGCGTTGCGCGCGGCCATCACGCCAAACACCGCGGCCTTTTTGGTGGAGCCGATTCAAGGGGAAGCTGGCATTGTGTTGCCGCCGGATGGGTATCTGCGCGCGGCGCATGAACTGTGTAAGCAGAACAACGTCCTCTTTGTCGCCGATGAAATTCAGACAGGTCTGGGACGCACCGGGAAAATGTTCGCTTGTGAATGGGAACAAGTGGTTCCTGATGTGTACATCATTGGCAAAGCCCTCGGCGGCGGCGTGTTCCCCGTGTCGGCTGTCGCAGCGGACGAAGAAGTCCTTGGGGTCTTTGAGCCGGGATCGCACGGTTCGACGTTCGGCGGCAATCCTCTTGGCGCCGCGGTTGCCGTGGCCGCACTTGACGTGTTGGAAGACGAGGATCTCGTCGAGCGCTCGCGCACGCTCGGAGCGGCGTTTCTTTCCCGCCTTCGCAATGTGCACAGCCCGGTGGTGAAAGAGGTGCGTGGCCGCGGTCTGTTCGTCGGGGTCGAGCTCACCACCAAAGCTCGCCCCTATTGCGAACGCTTGAAACAAGAAGGATTGCTCTGCAAAGAGACGCACGATACAACCATCCGCTTGGCCCCGCCCCTCGTCATCCGCGAGGAAGAACTGGACTGGGCACTTGCACGAATTGAACGCGTACTCACCGAGGTGACACCATGATTGCCGACTCTTTAATCCATGATGCGAATCAAGAGATGGATGTCCTGCGCTCGGCACAGACCGTGATCCGCGCAGCCCTCGAACAACTCGGCTACGGGCCGCAGTACTATGAACTGCTTAAAGAACCGCTACGCATGCTCACCGTGCGCTTTCCCGTCCGCATGGACGATGGCAGTGTGCAGATCTTTACGGGTTACCGCGCCCAGCACTCGGACGCGGTTGGCCCGACCAAAGGCGGCGTTCGCTTTCACCCTGATGTCAATGAGTCGGAAGTCAAGGCACTCTCGCTTTGGATGACCATCAAGTGCGGCATCAACGGCTTGCCTTATGGCGGTGGCAAAGGCGGTGTCGTCTGCGATCCGCGCCAGATGTCGTTCGCCGAGCTCGAGCGCGTCAGCCGCGGATACGTTCGGGCCATTAGCCAAATTGTCGGTCCGACAAAAGATATCCCTGCGCCTGACGTGTTCACCAATTCGCAGATCATGGCGTGGATGATGGACGAATACAGCCACCTGCGCGAATTCGATTCACCCGGCTTTATCACCGGCAAGCCGCGGGTGCTCGGCGGATCGGAAGGAAGGGAGACGGCGACGGCGCGAGGCGTGCTCATCTGCATCGAGGAGGCGGCAAGACGGCGCGCGATGCAACTGCAAGGAACCCGCGTGATCATCCAAGGCTTCGGCAACGCCGGCAGCTATCTGGCACAGTTTTTGCACGAGCAGGGCGCCCGCGTGGTTGGGATCAGCGACGCATACGGCGCACTGTACGACGAACGAGGTTTGCCAATTCCTGATCTGCTCGAACAACGCGACTCGTTTGGCACCGTGACGACGCGCTTTCAAAATACCATCAGCAATCAAGAATTGCTTGAGAAGCCGTGTGACATCTTGGTGCCCGCCGCGATCGAAAACCAGATCACGGCAGATAACGCGGATCGCATTCAGGCAGCCATCGTTGTGGAAGCGGCGAATGGGCCGACGACCCTGGAAGCGACACGCATCCTGAGCGATCGCGGTATTTTGCTGGTGCCAGACGTACTTGCCAACTCCGGCGGCGTGACGGTATCGTACTTCGAATGGGTTCAGAATAACCAGGGGTATTACTGGACGCGCGAAGAAGTGGAACAGCGTTTGGCACAAGCCATGCGCCAGTCGTTTGAAAAGGTCTACGCCACGTCGGTGCGCCATCAGGTGGATATGCGCCTGGCTGCGTACATGACAGGCATTGAACGTACGGCACAAGCTACACAGCTGCGCGGCTGGCTCTAAGCCCAGCCGCCTGGCGAGTGGCTCACCCATTTTGTAAGGAAAGCAGGGAACGGACATGAAGGAGATTCACATTATCGGCGTACCGTCCGACTACGGCCAAAACCGCCGCGGCGTCGACATGGGGCCAAGCGCCATCCGCTATGCCGGCCTCAAGGAGAAACTTGAGCGTCTCGGCTACCGTGTCCGCGATCTTGGCGATGTCATGGTGCCAACCCCGGAAACGCGGCACATTGAGCATCAAAAGCTGAAATATCTCAAAGAGGTCGTCTCGGTCTGCGAGGCCTTGGCTGAGCGGGTGCGCGATGCCGTCGGAAACGGATACACCCCTGTCATTCTTGGGGGCGATCACAGCATTGCCATGGGCAGCCTGGCTGGCATGGCCGCTGCCAAGAAGCAATTCGGCGTGATCTGGTTTGACGCGCATGGCGACATGAACACAGACGAAACCACGCCTTCCGGGAACATCCACGGCATGCCGCTAGCAGCAAGCATCGGCATCGGGCACGAGGCGCTCACGGGCCTATTCGGCATTCGCCCAAAGGTGCAGCCGGAGAATGTCGTCCTGGTCGGGGTTCGCTCCATCGATCCGCCCGAAGCCGAACTGATTCGTCAATCAGGCGTGCACGTATTCACCATGGCCGACATCGATCGGATGGGCATGGACGCCGTCATGCGCAAAGCGATTGAGCTTGCGGCAACGGGGACGGACGGCATCCATCTCAGCCTGGACCTGGACGGCCTGGATCCCATGTTCGCCCCGGGCGTCGGGACACCGGTCAATGGTGGCGTGACCTATCGCGAAGGACACCTTGCCATGGAACTTTTGTCCGAGTCCGGTACGCTTTTGTCTGTCGACGTCGTCGAAGTTAACCCCATTCTCGACCACCGCAATCAAACGGGACGCATGGCCGTCGAACTCGTGGAATCTTTGTTCGGAAAACGGGTGTTGTAAGCGCAATCCCGTAAGGCCCTTGCGAGGGGACGCCGCCGCAGGCGGTCCCCTCAGCCCGTCAAGCCTGCACGGGCTTGTGCCCGCCTTGCATATAGACGACCTTTTGTGCCGGCAAGTCGATTCCATGTTCCGCAAAGGCCCGATGGATCCATTGATTCGCCAAACGCATCACGCTCCACTGCGTGTACGGCTCACACTCGGCCGTCGCGCGGATCGTGTAATTGGAGTCGTTGAGCGCATTCATGCCAAGGACATCGATACTTCCCACGATATTGCTTTGCGTTTTCCGGAGTTGTTCCATGACATCGCGCACGATGGAGATGGCCAGATCTGCATCCGCGTTGTATCCCACATTCACATCGATCACGGCAATGGAATTCTCCTTGGAACAGTTCACAACCTGCGTGATTTGCCCATTGGGTATCACCACCACCTCGCCTGTCCATATTTTGAGCACCGTGATGCGCAAACCGATGGATTTGACCTGGCCGGTCAGCCCATTAATCGTCACATAGTCACCGACGCCATACTGATCCTCAAACAAGATGAAGAGCCCGTTAAAAAAGTCCTTCAGCAAGCTTTGCGCGCCAAAGGCAATAGCAATGCCAGCAACGCCCGCTCCGGCGAGAAGCGCCTCAATGTGCACGCCCACAATGGGAAGGATGGTGAGCAATAGGATAAAGTACACCGAGTAGCGAACGATGTTGGTAAAAAGCGAATTCAACGTATGTTGCCGACGCTCGTCCAACTTATTTCGCGAATAAATGATTTTGCGCAAAACCTTACAAGATACGTGGATGAAAACTTTTGCCCCAATCAGCAGGGCAACAATCCGCAAAGCATCCCAGGATATGTGTTCTGCACCCATGACATGTGTCGCCACAAAATGTTGAACTGTTTTCCACATCTGCATATAAGCTGTCACCCCGCAAGAGCATCGTTGTGCAAATAGCCACCAGAGTGCACGAAGAAGCCCGCGCGCAGGCGGGCTTCGTTTACATTCGTGACGATGAACTTTAAATCAGGCCTTTCGCGGTGAGCCATTCTTTCGCCACCTCAGATGGCGACTTTTTGTCGACATCCACTTCGGCGTTGAGCTGCTGCATCTGGCTGTCGTCTAGCGTCCCTGCCAGTTTGTTCAAGATGCCTCGCAGTTCGGGATGCGCCTTTAGCGTACTGTCTCGAACGATAGGGACCGCGTAATAAGGCGGGAAAAAGTGCCGATTGTCTTGTAACACTGTCAGATGATACTCAGGGATTTCCGGATCCGTCGAATAGCCATCGACGACATCCACCTTTTTGTCGATCAGGGCTTCGTATTTCAGCCCAACCTCCATGGTCTTCACCGATTTAAAGTGAGCGTCATACACCTTTTCCAATCCAGGCAAGCCGTCGGCGCGGCTGACGAAGTTCTGCTCCGAACCGAGCGTCAGCGACGGGGACTTGGCCGCAAGTTGGGAGAGCGTTGAAATGCCGAGGCGTTTCGCTTCGCTTGCGCGCATCACCATCGCATAGGTGTCGTTAAATCCAATCGGTTTTAACCAGGTGATATGATACTTCTGCTCAAACTGCTGCTTCACTTCGTCATAAGCCTTGTTTGGATCCTGGGTTACTTTGTCGTGCAGGATGTTGACCAGACCTGTTCCTGTGTATTCGACATACGCATCGACATCGCCATTTTTCATTGCGTTCCACAGCACATTCGTATCCAAGTTGTCTTTCATGACCACGTGCAGTTTCGGATCGTCGTGTTGGATCAACAACTTCAAGACATTCGCCATAATGAGCTGTTCCGTAAAGTTTTTGCCGCCGATGACAATCGTGTTGCTGTTACTGGCCCCGCCCGTTCCACAACCTGTAACGGCTGCGATCAGCGCCAACGAAATGGCGGAATAACTGGCGGTTCGCAGCTGGCGACGCCCTGAGAAAAACCCAAGTAGCGACCTTCCGTAACGCCCAAATCTACGCAAACCACTACCTCCCTAGCAGATAAACCCGTCTCTTCATCTCAGCCCTCTTGGCGTCATTCGCCGATCAATCCAGTGCAACAGTTGATCGAACACGATGGCAAGCAACGCTGCCGGAATCGCCCCAACCAGAATCAATGGCGGATCGATCATGTTGACGCCCCGCATGATTAAATCGCCGAGGCCGCCAGCGCCGATAAACGTCGCCAACGTCGCCACGCCAATCGTCAACACCGTGGCGGTGCGCAGCCCCGCCATCATGACGTTGCGCGCAAGCGGCAACTGAACGCGAAAGAGCGTTTGCCACTTCGTCATGCCCATGCCTCTTGCCGCCTCTATCAGACTCTGATCCACTTCCATGATCCCTGTGTACGTGTTTCGAACAATCGGCAGCAGAGCATAAAGTACGAGCGCGATCACGGCCGGCACCGTACCAATGCCGAACAACGGCACCATAAAGCCGAGCAACGCAAGGCTCGGAATCGTTTGAATGATGGACACCACCGTGAGCGCCACATTCGCCAAGCGGGGATGCCCCGTGATGTAGACGCCAAGCGGAATGGCAATGGCAGAAGCAATGAGAATGGAAAGGACGCTTAAGTAAATATGCTGGCCAAGCGCCGTCCCCAAGGCTCCCCAATTGCTGTTAAACGCTTGCCAAAGCGGCATCCTCATGCACCTCCCCGCCGGTCGGTGTCATCAGCTTCAGCACGCTACCACGAGTTACGGCGCCCAATAACCGCTCCTCGCCGTCGACCACCGGCAAAAATCCGTGACCGTCCGCCTGCAACAGCGCAATCACGTGTGCGACGTCCGTCCCCGGCTGAATGACAGGCACGCTGGCGTCCATCACCGTCGCCGCCGTCGCGCCTTCGTCGGCAAACGAGCCAAGCACGCGCATCGCATCGACGACCCCAAGATAACGGCCGCTGCGATCCGTCACAATCAACCCGTTCACTCTTCTGGTCCGCATCAACTGAATGCACTCGGCAATGCCCCGATGCGGGCGAACTGTGACAGCCTGCACGATGGCATCTTCGATTGTCGCCCGCGTCGCCGCCTGGGCAAACCGCTTTTCGCCGACAAATTGCCGGACGAAATCGTTCTTGGGGTGCCGCAAAATCTGTTCCGGTACATCTTGTTGAATGATCTTCCCGTGCTGCATAAGAACGATTTGGTCCGCAATCTTCAACGCTTCATCCATGTCGTGTGTGACGAAGACAATCGTCTTTTGAAGCTCTGCCTGCAGCTTTGCGATCTCGTCTTGTAATTGTTCGCGACTGATGGGATCTAACGCACTGAACGGCTCATCCATCAAAATGATCTCTGGGTCGGCCGCAAGCGCCCGTGCTACGCCAACGCGCTGCTGCTGGCCGCCGCTTAGTTCCTTCGGATAGCGCGAGGCAAACACTGCCGGATCCATCCCCATTAAATCCAACAGCTCATACGCCCGCTTTACGCACACATCCTTACGCTGTCCCTTCATGCGAGGCACCAAGCTGATGTTTTCTTCAATGGTCAGGTGCGGAAAAAGCCCAATCTGTTGAATGACGTAGCCAATTTCGCGCCGCAATTCCACGGGATCTATGCGCGAGATATCGACGCCATGGACAGAAACAGTCCCACTCGTGGGCTCAATCAAACGATTGATCATCTTTAAAGTGGTTGTTTTCCCACACCCGGACGGTCCAATCAACGTCACCAAGTTGCCTTTTTCGATGGACAGGTTCAGATCGTGAACGATACTTTTTCCACTAAAATCTTTGCAAACGGAAATAAATTCGATGGCCTTTGTCATATCCGCTCCTTCCCCAAAGCTGTCGAACAATCAGGCAGGAGATCTTCGTCACACGAGTGCTGAAATTAAGAAAGATGATTGATGCGGAAGATCCAAACACACACTTATTCGCCTACGAGGTTAGCTGACGGATTCGGCACCCTCGGCGCCTATGCAAACGAATTGGGCGTTCGCCTGCAATTCACCCCAATAATTGGTTCCCCCGTTCCTGCCAGCGGCAGGATTCGGCCCTTGATGTCATTTGGTTGGAGAAAGTGTGTATGGAGAGTAGTGTACCACAACGTGAATGAGTTGCAAGTACCGGTAGGCCACACCCAACAACGGGAAACCCAAACAGGAAATCCAGCAAACCATGTCGAATCTGACATAGGTCACGCTGATGGGACCTCTACTTGACATCTGCATCCGGCAGCCCAGGCTGCCCTATCCGAGGAGGATTTTCTATGCCACAACATCGCAAGGTCGCGATTGCCGCCTTCGCCGTTTTGGGCAGCGCCCTGGTATTGACAGGATGCGGTGGCCAAACGGCCACCAGCCCTGCGAATACGGCCACGCCGTCACCCTCGGCAAGTGGGGCAAACAATACGGCCGGAACGGAGAACAACACGAGCTCTAACCAATCCAACACAACAACCAACGGGACATCCAACAGCGGCAGCCAGAGTCCTGCCAACAACTCGTCGTCTGGCGGCAGCAACAACGACTCGTCCAACGGGACGGGCACCGTGAAAGTTTCCGGCAATTTCCCGTCCATCGTCACACAGGCGATGACCTCGCTTGGAACAAATGGATTCCCAGGCGCGGATGCGCCGACGTTCGTGCCTCAACCGACGTCGGGAGGCAATCCCTCGTACGACGCCCATGAGACGGTACCGACGACAAACGGCCCGCAATTTTTGGCCGGGTACCATGTGAGCTTCACAGCGGGCGGGCAAACCTATGCGTCTTACGAGATCGACCATTTTGCAAATACGCAGACGGCAATCCAGAACGTCAATACGTTCGCAAGCGCGCTTAAAGGCGGCAAGCCCGCGTCTGGCGGCAGTGGCATCGTTCTGCCGAACAACCAGTCGGCTGCGCTCTCATCAAGCGGTGGATCGACCGTCATTCACTGGACAAACGGCAGCTGGACGTGCCAGGTCGTCAACGAAAACACGTCGGTACCGCCGACGCCGATTGCGGACAAACTGGTCACACAGCTGGCCGCGTCGAGTCTGCCAAAGCCCGACGGAACGGGTCGAGTCATCGTCGATAACGCCAATCCTTCGGGAACGGACTTGACCGTCACGCTGGTCTGGAGTGCCAATGGCAACGTTTATCAGGTGCAGACAACCAGCTCTGCCTCGTCACCCATTACATCGGCCTTGCAAATGGCATCGTCCCTGCAGCCATATCCAGGCTGAGGCAGGTCTTGCGGCAGGAGCGACGTGCGACCCAGCTCCTGCCGTCAGCTTTCGGATTTGCGCCGAATGTGGTAGCGCATCCCCGCCGTCACGGCAAAAGCAAGGGTTCCGTCGACTCTGTCCACGGCAACTTCTCCATCCCCGTCCGTGGTCACTACAGCGTCATCTGCATCGGTAAGTCGCACGACGCAGCGTGCCAATCTCTCCGCGTCCAGTGCCACCGTGTGCCACCGACCACCTTCCCATGCAATGTCGATTGTATATCCGCCCCGGCAACGCAATCCGCGCACGCGCCCGCGCGGCCACGCATCCGGAAGCGCCGGCAGCACGTGTATCTCGCCTCGGTGCGATTGCACCAACATTTCCGCAATCCCTGCGATCACGCCAAAATTCCCGTCAATCTGAAAAGGTGGGTGCGCATCAAACAAATTGCGGTACACCCCGCCGCCCTCGCCATACGCGGTATCCTCGACCAACGTCAGCATCTTGCCAAGAAAGCGCCATGCCGCATTGCCCTCTCCCAAGCGTGCAAACAGACAGACTTTCCAGGCAAGGCTCCAGCCTGTGCCACCCTCACCGCGATCGATCAGCGATTTGCGCGCAGCGGCACGTAACTCCGCGCAATCGGGCCATGTCAACTGATATCCCGGATAGAGTGCATATAGATGCGATAGATGGCGGTGCTGAGGTTCTCCGTCCTGCCAGTCTTCCATCCACTCCTGCAGTCTGCCGTCGCGTCCGATGCGAAGGGGCCGTAATCGCTCCTGCCATGCGGCCCACTCAGCGCAGAGCTCGGCATCGACGCCAAGCGTCGACGCAGCCGCGATGCAGTGGGAAAACAGTTCCCGCATAAGCATCACGTCCATGGTCGAACTGGCGGAAACGGCGCCTTTCTGCCCATCTTGTGTGACAAAATGGTGTTCCGGTGACGTCGACGGAATGGCGAGGCCTCTGCCCGACGGATCGGATGCCAACCAATCAACGCAAAATAAAGCGGCGTCGCGCATTAACGGATAGGCGACGTCTCGTAAGAACGCGTGATCGCGCGAGAATAAATAGTGCTCCCAAAGATGTGCACACAGCCAAGGCCCGGCCATCGGCCACATCGACCAGGCCGGATCTCCCCGCCCGTCTCCCCCGGCGGCATGCGCCATCCGCCAAATGTCCGTGTTATGATGTGCCACCCAACCGCGGCACCCATATCGTTTCGCCACTTCACGGCCTGTCTGCGCCAATTCGCCAATCATGCGCAACAGTGGCTCATGGCATTCACCGACATTGCACACCTCGACAGGCCAGTAGTTCATCTCGGCATTGATGTTTAACGTGAGGTTGCTGCTCCACGGCGGGCGCGTCGCATCGTTCCAAATCCCCTGTAGATTCGCCGGCTGTGTGCCCGGCCGCGATGAGGCGATGAGCAAATAGCGCCCATAATGAAACAACAGTTCGACGAGCCTCTTGTCATGGACCCCATAGCGCGCAATCAGTTGGTCAGTAGGCAAATCGCGATAGCCTTCGTGCTCGTCAGGCAGTGGATCAGCCAAGACAAATTCGACGCGATCAAACAGCCTTTGGTGATCCGCCACGTGTCGAGACTTAAGCTCCGCAAATGGCGTCGTCCGCAAATCCGCAAGCCGCCGGCCGATGTTAGCGCTCACATCCAGTGCCTGATCCGGCCATTGTGCAAAGCCGCGAAAGTTGGTCCCTGCCCCAAGCAGCAAGGTCACTCGCGTCGCACCTTCGATCCGCAGCCCATTCCCGCACCAAGCGACCGTCCCGTCACATGCAGCGACAGTAATCCGCGCCGCAAACCGCATCGGTCGCGGATCATCAGGTGCGGCGTACTGAATAGGATGGTCATCGACTTCGTAGCTGGGCGTGACATGTATGGGCGCCTGGCCGGTGAGCGCGAGATCGCCCGCCATTTCCGCGATGGCATGGCGCAACTTGCTGCCCATGGAAAGCGTGAATGCCAGAGGCAATGGTCCATCCGCAGTCAAGTGAATGACCATCGCCCCATCTGGATGCGAGACAAACATCTCTCGCGTAAACTGCGTTCTGCCAATCCGATAGGAAACCGTCGCCACGGCGGTGCGCAAATCGAGGCTACGCCGGTAATCGTGCGTAAGATCTCCGTGCTCAAACACCAATTCCAGCCAGCCAAGAGGCAAATACGATTCGCTATACGGGCCGGACAGTCCCCTACTCGCCTCGTGGGCCTCTTGATAGCGGCCTGCCAAGACGAGCTCTCGCACCTGACGCAAGGTCTCCTCAGCCTTTCGCGGCACCGCTACTGCGCGGGGGTAGCCGGACCACAACGTGTCCTCGTTGAGATGAATCCGCTCGTGTTCAATGCCGCCAAACACCATTGCGCCCAAGCGGCCATTGCCGATAGGCAAGGCATCCGTCCATGCCACAGCTGGCTTGTCATACCACAGCGCGACAGATCTGTCGCCCATGGTTCATCACGCCCTTCCTGCCGCGGGCCGGCGCCGCCGTTTATGCTTTGCCATTGGCCGCAACAGCCAACGCACAAACGCCCACAGCCCGGCCGGTGCACCCATCAACATCAACCATTCAATCGGCACATTATAACGTTCAAATGCGAAGAAGACACAGAACAAGAGGGTGAAGTAAAGCAGGCTTACCCAGACGAGCAACAGTTGCAAACGCCGGCCTTTTGCAAACACCATGGCGACAACATGCCCAATGATGGACACATAGACCAGCCACCGCTGAAGACTGAACAACTGCACACCTTTCATACCAAAAATCGGAATTGGAAGATACGCGCGGAGCCATAAAATCTGCGGCTTCACCCATAGATACGTATGCCAAAACGACTGCGGATTCGTCTTTAACCATTCGCGGATGCGCTGTATTGCGACCTGCTTTTCTAAGGCAAACCACGGCAACTCATGCAATCGCTGCGGTCGAAGATTCGGGTGCTCGCGCAACAACTGATGCTCCACCGCACCTTCATTGGCCGGCGGCGGATAGCCCTGTCCCTGAAATGTGCCAAGTAGCAGCGGATTCCAACTGTCGTCCGTGAGCAAGACAAACTTGTGAAAGACCACCTCGTTGCGCACCCACCACGGCAACATGAAGGCAATGCCAATGGCTGCGGCAATACCGGCGTGGCGAACGAGCAAACGCCTTGGATAGCGCTTGGCGGCAAGGTACAGGATGCCGATGACAGCCCACAGCGCGACGTTTGGTCGCACATACATCGCCAGCATAAAGAAGATGGAAAGCCAAACGAGATCGCGCAGAGCTTTCGTCTCCTCCAACTTGAGCAAGTAATAGAAAGCCCAGGCGAACGTGGCCGTAAACAGTGGCTCTGTGAGAAACAAAGTATCGATTTCGACGCTCGGCGGATACAGGGCAATCGCAAGCGCAACGATGGCCGCAAAGGCCGGGCTCGTGATCTTGCCGACCGTTTTATAAATGCCGACGACGCCGGCGGCGCCAATGAGGGCAAACACGATTTTCCCTACATACAAGCCGAACGCCCCTTGGCCAAAAAGGGCGATGATGGCCGCGAGCAAAAACGTAATGCCAGGCATCATGTGCAAAGTGGGCTTCTCGGGCGTGTAATACGATAGCGTGCCTGACTGCAAAAACCATACGGCACTTCGATAATAGCCTGCATCGTCGCTGTGCAACGACATGTGTGGCCCGTATGTAAAAATGACAAGCAGCCGCGGCACAAGGGCGACGGCTGCAATCCACATCCAAGCGCGCGAATGCGCCTTTGCTTTCCGCATGTATCAGGTCTCCTAATGGCGTGATCGATTGCGGCTGAGCCTGTCCAACACCAGTGTACACGAATCGACAAAAAGTGCACATGGGCGATGCACTTTAGGATAGCCGATTGGGATGTCTCGCGCATATAAACGATGATAGGTTGCCGTGGTTGGGATGCTTCACTTCGTGATGCAGGACTACCGTGGCTGCTCGTCGTAAATCTACGAACAGGTATCGGAGCGTATGGTACAACAAGGAGGTCCACTTGGGTCCATGAACACGTTCGACATCGACGCGTCGAGGCTCCGCAATCCGTTGCTGATCACGCGTGAGGAAGAATTGCATCCCTTTATCGACTGGTTGTCCGAGGCGCGCCCCGGGACGGCCATCTGGTCGGTACAAGGCATTGGCGGCATTGGTAAAACGACATTTCTCGGGCAGATACGCGCCTGTGCTCGGCAATATGGAGCTGATACAGTTTACGTAGACGGAGCCACCGGTTTTACTAACGCTTCCGACCTACTTTTTTATATCCAAACGCAGCTACAGTTTTCCGACGCTTTATCCATGACCCCTTTGGACCAATTGCTTGACCAGTGGCACGAACGGGCGCAGTTCAAAAAAACCGTCATTCTGTTCGATCACTTTGAGGAAATGTCGTTTCTCGACTCCTTTTTGCGAAGAGAATTCGCGCCTCAAGTGCCGCTGGTGAATATATTGCTCGTGTTCGCCTCGCGCCAAGGTTTATCCATTGGCTGGCGCACGGATCCAAACTGCGTTATGCGCCTGAGGAGCCTGGTTTTACATCCCTTCACGTGGGAACAATCGATGCAATACACCTCTGAATTCGGCATTCGCGACTTGCAGGTACAACAAAAAATCAGCCGCGCCACGGCCGGCTATCCGCTCGCGCTCGCCTTTGCGGTGCAAGCGACTGAACAACAGGACGAGGCGAGATTCGGCGGCGACTTGGAAGCCGTTCTTGAATTGTCGTTTCGCATGTTTAGCGAAGTGGCTCCACATCTGAGCCCACTCGTGGAAGGACTAGCGTTTTTGCGCAGTGCCACACAGGAAATGCTCGTCGAATTGCTGCAGGTCGACATTCCTCGTGACCACTTTCGCGATCTCAGCCGCCTTTCCTTTGTCCGGACGACGGAAATGGGACTCGTCATGCACGACGTTGCCCGAACGTTTCTTCTCAACGATCTCAAGCTGCGCAATCCGCAGCAATTTGATAACCTCTTTCTCCAGGCTGTCATGGTCCTCGAAAAGGCCATTCAGCGCTACCCAAAGAGATTGACCTATCAAGTCTGTCATAACATGGCTACCCTGTGTACCTTCCGCCCATCTGCGCTCGTGTTTCCGCATCCATCCATGCAGATGATCCTTTCTGCGCGCGCCCTGCCACAATGCGAATTTCTTCTGGAAAGCGATGTTGCGCTATTGCACGACATGCTGAACCAAGGAATGGCGTCCGGCCTATTCCTCGAAGATGAGATGGATCAGCATCAACTTCTTCATTTATTGGTACATCTATCTCCAGAAGGCTTTCGTATCGTGCGCAATAGCCATGGCCATCCCTTGGCATTTGCCGCATTCGTGCCACTTTGCGGCGAGTGTCTAGCGCAGTTGCCCCCGCACATTGTCGACATCGTACGGCGCGGTCTGGGTGTGGACTTCGGACAATACGAGTTGGCACACGCGGCAGAAACCGATACCGTGCTCAACCTTATGAGCTGTGTGGCAAACGAGACGGCAGAATACACGTTTTTTGACCTCTTGCTGGCGCTCAAAGTAAGCGGCTGGGCCGAGTTGTCTCAAGGGCGCCGATGCCTGCTCTTTGGATCGCGACCAGAAGTCACCGCATTTTACACACAGCTTCGCTATAACCCACTTGGCGCCAGCGATTCCGCAGCGTACGCGGGGAGCGCCATGTTTGCACTCGACTTTCGGCAAAAATCGATGGGACGCTGGCTGGCATCCATGCTGCTAAATACCGAAATGAAAGAGGCCGACTCTACGAGCACACCCACCATGGACAATCTGCGCGAGGCATTAAAAGCCTTGCGCAGGCCCAAGCACATGGAACATAGCGATCTCGCCAAGGCTTTAGGCATGTCGTCAGATGCGCTCATGACGTCGCTATCCGAATTGCTCTTGGATAAACGGCCCACCCCGCCGCTTACCGCAGAACTGCAGCGCGTTCTGGCTCTCACCTACTTGGGTCAACGGCAAGGTGTCTTTGCGATTGCGCGAGACATGAACATCAGCCGTTCCACGTATTACCGCTATTTAGAGCAGGCTCACGCGGCACTTTTGCAAGTGCTTACAAAGTGAACCAAGCGTTGCAGGCTTTGCGCGAGGGCAAGTTTGGTATGCACGAGGTGGAATGCTTCCCTGGAACAGTTGAGACATTCGGGACGAAATCTGGGATCTCTTTAATCAGCGCCGATCGTACGCTTTATCCCGAAACCCTGAATGAACTGGATGGAGGGATTTGGATTGGCAGTGGAAAGCGCGCTGACCCCAGAACAGAGGCCTCATGTCCTCAACGTAAGCCTCGTCATTTTGTTGGGAGCCTCCTTTTTGGGCTCCCTAACCACGTATATGTCGCAGCCCTTTTTTGTTCTGTACTATCACCATGCCTTGGCGTTGTCGATGGCAAAAGCGGGTCTGCTTGTCGGGCTGACTCCCCTGTCGGCGGCGTTGTTCGGCGTGATCGGCGGATATGTATCCGATCGCATTGGCATTCGCAAAGGCTATGTGCTGGCGCTTGCCGTTACCTGTGTCTGCTTTATTGGCCTTGCGAACCTGCGGCTGTACGTGCTGTTGCTGATCGTGTCCATTGTCATGGGCCTTGCCAATGCCACCATGCGCAGTGGCGTACAGGCTCTCATCAATACCAGCGTGCCAAAGTCTGAGGCTGGGCGCTACCAAACGTATCTCTACTGGCTGAACAATCTTGGCATCGTCATTGGGCCGAGCATCGCCACGCTGCTGCTTGGCGCCGGTAAGAAACCAACTGTCTTTGATATCGCCGCTGGCATTCTTTTGTTGCTCGCCATCGTGATTTGGGGCTTCGTAAGAGATGCCATCGAGCCCGCCAAGCAAACCCCGCCGGCATCGGAGGAACCCGCAAGCAAGTCCAGTTCCAAACGCCCCACGTTTCTGGATGTGATGAGCTATTTGGGCGCGGACCGGGCGCTTTTGTGGACGTTTATCGCACTGCTTTGTTTTATCGTGGTGGAATCGCAATTGACCTCGACGCTGGGTCTGTACTTGACTGCAAAATTCCACCATGGAACGCAGTATTACGGTTTGCTAAACACAGAGATTGCTCTTATTGTGCTGCTGTGTACCCCCCTTGTTCAGCGCATCACGAAAAAGCTGACCATCCCCAAGGTCCTGCCTGTCGGCCTTGTCATCCTCGGCCTTGGCCTTGCGCTTTCCGGCTTTTCCCGACAGCCGATTGGCTGGTTCATCGGCATCTTTTTCTACGGCCTGGGTGAGGTTGTGGCCATCACCAAAGTCAACGAGATCATGGCGAGCGTCGCAGGGCGCGACAACCCAGCCACGCGCTTTGCCACCCTGAATTCCGCCATGTTTCTCGGCATGTTTATTGGTTACACCCTCAGCACGCCGCTTGTCTCCGTCCTGCCATCCGAGGTCTTCTATCTGGTGACCTTCGTCGTCGTGCTTGGTTCCATGTCAGCGTTTTTACGGGCCTATCGTCTGCTTCAGAGTGCGTCCACGTCGGATACCGAAAAATAAAATTGAGGAGCCAAACGAGTGATGAAAGATTTCGCAGCATGTCTCGAAGACTACGCCATGCTGGGCATTCGCCTAGGCGTCAACCTCCAGCCGGGTCAACCCCTCGTCATCGACGCGCCCATCTTTGCCGCTGAATTTGCGCACCTGCTTGCCGAACAAGGGTATCGATCCGGTGCCAAAGCCGTTCATATTCTATGGTCGGATCCCGAACTGGAAAGGCTTCAACTTCTGAACGGATCGCCCCAAGCGTTGCATTCCTATCAGGCGTGGAGACAGCAAATCTATGGCGAAATGATGGCTGCCAAAGCTGCGTTCTTCACCGTTTTGGCACCGCGGCCTGGGCTGTTTGACGATGTGCCGGCAGAGAGAACCCATGCGCTACAAACCGCGTCCCTATCCGCTTTGGGCTTTCTACGCGAGGCCAAAATGAGGGGCCAAGTCAGTTGGTCTGGGCTGGCCATCCCAACGACCGAGTGGGCCAATCAAGTCTTCTCGGCCGAAGAGCCAGCCAAGCGGATCGCCGGGCTTTGGGAAGCTCTGTTTCGCGTGACGAGAGTCTATGAGGCCGATCCGCTACGCGCCTGGCAAGGCCATCTTCGCGATTTACACCACCGATGTGCCGTCATGAACACAGCTCAATACCGCGCGCTGCGCTACGATGCACCTGGGACAAACCTCATCGTGCAGTTGCCCCATCGTCACATCTGGAGCGGCGGTGGCAGATTCACGGAGGATGGCGTATTCATCGTGCCCAATCTCCCCACTGAAGAGGTCTTCACTGCACCACTGCGCACTGGGGTCAACGGCACGGTCAAAGGCACGCGACCTTTCATCTACGCAGAACAGGTCATCGACGAGTTTACGTTGACTTTTAAAGAGGGCCGCGTGATCGAGTGTCGTGCGGAGCGTGGACTCGAGGCACTCAAGGCGCTGTTGGCAAGCGATGAAGGTGCCGCATTTCTGGGCGAGATCGCCCTCGTGCCCAATCGTTCCCCCGTTTCCCAGGAAGGCTTGATATTTTACCATCCACTATTTGACGAAAATGCATCGTGTCACCTTGCGCTCGGCTCCGCGTACCCAACTTCCGTTGAAGAAGGACCAAGCCTCACCAAAGAGCAGTTGGTCAAGCGAGGCATCAATTCGAGCATGATTCATGTCGACTTCATGATGGGATCCGAAGAGTTGAGTGTTCACGCATTAACCGAAGCTGGCGATTGGATTCCGTTGTTGGAGCATGGCGAGTGGGTCGCTGCCACGCCGTAGCTTCAAGGCCACTGACACTCCGCTTGCGATCACGACGGCTTCAAGGCACCTGTTCACCCACCTGTACCGTTTTTTAATTCCTTGCGCATCCATACGCAAGTCTACGAGAGCACAGCTCGTGAGCGCGATTCACTCAAAAGGGCCATCGCATGTGCAATGCACGCGATGGCCCTCTTTCCGTTCACTTACACCCCATGATCTCTCACATTAGAACAGGTGATCGAACAGATGGTTGAACAGATGGTCAAACAGATGATTCATATTTTTCATAATTGTATTTCACCTCTCTCTCAACGCCAGCATAGCGGTAGGCACGCACAAAGCGCAATGGTTTGGCAGAAATCTGGGATTTTTGAGACAAAAGAGACATTGTGAAGATCCAATAAGACGATGATTACGGAAATCTCCGGGGCAAGACATCGGCGCTTTCCCACCTGTACCTGTTGGGGATACGACAAAAAAGGTGTAAATGGAATGAGACATTTGAAACATACCTCGGGACGCTTGATACGGCGTCCCGCTCTATCATGTGAAATCGGAACTGATTTCACTGAAGAAGGGACTGTGCATCGAGCTTGAACGACCGTTCGTTGCTTTTGGAAGAAGAGAATCGCTTTGCTCTGGAACAAGCTGTTGTAGGTGACGTCGTATTTCCCGAGCACCCTGAGTACGAGGCTCGCCGCAAGGTCTGGAACGGCTTGTTTGATCCGAAACCAGCTGTTATCGTCGTCTGCCAGAACGCAGATGATGTCTCTGCAGCCGTACAATATGCAAACCGCCAAGGACTCCCCGTCGCGGTGCGTGGCAGGGGTCACCATATCGCTGGCTATGGTTCCTGTGACGGAGGTGTACTCGTTGATACTTCCGCCATGCGGGATGTGCTCGTCGATGCAACAACCCAAACGGTCAAGGTAGCCTGTGGGGTATCGGCAGGGGAAGTCATCCGTGCCACACAGACACACGGTCTAGCCGTGCCAACCGGCGATGTGTCGAAAGTTGGGATAGCAGGATTGACACTCGGCGGCGGGATGGGTTACCTGCGCCGAAAGTACGGTCTTACCTGTGATCATCTGATCGAAGCCGAGATGGTACTTGCTAATGGGCAACAGGTACGCGTAAGCGCGACGGAAAACGCAGAGTTGTTCTGGGCCATCCGTGGAGGCGGCGGCAACTTTGGCATCGTCACATCGTTCACGTTCCAAGCACGCCGCATTGGCCCTACCGTCTACGGTATCCGTTTGATGTACAGTGCCGCCGATGTCGAAACCGTCCTGCAGGGCTGTCGCGAATACCTGCGCACGGATCGCGCAGACGTCAGCTTCAACATCGCAATTCACACCATCCCACCCCTTCCGCATCTGCCACAACACTTGATTGGTCAAAAAGTGGTCAGCATCAATGGCATGCACGCCGGTGAAGATATGGAACTTGCCGCCCTCGATAGCGAACCGTTGCGCAAACTGGCGACGCCCCTCTTGGATCTGTGCGGCCCCATCGACTACACAGATCTGCACACACATCTGGATGAGCAGGTGCCTGAAGGCATGCCGGCGTACGGCAGATCGATTTATCTAAGCACGTTGGATGACCCATCCATTGCGACCATTGCACAGGCCGTTGACACGGCTCCGCCGACGGCGATGGCGATGGTATGGCTGCTCGGTGGTCGCATGGCGGAGGTACCTGCAAGCGAAACCGCGTTCGGCGCGCGCGACGCAGAGGCTTTGTTCATCATGGAGGAACTGGTCATTCCGGAACCTTCTGACGCCGTGCAAAAGGCCAGAGTGAGCAGTGCGTGGGTGGACCATGTTCATCGTTCCCTTGCTGAGGAACAACTTTCTGTAGCCACCTATCTGAACATGGCAGGCCTCGAGGAACAACCCGAAATTGTCGTACGCGCCACGTACGGAGCCAATTACGCACGTCTTTCCGCGATCAAGCGCGAATTCGATCCCGACAACGTCTTTCGATTGAATCCCAACATTCTTCCGGAATGATGATACGCCCACCAACCTGCAGGTCCTAAGAATCGAGCGCAAGTTGCAAAGAGGCTGTCGGAGAACTTCTTCTCCGGCAGCCTGCCTCTGTAAACACCCGTTGTAAATACCCAACGCCCGTCCTTGCTCGCTGAGGTTATCAAAGCCCCAGCGGTTGTTCCCCCATTGTGCCCGGATCTGCTCCGCGCTCCTTCGCGCGGCGGCGCTCGTCGCGCTTGCCGGCAAACGACAGGTAGACGGCAGGAACAAGTAGCAGCGTGACCAGCGTCGAGAAGGTGAGCCCAAAAGCAATGACCGTCGCCATCGAGGCCAATGTCGCGGCACCCTTGCCATAACCAATCACGAGCGGCAGCATCGCGAGCACCGTCGTCAACGTCGACATGAGAATGGGGCGCAGGCGGACTGGTCCCGCCTGCATCAGCGCATCGTAAAGCGAGTACCCCGCTCGGCGCAAGCGGTTGGCGTAATCGACGAGCACGATGGCGTTATTCGCGATTAACCCCATCACCATAATCACGCCAATGGCCGAGTCGATGTTCAGGGATCGGTGCGTCAAAAATAGTCCCAGCGCCGCCCCGATAAACGTCGGCGGCAAACAGAACATGATGACAAACGGCGTCAGCAAAGCTTCAAACAGACTCGCCATCAGCATGTACAAAAGCAGGATGGAAAAGCCGAAGGCGGCCGCGAGATCGATCATCGTCGAATGCAGGAACTGCCCGTTTTGGCCAAAGCCCACGCTGTAGCCACTTGGCACGTGGAGGGTCTTTAGCTTTTTCGCGAGTGCGGCCTGCGCGCGCCCTGAGGTCACGCCATACGGCGTCGCGGTGACCGTGACGGTGCGCTCGCCGTTGACGTGATCGATCTGCGGCGGTTCGGATGAATCGCTGACGGAACCGAGCTTGGTGACCGGCACCTGTTGGCCGCGCTGATTCTCAACCGTCAAGTCAGAGAGATGGTTCAGGTTCTGCGCGTAAGACGCTGGCAACTGGACGACGATGTCATAGGCATTGCCGCCCTGGTCAAACGTGGAGGCCACACTGCCGTTGACATCCGTTCGCAACACCGACTCCACTTCCTGCTCCGTCAGTCCATACGCGGCAAGCGCTGATTGGCTCAGCGTCAACTGCACGTCCGGCACGCCGCTCGTCGCACCATTCTGAATGTCCTCAAGCCCCTTCGTCTGCTGCATCAAATGCACGACCTGGTTGCTCAGCCGCACCAGTTCCGCCATGTTTGGCCCTTGAATCTGCACGGAAATCTGATTGGAAGCCGGCCCGCTCGATCCGTTTGCAGAACCGGCAGCCACTTGAATCTGCGCGCCTTTCACCTTCTGCACGGCGATGCCAAACTGGTGGCTCATCGCGTCCACATCCTTAGAGGCGACGCTCGCCGCAAACGAAACGGTGATGGTGGCCTGGTTGGTGGCCCCGAGATCGCTATACGAGTTGCCGCCAATTTGCGCGTCTATCTGCTCGATACCGCTCAACGTATGGCGCGCCATCGCCTCCACCTGTTGCGCGATCGCGTTGGTCCTTGTGAGCGAGGTCCCTGGCGGCGCTGTAATGGAGACGGTCATCTGGTTATCTCCGACATTTGGCACCAACTCAAAGCCGATTTTGGGCACCATGGCGACGCTTGCCACAAACATCAGCGTCGTCGCCGCAAACACCGTCTTGCGATGCCCAAGCGCCCAGCGCAGCGCGACCCGATAGGCCGAAGTCAGGCCGTGCATCGTGCGCGCCGACCAGTCAAATGGAGCGTAGAAGCGAAACGGCGCATCGATGCCGGGCACGGTCTCCGGCTGCTCAAAGCGGGGGCCGCGCAAAAGGCGCGATGCGAGCATCGGCGTAAACGTCAGTGCGACAAACAGGGCCGCGACGTGGGAAAACGACACCGTAAGCGATAAGGGCTTAAAGAATTGCCCGGCTAGACCCGGCACAAAGATGGATGGCGCAAACACACAGATCTGCGCGCAGGCCGCGACGACCACCGCCATCCCGACTTCCTCGGTGCCATGCCTCGCGGCTTCGAGGGCCGACAGGCCCCGCTTGCGGGCGCGGAAGATAGACTCCAGCACGACAATCGAGAAGTCGACGAGTGATCCCAGGCCAACGGCGAGCGAGCCCAAGGTGATGGAGTTGATGGACAAGCCGGCGGCGGCCATCAAGGCGAACGTCGACAGAGTGGCGATGGGAATGGCGACAGCGACGACGGCGGTCGTGCGGATGCTGCGCAGGATCAGCAACATGACGATCACGCCAAAGATAAAGCCCAACACCGTATGGTTGACAACGGTATCGATAGTGTCGCGGATTGGCTGTGCACTGTCGCTTAAAATTTGCACATGCACGCCGGCTGGCAGTTGTGACGCCACGCTCGAGACCTCTTGGCGCACGGCATTCGACACCTGCACGATGTTCGCATCGCTCGCCTGCGAAACAGCAAGTGTCACGGCCGGTTTGCCGTTGACCGTGGAGATGAGCGTCACCGTCTTATCCCCGTCGTTCACCGTAGCGATGTCCTTGAGCGGAATGTTGCCGCCAAGGGGCAAGGCGATAGGGACATTGTCCAAAGCGGCCGGACTCGCAAACTGCCCATCGATGTGCAAAGGGATCAGCAAGTTGCCCTTTTGCACCTGTCCTGCATCAGCCGACATGTTATCGGAAGCAATCGCCTGAACCACTTGCTCGATGCTCAGGTGGTATTTGGCGAGCTTGTCCGGATCGACATTGACCGTGATCTGGCGCGTCAAGTTGCCTGCGGTCTGCACGCCGGCGACGCCGTTCAAGCGCTCAATGGCTGGTTCGACGATGTTCGTTGCCGCATCGCTGACGACTTGCTGCGAGACGTGACCGCTGCCGTATACGGACACTTTCATAATGGGTAGGCTGCTTGGGTCAAATTGTTCGACCGCTGGCGCGCTCGCATCGGACGGCAGCCCTGGCTGCACGCGCGCGATGAGGCTGCGCATCTGATTGAGCTCCTCATCGATATTGGTGCCATAGTTGAACTCGACAATGACCAGCGAACTGCCCTGTGTCGATGTCGATTCGATGAGCTGTACGCCCGAGAGGCCTTCCAGCGTTTGCTCAATTGGGTGTGATACCTGCTGCTCAACCTCCTCGGGCGAGGCGCCTGTCCACGAGGTCGCCACGGCTGCAATCGGCAGGTTCAGCTTGGGGTAAAGCTCTTCAGGCAAGTGAAACACAGAAAAAACGCCGACTAATACGACGGCCACCATCAACATCGTGATTGTGACCGGGCGGCGAATAGAAAAGTTGGCGATCCGCACAGAATCGGCTCCTTTGTGTCGTGTGATGGGAAGGGCGAAGGGCACACCATCACCCTGCTGACCTTTATCCTCGCTTGGGAGCATTACTTTTGCAAGTAAACTTTTTATGAAATTGTAGTGAATCAACCTGAAATGTGCCATTTGTCGACATAGACAGCAGGATTTCGACGCCGCCAGGGCGTAGATGTGAGGCATAGGTTGGCGGATGAACAACGCGAAAGCCGCTTTGCAAAGTGGTTTTTACCCAAGGAGAGATGGCTATTTCTGTGCAATATCCTGCGGTGACCTGGCTCGTTGCCGCGCTTTTGTTTGCCTACGGGCTGGTTTTCGGCTCATTCGCAAACGTCGTCGCGTACCGCGTGCCGCGCCACGAATCGGTTGTGCGTCCGAGATCGCACTGCGTGCATTGCCAGCACACGTTGTCCTGGTGGGAGTTGCTGCCCGTCCTCTCGTGGCTCGTGTTGCGCGGCCGCTGTCGAAAGTGCAGGATGCCCATTGCCGTGCGTTACCCGCTGCTCGAACTGCTGACTGGTGTCCTTTTTGCAAGCGCCTGGTGGCAGGGGCATACCATCGCGCAAGTGGTCGTCTGGGCGCTCTTCTGGCTGTACATCATGATGGCTGTCGGGACGGACCTGACGGCGATGATCGTCCCGAATGTGTTGTCACTGCCGGCTGCCGTCGTCTTTCTTTGCGCCTCCGGCTTGACGCACATCCAGCCATGGCCAAATGCCGCCATTGGCCTGGTTGTCGGCTTTGCGATGGTATTTCTCGTGCATCTGCTTTCCGGTGGCCGCATGGGGCTTGGCGACGCCAAGCTGTATTTGGCGGTCGGCGCGATGCTCGGCCCGTGGCTGAGCTTACTCTCATTCGTTCTCGCTTGCATCTTTGGCAGCCTCATCGGCTTCGGCCTGCGTCTGAATGGACGGCTAAAGGTCGGACAGTTTGTGCCATTTGTGCCGTTCATCGCGCTTGGCGTGATGACCGCCGTCTGGTATGGACAAGCACTTCTGCATCTCTACATGCGGCTCGTCGGGTTGGCTTAAGCGCCGACCCCCGCAAGGCCACGACCACGTTCTGAACACAGGGGGAAGTTCCATGAACATCGATACATTTCTCGTGCAAGCCAAAGAAAAAAACGCCTCAGACGTGCATCTGTCGGTCAACGCTCCCGTGATGTATCGGATAAACGGCGAGTTGGAGCCAGCAGGGGAGCCGCTTTCGCCGGACGATCTCGATGCCATGGCGAGATCGATGATGAATGCGGAGCAATGGGGGCGGTTTTTAGAGCGCGGCGAGATCGACTTCTCATACAGCATCCGCGGCGTCTCGCGCTACCGCGTGAACGCCTACCGGCAGCGCGGTTGCATCAGCGTGGCGGCCCGGCTCATCCCGGCGCGCATTCCCACGCTCGACGAACTCGGCCTGCCGAAGGTGTTTCGCACCTTTATGGAAAAGCCACACGGCCTCGTCCTGGTCACCGGGCCAACCGGCAGCGGCAAGTCCACTTCGCTTGCCGCGCTGCTCGACGCCATCAACCAAACACAGCGCCGCCACATCATTACGCTCGAAGATCCCATCGAGTATTTGCACACACATAAAATGTCCATTGTCGATCAGCGCGAGATTGGCCTCGATACGCTTGGCTTCGCGCCTGCCCTGCGCGCCGCGCTGCGCCAGGACCCGGACATCCTGCTCGTCGGCGAAATGCGGGATCTCGAGACCATCAGCACGGCCATCACCGCATCGGAAACGGGCCACCTCGTGTTTGCCACACTGCACACAAGTGACGCGGTGCAAACCGTCGAGCGCATCATCGACGTCTTCCCGGCTGAACAGCAGGGACAAATACGCCTGCAAATCGCCTCCGTGCTGCAGGGCGTCATCTCGCAGCGCCTGCACCGCTCCGCAGATGGAACCTATCGCGTCGCCTCGTTTGAAGTGCTCGTCAATACGCCAGCAGTGGCAAACCTCATCCGCACGGGCAAGACGCACCAGATTCCATCGCTGATGCAAACCGGCAAGCAGTTTGGCATGCAGACGATGGAGATGAGCATGCAAGAGCTCGTCCAGCAAGGCAAAATCGCAGCAAGCGTGCTTAAGCAGTGGACGTCGTCGACTCAATTGGCCGGCTGGTAATACGCGGCGATTTGCAAATTCGCCGTCGCTGTCGCTCCATCAAGCCCTTTAAGGTCAGCGACATACACGTCAAGTAACCGCTGACTATGGTAGAGATCGGCCAACAGGGCCTCGATGTCCTTGGCCGATCCGCTGACCACAACCGCGTAATCAAGACTGGGGATGCCTGCGCTGCCGACCTCAAGCGGCTCATCGCCATTTGTGCCGGTGTCGCCGAGTTGGCCTGCTAACGCCTGCAACGCCGCTTGCGCCTGCGCGCTGTTGGCCAAGGCGCTTTGCTCCGCCGCAGCCGCCGCTGTGGAGTTGCCGCCGTCTGATGTCGTTGCGCCACCCGCGCCTGCGCTATCCATCCGCGCCACGCTCAGCAAAGTGACGTTGTTTGCATTGGCATCCGCCGCCAACAGCTGTAGGAAGCTTGGCTCATTTTCCCCCACAGGCAGAGCCGTATGGATGTCGATGGTCGCGCCGCCCTTCGTGCCGTTCGCCTTCGTAGCGGGATGCTCTGAGAGCGAGTTCATCGTGGCGACGAGCGATTGTCGCTGCGTCTGCAACGCACTCAACCGATTCAGCATCGGCGCCAAGCCGTACACATAGACGAGCGCCACGGCGGCCAACACGCCAGCGCCGTAAAGCAACGCACGTTCGCGCCTCGAAAGCTGTCGCTTCACTGTGCCGTCCCTCCCGTCGCCATCGCCAACGTCACGGTATACGCGTACAGATAATGATTCGATCCGCCACCGACAAACACGGCTTGCGGCGTTTGCCCCGGCAGTTGGCTTGGCTCTTTGGCAACCTGGAACGCCACCGATGCAGCAAAAGGATCCTGCTGCAGGTTCTGCTCAAAAGCTGCCACCTCGGCGACACTCGCACTGCGCCCGCGAATCTCCATCGCGGAACCAGCCAACTTGATCTCGTCGACCGTCATGTCGGCCACCAAGGCTGCGTCGATTTCCTGCAAAACGGTTGCCCAGTCGACCCGCGCGGCCGCCGCCTGGGCAAGTTCACTCTGTAACGCCGAAGACCCTCCGCCATGTGTGGGCGCGCTACCACGCTCGGCCGTCTGCACCTGGCCGTTTAGGGTGGCGACCTGTGTGGCCACCTGGGCAACCTGTTCATGTAAAACGACCAACAAGGCCGCGCAGGCCGCGGCGGCCAGCGTCACCACGCCAAACACAAGCAGGCGCCCGCGCCCTCCGGCCGCTAACCGATTGCCGTGTGATTTTTGCGGTCGTGGCAGTAAGTTGATATCCAAGTCTCACACCTCGCGAAGCGCCAGGCCGATTGCAGCCGCATAGTCGTGAAGGAATGGGTCGTCTGGGCGGATCGTCACTTTGCGCGTAAACGAAACGTGGCTACGGATGAGCGACGACAAAGACATAATCTCGCACGGGATGCCCAGTTGCCCCTCGAGGGCCGACCACTCACTTGTGGCACCCTCTGGTACGGCAATCAACAGCTGGGCGAACTCGACACCCCTCTGATTGAGCGTGTAGCGAAAGAAGTTCATCGTCCGCTCGACCTCGACGCCGATTTGGTTGAGATTATCGAACATGCCCGCGGATACGTCGGCAGCCGGCACTGGCAGCGGGAACTGGCGCGTCAAATAAAGCAGCCCTTGATGGAAGACATGCATATCTGCAACATCGCCGTCGACTTCCATGAAGAGAAACGTCTGTGGCAAGCCGCCATGAAATCTGCGCAATAGGCGATACACGGCCAGCGGATGGATGTCGACGGAAACGGGACGAACACCGCTATGGCGAAGGGATTCCACAAGCGGCGCGACCAACTGTTTGTCCGCCGCGACCAGGATGAGACTCGTCTCCGCATCCGCCCCGGCCTCACCTGCCGCCTCTTCCCGTGGGCAACGCACAAAATCAAACGTAACCTCGTCGAAGGGCAGGTGGATATTGTGTTGCAACTGGAATTCGATCACGCTTCGCAATTCCTCATCGGAGAAGTCCGGCAATCCCAACTGGCGGATGACCGTCCAGCGGTTCGGAACCGCGACGTGCAACTGCCGCTTCTTGCGCCCGCTTGGTGGGAACACGCGTTGCCAAACGCCTTGCCACGCCGCGAGATCAAGGTCGGAGGCAGTGCTGCCAGGTTCACCATCGAGTTCATAGGTCTCAAGACGGCGCAAACGAGGCCCCTTCGCCCACTCCAATTCCGCAACGCGAACGCTCGTGTCACTCACTTCGACGCCAATCGACACGCTTTTGCCACGCAAAGCCACCAACATCACCCACCTACACCGCACGCACGGAAGAATATGTATAAAACAAAGAGCTTGGCCCTTTCTGCGATTGCTGTTGCAACTGAATATCCAGGATCAATGAGGAACCGCTCAGCGTCGACCGCACCATCTCATGCAGCACGCCTTGTCCATCCAAGTAAGACCCCAAATAGACGGAAGGGTATCCTTGTACCTTAAGGGCGCCGATCACGCCTGTCTGCACCGCGAGATTCGCCGCAGCCGGAGAAATGAACTTTTGTGGTTGCAATATGTTTTGAATGATAGATTCCATTTGATTGAAGCTGGATTCCACTTGATTGTCCGCTTGATATTGCGCGGCAACCTCGCTGACCATCGTGCGTCCCCCTGTATGCAAGGCATAATCCGTCCACGCGATGGCGCCAGACACCACGGTGGCCAAAAGCACGACCAAGACGACGGACCAAACCAACGTAAATCCTGACTCTGCGGAAATCGACACGGATTGCCTCGCCCGTATTTCATTTCGCCACACGCGCTTCACGCTCCTCCATCAGCGGACATCCGCATCGTGGTAGCCACTCGCCAGATCATAGGTCAGCGTTTGCCCTGTGCTGCTTTGATACGGCGCTGACAATCGCATGATGAAACTGTTGACAAAAGTACCGGACGAGATGGTGGACGGATGCAAAAACCCAAGAATATAGTTCGTCCAGGAAAAGTCGGTGCCACTTCCCTGCGGGTAGAGGACCGGGAACATCCATTCGATGTCCACTCCACTTGCGAGCGGCGTCCCATTGACCGCAGGCGGTGTTTGGTTCTGCGCTTGAGCATTGTTCGCGTTTACGCTGTACACGTCCCATGAGGAGGCGGATCGTTGGATAAACTCGAATACCTTGAAACAAGTTGCCCCGACAATGGCCGCTTGTGCAGTTTGTCCTCCGGAGACCGTGGGAACCACGGTCGTCGTGTTGTACATCCAGGGCCTATCCGCATCGACAGCCGCGGTCGTCGGATAGCCTCCCCGGTAAAGCCAAAGGACGACGACCGCTGAGGAGGAAGCTGGATTGCCGCTAAACTGCATCTGCACGAAATCAGAACTGCGCAACATGCGATTCAGCGCGTGATTGACCGTGAGGACCTTTTCTTGTGCGGCGTTGAAGCTGGTCAGTCGCTGCGCCCGCACTGCAAGCATCCACACGAGGTTGACGAGAATTCCCGCCACCATCGCCGCGATGGCGATAGACGCCAGCAGCTCGATCAAGGTGAGCCCTGCCTCACCGCTTCTTTTATGCGTTTGCATCGTCATCACCGCACATCTCCTCACGACGAAGGTAGTACGGGTGCAGTTACGGTGGCGGTGAGCCCCTGCGGCGTCTGCACTTGCACCTTGTAGTCCACGCTTGCAGCATTATTCGTGGCGCTCGAAGAGATAGTACACCGAAAGCCGTTGTACAGCGGATAGGTCCAAGAGAACGTGATCCCAGGCGGCGGTACAATGAGGACGATGGACGACTGCGACTCGTTGCCAAGTGCATCACCCGGAACTTCGATGACCCAGCCAATGATGTTTTGCGGCCTGTCCTTGATTTCCTCGGCGATTGTTGTGGCCAGTCCCAAAGCCTGATCATACTGCGCCATTTTGAGCGATCCCGCCTGCGCACCGCCAATGGCAAGCAGTGCTGCAGTCCCAGCAAGCGCGATAATCGCGACCGATGCCATGACCTCAATCAGGGTCAGGCCCGCTTGCCCATCGCGACGCCCTGCTCGCCGCAACCATACGCCGCGGATGCCATGCACGCCCATCACCCCCCAGGGACTTCGCTCAATCGTCGTCTTACCCCGAATATAGAGAAAGCCCCCTTGCGGGAGCTTTGCCCTAGTCGACATGTCAAACGTCCAAATTACTGAATGGTGACGTAGTAGGTCCCAGTTGTTCCATTGGTGCTGTTGGGGTATGTGAAGGTGACATACGGTACGGTACTATTTGCCGGTGGTTGGGCGTTCACGATGGCAAAACTTCCTTTTTGCGACTGAGGAGCAGGCAGAGAGTTGATATAACCGCCGCCCGTTGAGTTATTCAGTCCATTTGTCAGCAAATCGGAAACAAAGCTGGATCCATTGGCCGCGGAATTGGCCGGCGCCAAGGTCGCACCACCTGGCGAACTCGTCAAATTGCCTGTCGAGTTAATCGCCAACGCCCCGCCATTTGCCGAGTTGGACTGATAATCAAACTCTGCCCGCTGCAAAGCGTCGGCAATCATTTGTTCGTTCGCTTTATCCGTTGCCACGCGCGCCTTATTGATCTGACCCATGACGACAGGTACGCCCACGGCCGCCAGAATGGCCAGAATGACGACGACGGCAAGTAGCTCAATCAACGTGACGCCTTGCTGTTCTTTTAGTTTTTTCAATAGGTTTTGTAGCTTGTCCTTTAATGCTTGCATGAACACTCTCCCTTTCACACCCTCGTTGGACGCGCTGTTTCCTCTATATCCAAGCAAATCCTGAACGTCCGTGTCTCTATTATAAATTGCAAAGAAAAGAATTGTACACTATGTTCGTATGCGTTTCTCCACCGAATTCAGCTCAGGGTGTCACATGCCCGTCGCACTGCTCATGCCTTGATATAGCGAGAACATTGGCAACAGCGCCGCCAGGACGATGATGCCAACAACCCCAGCCAACAAAGCGGTTAAAAGCGGCTCCATGAGCTGTTTCAACCTGTCCACAAACATCGCAAGTTCCGATTCGTAAAAGTCTGCGACCTTCCCGAGCATCTCGTCGAGCTGCCCCGTTGTCTCGCCAACCCGCACCATCTGCACCATCATCGGAGAAAACGCCCCCGTTTCACGAAGCGCCCCAGAGAGCGATCCGCCATCGCCCAAAGCGTCCCGAACCTGGCGCAAGGCCCTGGCCACATAGCGGTTGCCGACTGCATCGGCAGAGAGCGCGATAGCTTGTAGAGCCGGCAGTGCCGCATGAAAGAGCATTGCCAGAGTTCGCGAGACCTGTGCCATGGCTCGCTTTTCAAACAACTGCCCAAACACGGGCACGCGCAACAGCAGCCGATCCCGCCAGTACAAACTCGGACCATGTCGGTTGACAAACAGAACGGCGGCCACCAGCACCACAAACACGCTGAGGCCGATATACCACCTATGCGAGACCAGACTCGAAGCACCAAGCACCACTCGCGTCGGCCAGGGCAGTTGCAGGTGTTGCGCCGCAAACACTGTGACAAACGTCGGGATGACGCGTAGCAGCAAGAAAATCGAGACGAAAACGGCCATTACGGCTACCACGATGGGGTAGATCATCGCAGAGCGGATCTTCTCCACCGTCTCCCGCTGACGTTCCTGGTACCCCGCCGTATTCTCAAGTACCTCGTCAAGCGTACCGCTTGCCTCGCCCGCCCGCACCATCTGCACAAACAAAGCCGGAAAAACGCGTGGATACTCCGCCAGACTCTCCCAAAGGGGCCGCCCGTCGCGAACGCTTGCCCCAACCTGGGCAATGGCGCTTTTTAAGACGCCCTTTTCCGTCTGTTCGTGAAGCACCTCAAGCGCATTGACCAAGGGAACCCCTGCGCGCACCAACGTCGCAAACTGCCGGCAGAACGGGACAAACTGTTCCCGCTTCACGCCGCTAAAAAGCCCTAAATCGACGTTGATCTCGCGCGTCCAGATCGATTCGTCGACCGGCCGTAGCTCGACGACATACAAGCCCTGCTCGCTCAACTGGCGCACAGCCGCCGCCTCGTCTTCGGCCTCGATGCGCCCCTGCGATCGCTTACCCCGAACAGCCATCGCCTCGTACTGATACACACCCAACTTCGTTCTCTCCTCAACCTACGACCGAATCAAACGAATTCCAGTGCTCCCTCGGCGGCCGTCACCCGCAGCACTTCCTGCACCGTGGTCAGGCCCTGAGCCGCCTTCGCCAGCCCGTCTTCGAGCATCGTCGTCATCCCCCGCTCGCGCAAACGTTGCCTGTAATCATCGGCGGATTGTGCTGTCAAGATGAGGCCCGTCGTCTCGTCGTCCGCCTCCAACACCTCATGAATCGCCATGCGGCCGCGAAAGCCTGTATTGCCACAGGCGGGACAGCCGCGGCCTGCGACGAGTCCATCATGAGACATTCCGTAATGCGCCAAGAGCTTTTCCTCCATCGGCGTCGGTCGGTACGGTTGCTGGCAGCGCGGACAGACGCGGCGAACCAGGCGCTGCGCGACGACCCCGGTCAACGCCGAGGCAATCATATACGGCGCAACCCCCATGTCAAGCAGCCGAGTGACGGTGCTCACCGCATCGTTGGTGTGCAAAGTCGAAAGCACGAGATGCCCGGTCACGGCCGCGCGCAGAGCAATTTCCGCGGTTTCTTCGTCGCGGATTTCGCCAATCATCACAATATCCGGATCCTGGCGCAACAAGGCGCGCAAGCCGCGCGCAAACGTCAAACCCGCCGCCATGTTGACCTGCACCTGATTGACGCCATCCAGTTGGTATTCAATCGGGTCCTCAATCGTGATCACGTTCATCTCGGGCGTGGCCAAGCCTTTAAGCGCCGCATATAGCGTCGACGTCTTGCCTGATCCGGTGGGGCCGGTGATGAAAATGGCGCCATGCGGCCGTGCGAGCATCCGTTCAAACGCTGCAAGATGCTCACGCGAGAAGTCCAACTTCTGCAATTCGAACGTTTGGCCTGAGAGATCGAAGACGCGCATGACAACCTTTTCACCATGCGCCGTCGGCATCGTCGCCACGCGCACATCGAGTTTGTAACCGCTCTCCTCAAGCTCAAAGCGCCCGTCCTGTGGCAACCGCTGTTCCGCGATGTTCAATTGGGCCAATACCTTGACGCGCGCCGTCAAAGCGCTCTGCAGGTGCCGTGGCACCACTCGCTCCGTCCGCAAAAAGCCGTCGATCCGGTAGCGCACGCGAACGCCGTCGGCCTGTGGATCGAGATGGACGTCGCTCGCGCCCGCAGCGGCAGCCTCGACGAGGATCTGATTCAACATGCGTACGACGGGCGAATCGCTGCGCATCGGATCCGGTTCGGCTGCGGCAGGAGTCGGCTCCGGTTGCGCCCTGCGCACGGCCTCGTCAAATGTCTCTTGCAGGTGATAATACTTGCGAATCGCACCTTGGATATCGTGTCGCGTCGCAATGGAAGGCTCGATGGTGAGGTTGGTCGTCATCCGCAAATCGTCGATGGCATAGTAATCGAGCGGATCTGCCATCGCGACATACAGCCGATTGCCACTTTTGCGGTAGGGAATGACTTGATACGATTCGACCAGCCGTTCGGGGACCAGATGTAAAACAGCGGGATCGATCCGCATGTTGCTGAGCACGACATGGGGAATGCCGAGCTGAAATTCGAGTACCTCGACAAGTTGGCTTTCGCTGATATAGCCATTGTTGATCAGCACATCGCCAAGGCGAGACTGCGACTCGCGCTGATCCGCCAAGGCCTTTTGCAATTGCTCTGGCGTCAACAAACCCGCCTCGACGAGAATTTCACCCATTCGTTTGCGCGCCACCGGCCTTCACCCCTTAACCGGATGCAATAGGAAGCCAATCCGGCCGCCGCGGCGGCCAGATGGCGGTTGCTTATCGATCAATGAAAGATGGACAACATATTGTATTTTTGCGAGACGAACAAGTCGTACCCGTTCGCTTGAAAGAAGCCGAATCCGAGCAGCGAGATGCCGGTATAGCTTGGATCGACAATGCAGGGAATGTCGGCGAAGTGCTGCCCGCCGATGTCGAGCGAAACCTCGCTCATATATGCCTGATCTTGGCCACCAATGCCAGACACAGCAATGCTACCGAGGTTGGGCAGGTGCAACAGTTTAGCATCGGCCGCCGTGAACAGCGGTTCATAGGCGCCGGTGTCCAGTTGCAGGGTCAGATTGTCCTTGCCACTACTAGCGTTAAAAAAGACGCCGTTTTGGAAAGTCGTGATGGGCACCGAGGCGAGCAACGTCTCACCTGCGGCCTGTGGCGCAGCCGTTTGACTCGATGCAGCCGGTGCAAACTTCACCGCCGCCGTCTGCTGCACCGTCTTCCCCGCCGGATCAACCCAGGATACCGTGACATACGCCGTTTCCGCCGTGTTATCTTCGACGCCGTTGAACCACATGCCCGAGTAATCGGTCGCTGTATGCAAGGTCGTGCTGCCGCTGGAAGGCGTCAATGTGCTAAAACCAGTCGTCGTGATGGTGATGTTCTGGTTAGGTACAGTGTTCATCCCGTCCAAGGTCGCAATTTGCAGCGGAGCAGGGCTTCCCACTGTCGTATTCTGGGTATCGATCTCGATTTGATAATGATGGTTGACGGGCAAGCTGCTAAATGTGAACCCGCCGCCCTTAAGAGGCGTAGCCTTCACCTTCGCGGCAAGCTTTTGCCAAGGGACATACGTGGTGCCCCCGTAGACGACGCCCTGCACGTAGCCGCCGGTCACCGCAATTTTGCCACCGCCCAGGTCTTCATAGGGCGTTTTCATGGCCGCCATGCCGCTTAGCGCGACATACGTCGTATCGCCAACCGCAATGGCGTCGTACTGCTTGCCACCAATGAGCGCGCGCACATGTCCGTGCGCGAGCGCGTTGGTTTTTACGAGAGCGGCCTTGGTCGGAGCCTTCTGCACCGCCTTGCCGGCCGCGCGCTTCGCTGACGGCTTCGCCGCGTGTGTACCTGCTACGCGATGTTGCACCGTGTGCGGAGATACCGTTTTGGCCGAGACGGTCGCAGCCATGGGTGTTGCCACAAGAAGTCCTGAAACCACCAGGGAAGTCCAAAAAGAACGAGCTGTCTTCACAAAGAATGCCTACCTTCTCGAGATGGTCCAAAGGACATAACCTTCAGACGCAATCTGCTACGTAATTTGATTGGTAGGGTAATTCTGTGTCAAACTGGTCATTTCCTGCACGACTGCCACTGGGATTTACCGACTCCTATCGCCTTTCAGCCCTTGTCTGCGGATTCGCGCACGATTTGCAGCACGTCTTCCAACACGGCACTCGCCGTTGGCAAGGCTCCAGCCCCAGGGCCAATCAAGGTGATGGTGCCCACCACGTCCCCAGTGATGGCAATCGCGTTGTTCACGCCATCGACGAAATAGAGCGGATCGTCCGGCTGCAGCACCTGCAGGCCAACCGTGCAATGGACGATGCCATCCTCTCCCCAGACCGCCGACGCAACGTGCTTGACCTTGGCACCAGCCCGTCTTGCCGCTTCGATTTGTGCCGCATCGACGTTATCGATGCCACGCCGCGGCTTGGTCAATGTCGCCAAAGGTTTTCCGCTGTTTGCCGCCCCAACGAAAGGCTGACCGTCCGCGACGAATTCGGTTTGCAACAAATGCGTATCCACACGCAGTGCCTGCAGGAGAATTTGCAACTTGTAGTAGGCGTCGAAGCCCTCGACGTCCGCCGCCGGGTCCGGTTCCGCATAGCCCAAGGCCTGCGCTTCCTGCAACGCCTCGGCAAACGGCGCCCCCGTCTCCCACATGCGCGTCAGGATGTAGTTGCAGGTGCCGTTGACAATCCCACGCAAGGATTGCACGCGATTGAGTTCGAAGTATGTATGCAAAGTGTGCAAGACCGGAATGCCGCCAAGCACACTCGCTTCGTGGCGCAAGAACAGACCGCGCTTGCTCGCGAGATCGCGCAATTCCTCGCCGTAGAGGGCCATCAGGGCCTTGTTCGCCGTCACGACGGATTTGCCATTTTCGAGCGCGTGTCGCACGACATCATGCGCCACGTCAATCCCGCCCATGACCTCGATCACGATATCGACGTCGTCTGCCTCGCAGACGATCCGCCAGTCATCTGTCAACAGGTGGCGCGGTACATACTCTGGTCGCGGGCGCTCTAGATGCCTTACGGCGATGTGCGTGGCCGCTAGTTGTACGCCTTCCCACGCCCCTTTCCGATCCGCCAGCACTCGCAACACGCCGCTTCCTATGACACCACATCCAACAATCCCCAATCGCACCTGATTTGCCAACCGCCTCTCGCCGCCTCTCTCCATTATGTAAGACCATACCTGGTCAATGCTCTATTAAAAAAAGGGCACCCCTTCGGGATGCCCTTCCACTTCACCCAGTCACTGGCCCGTTTGCACCTGTTACGTCCGAGCTTCGGCCAAGCGCCGATTTTCCTCTGCCTCGCTGTCCAAATGCAATTGTATGCGATTGTTTTCATCGACCAGTACCACAGTTGGCTCATGCTGCAGAGCATCCGCATTTTCGTACATCGCATACGAAATGATGATGACCAAATCCCCTGGCTCTGCCAAACGTGCCGCCGCGCCGTTTAAGCCAATGACGCCCGTCCCCGCATCGCCTGGAATGACATATGTGTCAAAGCGCGCGCCCGTGTTAATATTGACCACTTGCACACGCTCATTTTCCAATAAATCAGCAGCTTCCATGAGCTGCGTGTCGATGGTGATACTACCGACATAATTGAGGTTTGTCTGCGTCACCGTCGCGCGATGGATCTTCGACTTCATCATCGTGCGAAACACGCCAACCCCTCCGTTTCCCATTCTGTGCTGTCGTCAAGGCTGAAAACCGCATTTCGCGGCGTTTTCCTCAGGCCATCTTACTCCCATCTACGCCCTATGACAAGTCAGAAGAGACGGCAACAATGCCAGTGGCTAGCGAAACTAAGCATCCGTCCACGTTACAGTGCGCGATAGGATCTACAAGATCTAAAGAAATCACACAATATTGGCTGGTCAAGGAGCAAGGCATCGTCTAAGATGAGCGGCAAGCAAACGAAACGCCATTGTACAGGAAGTGAGGATCTATGATGGAAGAGCGCTTTGATCGAATGGAGCGCATGATAGAGGACCTGATTCACCTTGTTGGAAATACGAAAGCAGATCTGACAGTGCAGTTTCAGCAATTGTCCAACAAGGTGGATCATTTGACGGATCGCGTCGATGATCTTACTGTTCGCGTGGATGATCTCACTGTTCGCGTGGATCGTCTCACCGAACGCGTCGATGATCTTACTGTCCGCGTGGACCAGCTCACCGAACGCGTCGATGATCTCACTGTCCGCGTGGACCAACTCACCGAACGCGTCGATGGTCTCACCGTTCGCGTGGATCAGCTCACCGAACGTGTCGATGGTCTCACCGTTCGGATGGATCAGCTCACCGTTCGCGTCGATGATCTCACTGTTCGGATGGATCAGCTCACCGAACGCGTCGATGATCTCACTGTTCGGATGGATCAGCTCACCGTTCGCGTCGATGATCTCACTGTTCGGATGGACGGCCTTACAAACACAGTTACCAATCTTAGTAAACAAGTCTACAACCTCGATGGTAACGTGGCCACCTTGACTCGTGACATGCAAACCGTGCAACAAACCTTGAAGCGAATGGACGGGGCATACGCCCTAACGGAAAAGCGCCTTGATTGGCACGCGGCGGAGAT
Organism: Alicyclobacillus hesperidum subsp. aegles; assembly: GCF_027923525.1. Taxonomy (NCBI): domain Bacteria; kingdom Bacillati; phylum Bacillota; class Bacilli; order Caryophanales; family Alicyclobacillaceae; genus Alicyclobacillus; species Alicyclobacillus hesperidum. The sequence continues at coordinate 224,088 of NZ_BSBJ01000049.1, read as the reverse complement.
TGGCCGCCTGCGTGAGAAGGCGTTTCTCGCCTAATCACTCAAAGTGCCAGAACACATAGCCGCGATTTTCGCAGGCTCACACAAAAAGGCTACCCCGTTCCAGCGTTTTTCGGCCTTGGGGTAGCCCTTTCGCACCTTATTGTTTGCGCAATCCACCTTTTGCTAGGCAGCTCTACCTATTTAGAAATCTGCTGTCCCGGCATGGTTTGCTCGATGCCCGCACCTGGTTTGCGAGCGCGAACCGCCATCGTCAACAGGACGGCAACGACCAACGACAGTGCCATGAAGATGTAGGATGCATTCGGCCCGCCTGTTACGTTGTTCAGGTAACCAACGAAATAGGATCCCACGAACGAGCCCAAGGCCCCCATGCAGTTGATGAGCGCCATGGCGACGCCCGCGACATTGCTCGGTAAAAGGTCGGGAACAATTGCGAAAAACGGACCGTACGGTGCGTACATGGCGCCGCCGGCGATGACAAGAAGAATGAAGGAAGTGGTGAAATGCCCAGACCCGGAAACGTAGGACAGGTAAAAGGCCACCGCGCCGACGAGCAAGGAAACCCAGACGTACGCCTTGCGGGTACTCGGCCGGCGATCCGTCAGAAATGACGTTATCATCATCAAAATGGCGGCAAGTAGATACGGAACGGAAGATAACCAACCGGTGCTTACGATGCCCACATGCGAAGCCGCCTTAATCATCGACGGCAACCAGAGAACGAAGCCGTAGACGCCGATGCTCCAGAAGAAATATTGCAGACTGAGCAAGACAACGGGTCGGGAGGTGAACGCCTCGCGATAGTTCCGCACAGGGGTGATGCCTGCTTGTTCCGCCGCAAGCGCTGCCGCGACAGCCTGCTTCTCCGCCGCACTCAGCCACCTGGACTCTTCTGGTTTGTCTTTGACCACTGCCCACCAAATAAACGCCCATATGATGGAGGGCACGCCTTCAATCACAAACATGCCCTGCCAATGAAACCATTGAATCAGATATCCCGAAATGACCGACATCCATAAGACCGTGATGGGATTGCCAAGGATTAAGAACGTATTTGCGCGTGATCGTTCACCATTTGTAAACCAATGACTGATGAAGATCAGCATCGCGGGCATGACAACGCTTTCAACAACGCCGAGCAAAAATCGGTCTACGTAGAGCAACGGCAGATTGGTGATCACGCCTTGCAACGAAGCGAAGATGCCCCACAAAATGAGTGCCCAAAATACCAGTCTTTTTGCGCTGTACTTCTTTGCATAGTGCGCACCTGGTACTTGAAAGAAAAAATACCCGAGAAAAAATAGGGATGCCAATAAAGATGACGATGCCGCGTTCATATGCAAGGCCTGCTTTAATCCACCCGCCGCACCCAATCCATAGTTTGACCTATCGAGGTACGCCAGGCTGTACGTGATGAAAATCACCGGAATGAGCCGGGACCACCTTGAGCCTGGCAGCGACTGTTGCTCCATGTACATCTCTCCTTCTTGAAAGATGATTCACCCCTGCACTTGGCATGCGCTGATTGCGTGACATGTTCCACATCTTCGAGCATGCGCGAATCGAATGCTGACTCACCCCCTTTAAGCGTTTCGCGTACATCCAGAAGCGGCCGTGTATAGCGAGATGGCATATGGTATCGGTTCCACACTGGCGCGAGAAACTCATTCGCTATGGATTGCCTGCCTATTTGACGAGTGCGTGCGCATGGACTGCCCCGTGGCAACCTTCGGAGTTGAAGCTCTCTCCTGTAGCGTGGCCGCTACGTAAAAGCGCCGTGGCTCCCCCGCATCTCCAGCGAGCCGCGCAATCAGGCGATCTGCGGCCGTCACGCCCATCTCGTAGGCGGACTGCGATATGGTGCTGATCCCCACAATTTGCGCCCAGTCTGGGTCATCAAAACTGATGAGCGCGATGTCATCTGGAATGCGGTAGCCGAGACTCTGTATGGCTAATGCCGCCTTAAGCAATATCACGGCGTTGCCCGTAAAGACGGCCTTGGCAGTCGCCGTCTTACGACTGACAAATGCTTGAAGGAAATCAAGCAATGACGAGTCGTCGACAACTTGGAAGACGGCGCTCTCCTCCCCTACATGGCGCTCTGCAATAAATGAGTGGAAGGCTTGCACTCGTTCAATGCGCGTGCTGATGTCGGCGGTGGGCGCTGTCACATAGGCAATGCTGTGATACCCTTGGCGAACGAGGTAATCTAGAGCATCATATGTCGCTTGGGTATTGTCCATGCCGACGAGATCGACATGCATTCCGTTTACTTCGCGATCCAGGAGTACGACGGGCGTTTTTTCCTTTTGCAAGGCGAGTAGCATGCTTTGGTTGTACCCCGTCGTATGAAGGATGAGACCATCGATATGGTGTGAGCGAAGCGTACGGATATAGTTTTGCTCTTTGGTGGGATCATTGTCCGAGTTGCACACGAGCAAGCTGTAGTGGTGTTTGTGGCAGACGTCCTCGGTTCCGCGGAGGATGGCTGTCGTAAACGGATTGGCGATGTCCGCGACGATGATGCCAATGAGCCTGCTCTGCTTGGCCTTTAACCCGCGTGCCATTTGGCTTGGCTCGTAGTTTAAGCCTTGAATGGCCTGCTCAATCTTGCGATAGGTTTCCTCAGCGATGTATTCGGCTTGATCGCTGAGAAAGCGAGACACGGTTGTCTTTGATACGCCCGCTGCTTTCGCGACATCCGCGATGGTCGGCCGCCGACGGCTATCCTTCATCGGACATTCACCCTCTCGGTGTCTCTTACTCCGTTCCTCGCAAACTCATGGATATGCACAGTCTGCGGAAGTCATATGAAATCGGTTTCATATAATCACTATAGGCTGGCGGCAACGAGGGTGTCAATCCACCGTAAACGCTAGAAATAGGCGCAAACACGCAACATCCCAACGTATGGGCCATTTTTCCGGCCTACACATATGCGGCTCCCACGATGTACGGCTCTTCCTCTAGCACCAAACTTCAGGAAATGCCTTACTTGTGTATGCGGCCCTTACGTGCAGTAAACCAACCCTATAAACGTCCTAAGCTAAGAGCCCCAATATTCGCGGGTAACGCTGTAAATGTTATGGTGTTCCCATGTCCCATTGATGTTGAGATCATATTCCGAGAACCCCTCATCACGAAAGCCAACCTTTTCGAGGGCCTTTATGACTCATCATTCGCGCACTCTATCCCAAAACCAAATCTGTATCTGGAGGGACGTAACCAAGTTGTCGAGCCATCGCCACAATTTGGCCTTTGTGATGGAACTCATGCGTTTCCGTATGCGTCAGCAGCCATAACGGCGTGGTTGTTATCGGGGTCTCTTGCCATCGAACGTGATTTTGCACGTGTGCATCCCACTTGGAATGATAGACTTGCAAAAAATGGTCAACCGTTTCATTCACGAGTTCGAAGCGATCACGAACCCTTTGAACGTCCGAGTTTGTCACCTCATGATCCGACGCGAAAGAAAAATCATGCTGCCGTAATGCAAATGCACCTAGCCAATACAGGTAGCAATCTGCGACATGAATATACGTTTTTATGATGCTTCCGCTCCCGAACCCGGAAACTGGAGCCTGCAAATCTCGCAACGGAATGGATTCTAAAAAGACAAACAACGCCTCTCTTGTGGAACGAATCAGGTCATATTGTTGCTTAAGAAGATGATGCACTGTAGAGCCCCCCATTCTTAACCAATTATATCACTACTAGCCCGCCGCGAAGTCACATCTACCCATATCCACGCCCGTCACATCTTTCCGTTATGCGCAGCCTGGGTAATCCAGCAAAGCCAGATACATAGGTCCTATGACCCATTGCGCTTACTGTAAACAAACGCTAACTTGGAATCTGGCGCCCATGAGACAAGACGGGGTGTCAATCCTGTAAGTGGGAGCCCACACGCATGAATCGTTCACACAGCCAGACCCACGCACAGCCTCTTCCGAAAGAGTCCTATGCGTTTGTCCTTGCCAGTCTATTCAATTCGATGGGCAGTGCCCTCATCTGGCCCCTGACAACTATTTATGTGCACAATGTTTTACACCGCAATTATGCAGATGCCGGCATTGCACTGTTCTTTCAATCGCTGGCTACCATCGTCGGCCAGGTGATGGGCGGGGCGCTTTACGCTCGCCTTGGCCCCCGCAAGCTCATCATCGGCTCGCTCGTGTTGACCGGCTGTGCGCAGTGGAGCATCATCTTCGCGCGCACCTGGCCATCCTATGTCACCGCCATGACCGTCAACGCCTTTCTCGTTGCCATCACGATGCCCGCAGTCAACGGCTTCGTCGGCCAAAGGTGGCGGGCGGTGAGCACGCGGCTTTTCAACGTCATGTACGTCAGCAACAACGTGGGTGTGGCCATCGGCACGACGCTCGCAGGGATTCTTGCGTCCATCTCCTTTTCCTTTACGTTTCTCATCAATGGCCTATCCACGCTGATGTTTGCCGGCTTTCTGGCCGTATTTATGCGCCGCTTCTCCAACGACGAGTTGGCGGATTGGCAGGCGGGTTTTGGCGCTACACGCCAGCAAAGCCCCATCCTGCTGCTTACACGGTACCATTTGTACGCGTTTGTCGGCATCGGTTCCATGCTCGTGAACTTGGCGACGTCCGCTTGGAACTCCGGTGTCGCCCCCTACTTAAATCAGGCAGGGCAATCGCCCGCTTCGTACAGCCTGCTGTGGACCGTGAACGGGATTGTCATCCTCGTCGGGCAGCCGGTGACCAGCTTCATCAATCGGCGGCTCACACAATCCCTCGCGTCGCGGCTCACTGCAAGCGCTATCCTCTATGGCTGTGCCTATGCGCTCATTTTGGCGACCCACGCGACCTATGCGTTGCTCATGGTGGGCATGGTGGTTGCCACGCTCGGCGAAATGCTTATCGCCCCCACCATCCCCGCGCTCGTCACCACGACCGCACGAGAGCATGCCGCCTTTTATCTCGGCGTAGCCGGAGGCATCGGCAGCGGCGGCCGCCTCATTGGCCCCATACTCTTTGGCACCTTGTTCGATCACGCTGGCCTCCCCCCGATTCTCTGGGTGGCGATGGGCGCGTGCGCGATGGCCGTCATGGTCTTCATCGTGCAGCAGCGTTTGGGACAAGCGGCGCCCCATGCGTCTTATGAGACCACAGACGAGATGGGGCGATTGTAGCTGGCGCACGAGGCTCGGCACCACTCGCCTCATACCATAATCCGCAAGGTCATGTCTCACACAAGCAGTTTTCCGTTTTTCATCACCAGTTCGTCGTCGAGATACAGCGTCGGCGCCAGCATGACGACATCCAAGTGCACTCCCGCTTCCACAGTGCCGCCAAACGTCGCGTTGCTGCCAAAGGCCACATGCACCGTGCCTAAGGCCTTTTCATCTTCAAGAATCACACCCGTCAGCCGCGCTTTATCATTCGTGCCGATACCCAGTTCCGCGACGTTTCGGGCAGCGGGCGTGTCTCCGAGCATCGTAAGCCACTCGTCCGCGCGCTCACCCTCCGCCGCGACAAGCAACCCCTCGCGCACGGTAAGGCGCACCGGCGTCTGCACAAGCCCGATGCCCGCCAGCGATCCGTCCACGACCAACTCCCCTGTCGCCGTCCCTTCCACCGGCGCGAGATACGCCTCGCCGGATGGTGCATTCCCTGCTTCCCCTGGATTGCGATAGACACCCGTGCTCGCAATGCCGTGCCTGCCCGCCAAAGAACAGGTGAACACCGCACCGTCTTTTTCGATCCGTGCCACCCGCGCCCTCGTCAGCCGCTCGGCCACCTTATGCGTCAATGCGGCGACCGCGGAAAAGTCTGCCGTCATCGGGCCGTGTTCAAACATATCCTCCGTCACGCCCGGCATCGTGGCCACGCGCGCCCCCGCGTCGGAGGCCCGTTTTCGCGCCTGCGTATGCGTGAGTGATTTCCATGTCGGGCAGACCACCACATCCGCCGCAGCCATGGCTGCCGCAACCGCCGCCGGCGGCTCTGCTCCGTTTTTCGCGCGCGGCTCCATCTCCACAAGGATGGATTCCGCACCGATATCCTTCCCGGCCTGCCATAAACTGCGGCAAATCGCGTCCCGTGTTCCATCTGAGACAATCACTAACGTTTCGCCCGCCTGCAACCCCATCGCATTTACCAGCATGTTGCGCGCTGCATCAATCAATGCCATCGCCTGCACCATACCCTTCTCTTTTACTTGGACGACGCTCTTTCCTCATGCGTCCTTCATCATAACAAAACCCCACCCGCCTGTGCGGGTGAGGTCATGGTTGTTGTGATAGGGAAGAGTCAGTGCCAAGTCATCCACATGACATTCAGTTGTGACTATCCATCAACCTGCTGAGTTGCCTGTGCCATTTGACGCGTCCGTCGCATTGGTGGCGGTGTTGCCTGTCGAGTTGGTCGTGGTCACCGTTACGCCACCTGTGCTGTTCGCCGTCGTATTGCTTGTGGTGCTCGTGTTGTTGCTCGTAGACGTGGTTGCGTTGCTCGTGCTATTTGATGTGCTGACTGTCACGCCGCCAGTTGTGTTTGTGCTGCCAGACGCCTGAGCGGTACCTTCCACCTTGCTCCAATTGGCTTCGAGTTGCGCGAGCGCTTGTTGCACCTGTGCTTCATACGTGGCAATAGCCGCCGTGATGGCTGCTTGATTGCCTTTCGCTTTGGCAATGGCACGCTCAAGCTGCCCATGCGCCTGGGCAATCTTCACATTCGTCTCCGCCGTCAGCCGGTTTGCAGCCTGCATCAGAATCACGGGTTGCTTATCGTCATCACGCTTTTTCTGCTGATCCTTTGCATCCCGCTTGTCATCTTTAGCTTGCCACTTGCCGTGGCCATGTGCGTCATCTCCACTCGTATTCGCCGTGGTGTTGGCACTCGTAGAGACGCTTGCCGTGGAATTTCCGACGATGACATTTGATGTAGCGTTGGCATCGGTGTCCGCCGACCATGTCCAGCCTTGTCCATGTCCGGGATGCGCGCGATGTACGTCACCCCGCGTTGCGGCGTATGCGACCGATGTGGCAGAAGCAATGACAATCGCTGCAGCTCCGATAGACATCATAGATTTCTTTGTAAAGCGGCCCATGTCTGAAATCCTCCCGAAAAGGTCGATTGGCGGTCATTGGGCCCAAGCGGGCAACTGGCTGGCATCATCCACCTGGATGAAGCCCCTCTAGCTTTGCGTCCCATACTTTCGCATGGTTTGCTTTTGACCGGCCTACAACTAGATTTCGAGAGTAGGGAGGAGAGTACGGGGGTTCTGGTTAATCATTCCACACCGAAATATAGATTGCCCTAACCACATCGGTTACATGCAGTTAGGGCAAAGCTTCGATCACGCGAACATCACTTGCTGCTATTCGCTTTACTTGCGGATTGGCCGCCTTCTAAAGTTTGTAGTTCAGATTGTAAGGTAGCATAGGCCGGATCGGACGATTTGACCTTTTTCAATCCTGTCTCAATCACCGATTTTGCGGCTGATACATCTCCTAACTTGGCTTCTGCTGCGGCCAGTTGATACCAGCCAAACGCGTAACTCGGATCAACCTTGGTGGACTGCTCGTAATATGGGATTGCAGACTTTACATCGTTCTTCAGAATGCGATACACATTCCCAATTGCCGTTAATGCCTCACCCGAGTTCGGCTGCAACGCGGCTGCCCGTTTATAATACGTAATAGCCGTACTCGCATCGCCATTCATTAGCGCGCTTTGTGCCGCCGTCAACTGCGCTTTGTAGCTTTTAACATCCTTTTGCGCAATTTGGACCAGATGCTGTTGATTAGCCTTCCCGGCAATGGTTTTCGATCCCGTTATAAGGTTGTTGCCGTGTGTAACAGCCGTCTCGTTTGGATTGGTCAACTTAGCCGTCACTTTCGAATTTGTGCTATTGTTCGAAGACGCAGTATTAGTTTGTCCACACCCAGACAACGCTACAATACAAGCAATCATGCATCCAACTGAAGCAAACGCTGCTCGTTTCTTCATCCTATCTCCTCCGTTGGTCCGTGATGATTTGGGCCACGTAGACATTCCATACCACTACAACAAAACGTGTCTGTATGAAGGACATACAGACACCAGCAATCGTTCTATCAAATTGTAGCATAGAGTGCCTAGAAGGTCATTGCTTGGTCCACATTACCGCGTGATCACTAAAGTGGTAACGGTAATATCAATAATTAGGAACAAAGTACACGCTGCCCACGACCGACGACTGTGACGCCGCATAACCCGGTCCTTGAGCAATAACACTGACCGTAAAGTTTCCTCCTTGCCCATTCGTCATCTGTGCAAGTTCCTTAACATCGTCAGCGCTGAATGTATAAGACGTCGATGTCGACCAAAAACCGGCCTCATACGGATTATTTGAATCCGACGGGTTTTGCGCAACAAGCTGAATGTTGTATACGCTCGCTCCCTGAACTGGGTTCCAAGACACCGTGAGGTTTCCGTCGGCGTCTTCTCTCAGAGTTCCACCAATAGGCGCATCAATCTCCTGAATGTTGGCCGCTGTCCCATACGTTTGGGCGACAACTGATCCAGATGACGAAATACCAGACACCTGAATACTGTAGTCGCCAGACTGAATCGGCGTACCTGCAATACTCCAGCTGTACTCACCATTCTGATAAGTGACGTAATCTGTTGGAACACCACTCTCCCAACTTGATCCTCCTGATGATTGCGGGTTGCCTTGAATAAAATACATGGAAGCACCACCCATTGGAATCCAACTTACAATAAGTGAAGATGGATCGAATGTAGGTGCTTGATACGCGGAAACGTAGGTAGCCCCACTCGATCCGCCGTAGTTCGCGCCGGGCATTGAAGTCGGATTGACGCTGACCCCAGTTGCCTGGGACTGCAGACTATTTCCGTAGGGGATACCATCAACGTTCCCCGCATACTGCGCTTGTAACTGATAATTACCAGATGGAGCGGCACCAGACAAATCTAGATATCCATCACTCGCCAACGTCTGCACGTTGTACGTCTGAGCTGGATCGCCCGCAGTTTTCAGTGTCATGTCTATCCACGTTGCGTCGAGCGCAGGAGACCAACTCACGATATTGTTGTTGACAGAAAGGACGGGCGTAGCCAGCAGCCCATTTTCCGGTGGAGCACCCGGATCTACTTGCGCAATCTTCAATGGTTCAGTTGTTGCATTCTGTCCACTTGATGTACTGGTTCCTGATGTACTGGTTCCTGATGTACTGGTTCCTGATGTACTGGTTCCTGATGTACTGGTTCCTGATGTACTGGTTCCTGATGTACTGGTTCCCGATGCACTTGTTCCTGACGCACTGGTTCCTGCCGTACTTGGACTTGTCGCACTTGGAAGCCCGGGCAGGGATCCCTGCACACCCGTTCCTTGCACAGCGCTAACCGTACCCGTTCCAACCACGGTGACCGTAGCACTCGTCGACGCAATGGTCCCTACGTTGCCGTTCACAACTAGATTTACAGAAGCTTTTCCAGTTACATTCACGGTTGTCACACTGGCACCTTGCTGCACAGTAACCGCCGCACCACTTTCGGATACCTGGACATTGTTGACTTGAGTGCCAGGCTGCACAACGACATTGGCACTGGCCGCGACAATTACATCGGGAAAGGGAGTCGTACCTGAAAGCATAATCGATGGTGCGGACTCTATCAGCAAGTCACCAAGCGTACCACTGGCATTATCCAAGGATACAGCGTATTTTTCACTTGGCCCAATCTCAGTCGTCTGAATAGCGGTCCCACCATTCGCCACGATATGAACAGGGCTAGAGCTCGCTACGACGAGTTGCGGCGCAGCGACACCGTCCAGATGGATAGAGTGAGTAGCACCGGATTCTACAACAATCTGCCCTGTGACCGTAACATTCTTCAAAGTAACATCGCCATTCGATCCAGGGTTTAAATACACATTCCCGTTAATCCGTGCATTTTGAATGCGCGTGTTGGTACCAAGGACAATGACATTTCCATTGACATCGGTTGGAGATGCAGCATCACCGAGAGATTGATTTCGGTTTAGTATTTTTGGAAACGCACCCTTCGGCTGCAAAGACCACACATGTCCATTCCAAGCTGTAGACAAGTTGAGCTGAGTCGTTAAAAAGGTGAAATACCAGATTGGGAAGAATACAGTAGGTTTTTTTGAGGACGGATCGATAGCAACCAATGAATTAAGGCGGTGAATCAGCTTACCGTTGAGCAAAACACGAGTCGACCCGGTGCCGGCTGCACTCTGCCCGGAACCAACAGGCATACCTTCAGGAGTTGTAATGTTAAGTGTGTGACTAACACCATCCCACGTTGCATCAAGACCGAGTGACTTCAGCCCCTGCAGGAGATACCATATTGGCATATAGGTAGTTGTAACTTTCCCATCTTTGGCGACGACGGTTTGCACGTGTGCTGTGTACGATCCTACTTGCAAAGTAGCGGTTGCCCTAGTCTGTACATTGGCCATCGTCACAGGCACATAAGTCAAGGATCCGAGTGTAATCCCGACGGCTAGGAATGACGGCAAAGAACGCACTCCCATACAGCGCCCCCCTTAAAATCAAAATATATGTACGAGAGATAAATGATCGCCACCGAATATATCACGCCAGTCATTACCTATCAAGGAGGATTGCGTTGGGTTCACAGATGGGTGGCCACTTGTCGGCTTAGTGGCGACGATGCCCAAGATTTAATCCGCTTGTGGTTGGGCGCCTTAACCTTCTCGCTACCCCAAGTGCCGAGGCTATCTGCTTGAAAAGAGTGCACTGAACACTAGACTGCTGGAAGTGCGCATATGTGCCAATTGCCCCACGACACTCCCCCGACTCCCTATATGACAGGCCTCGCGGGGAGTGAGAAGCAAAGAGCATACCCAGCACAACCAGTTAAGCAGAGTGTTATACTGAACGCTCTATCAGAAATTCATCTCCGCCTCGCAAAACCGCGGGTGTTTTGCATCCTTTTCTGACAGTACCGCCTTCGTCGTAGGCCATGGAATACCTAGATCCGGGTCGTCCCATAGGATGCCTCGGTCATGTTCGGGTGAATAATAAGAATCAACCTTGTACATCACGTGTGTGTTGGGGACAAGCGTACAAAATCCGTGCGCAAAGCCTTTCGGCACATAAAGCTGCCTGTGATTGTCTGCAGTCAAAATCACTGCAACCCAGCGGCCAAACGTTGAGGAGTGGCGACGGATGTCGAGCACTACATCATAAATGGCACCTTGTGCGACACGTACCAGCTTTGTCTGCGCTGCGGGTTGTAATTGATAGTGTAAGCCTCGCACTGTTCCGGCGACAGCCGAATACGAGTGGTTATCTTGAATAAAATCCTCGTCTACACCCAGTGATGAAAATCCTTTCCGATTGTAACTTTCCGTGAAAAAGCCACGCCCGTCGCCAAACACATCGGGCTCTATCAGAAACACGCCTTCAATCCCCGTCTCAATTCTTTTCATAATAGACCTCCCTCCACTCCTGCATAAAGGCCTGTAGTGCATCACGCCATGGCCGTAAAGGCTCGAACCCAGAGGCGATGAGCATTGTCTGACCTAAAACCGAATATTTCGGTCTTGGGGCCGGCCTTGGAAATTCATCGGTCGTGCACGGAACGACCGGTGTTCGCAGACCCGCCTCCTTCAAAATGGCTTCCGCGAACTCGTACCATGAACACTGGCCACTATTTGTAGCGTGGTAAACTCCATAAGCCTCAGTCGCTACAAGATCTAGTAAGAAACGAGATAAATCCTTCGTATACGTTGGTGAGCCAGTTTGATCCGCCACAACTTTTAAGCGCTCGAGTTGCTCGGCCATTTTCAAAATTGTCTTCACAAAGTTACCGCCATAGCAGCCAAATACCCATGAAGTACGAACAATAAACCACCGGGTGGACAAGCCTTGAACCAGTAATTCTCCAGCGCGTTTCGACTTGCCATAGACGGATGTAGGGTTTGTATTGTCATACTCACCGTATGGACCGTCGGCATCCCCATCAAATACATAGTCTGTACTGATGTAGCACAACTTTGCTCCCGTTTCCTCCGCGACTATCGCCACATTTCGCGTCCCCAATGCATTCACCCGATACGCACTTTCAGGATCCGACTCCGCCAAGTCCACAGCCGTATAGGCGGCCGCATGTATGACTACATCCGGTTGCAACTCACGGACTTTCGAACGAACCAACGTGATATCCGTGATATCCATCTCCTGATGCGAAAGCCCAATGACTTCGACACCATTCCTTTGAGGATAGCGAACAAGTTCTTTACCCAGTTGTCCACTCGCACCCGTCACAAGTACTCTCAAAAGCGGCTCTCCCCCAATCGGGCACCGTACATCTTCTCGTAATAGTTCCGATACGTACCATCACGCACCGCGACCCACCACTCGCGATGATTGAGATACCACTCGATAGTCTCGGAGATACCCGATTCAAATGTGTAGCGTGGCTTCCAACCAAGCTCGGCACGAATTTTGCGTGCGTCGATGGCATAGCGCCGATCATGCCCTGGTCTGTCCGCGATGTGACGAATCAAAGACTCAGGCTTGCCCAAATACTTCAGGACAGTTCGCACAATGTCGAGGTTAGTCCGCTCGTTGTTCCCGCCAATGTTATACACCTCTCCACCTTTACCTTGGCGCATGACAAGATCAATGCCAGCACAGTGGTCCCAGACATGGAGCCAATCGCGAACTTGCTGTCCGTCGCCATACACAGGTAACGGTTTGTCCTCAAGAGCGTTGATGATCATGAGCGGAATTAACTTCTCAGGAAACTGGTAAGGACCGTAGTTATTGGAGCAACGGGTAATATTGACATCCATCCCATAGGTCTCGTGATAAGCGCGCACAATCAGATCTGCGCTAGCTTTGCTTGCGGAGTAGGGACTGTTTGGCTGTATAGGCGTCGTTTCCGTGAAAGCATCATCATCTGGGGCGAGAGTTCCGTAGACCTCGTCTGTTGACACCTGGACGAACTTTTTGACGCCGTACTTTTTCGCCGCGTCGAGAAGGACTTGTGTCCCCATGACATTTGTTCGCACAAACGCGCTTGGATCCAGAATACTCCGATCTACATGTGACTCCGCCGCGAAGTTGACAATTACATCAAAGCCTTGCTCAACGAGCGGCTCAATCTCGTTCGCATTTGTGATATCGGCCTTAACAAATGCATACTGCTTTGCGTCTACGTCCCTAAGGTTATCCAAGTTCCCTGCGTAGGTTAAAGCATCAATATTGACAATCTGGTCTTCCGGATGCGAAGACCGCATATAGCGAATGAAGTTACTACCAATGAATCCGGCTCCGCCAGTAATCAAGATTCTCATTGCGCCACCTCGAACATCTATGTGTAAAAACCTTTGTTATAGACTACCATTATCATATGGAGGGCCATAAAGAATGCTTTGGGCAAGTTCATGCGCTCTCGCCAACGACTTGTGGGTACCGGCATCCGTCCACCAGCCCTGAAGCACGTCATACGTAAGCAACCCTCGCCGCAGGTACTCATTATTGACATCTGTGATTTCGAGCTCGCCGCGAGCCGAGGGCTTCAGCGTTCGAATAATACTGAAAACGTCCGAGTCATACATATAGATACCAGTAACAGCATAGGAGCTCTTTGGTTTCGTTGGTTTTTCTTCAATACCTACAATGTGATCTCCGTCAAGCTCTGGTACACCATAACGCTCGGGATCATGCACTTCTTTGATCAATATCTTAGCCCCGTGTCGTTGCTGGTGAAATCGATGCACATATGGTGAAATATCATCTTCAAATACATTATCCCCAAGAATGACAACGAGTTGATCCTTACCAACAAACTCTTCCGCAAGTCCCAATGCCTGCGCGATACCACCCGCCTGATCCTGAACGCGATAGGTAAATTCAGCCCCAAAGGCATGACCGCTTCCTAACAAGTTCACCACGTCACCCATATGTTCCTTACCGGTGACCACTAGGATATCCCGTATATCGGAGGAGATAAACTTATTGATGGCATGATAAATCATTGGATATTTCCCAACAGGCAGGAGATGTTTATTTGTGATTTTTGTAAGCGGGTACAAGCGAGATCCTGTCCCGCCGGCTAAAATTACGCCTTTCATCCGAGTCCCCATCAGTACGCCCCTCTCAGAACCCTACAAATTAGGTATGCTCATCGACAAAATTATCATAGCCGTAACCGAACTATTTAAAGTGATCCACGCAGTGCGACCGTCACGCCTTTTCAAAGAAGCTATTCCGCATTGTGATCGATAACCTCGCCCCGTTTCGCCCCCCGTGTGCCCAAACATGCTTAAGCCAGCACCCTACTTAACTCTTCGTCAAAAAAAATCGATTTAACAACCTTATCATGGATCACCTCCAAACCTTTGGAGTAAGAGCTCCTACCCGTTCCAAGTGAACGTTTGGCATCATCCTCTATCGCCCAAGTGAGAAGCCCTACTGTTGAATGACTTTCCAACAGGTTGAATACAACCCTTAAGTCGCGCCTCGTGTGGTAAGTGCACCACAACTCAAAGATTGCACCGAGGGCTTCCTCGCTATGAATATTTTCGCTTTTTAGCAACTCCGCTAGCTTAACCTCCACCCCGTGGTCCACATTGTTGAAAGAGCGAAGTGTTCCACCTGTGAGATGCGCCACTGCACGACTTGAGTCAAAGCTAAAGTCTTCTTTATCGAGTGTTAGGAAAGGACTGTAATAGGGATCATCAATGATGTACTTGCTCCATTTTGCCCTAAGCATGTCCATCTCCCACTTTGTGACTCGAGGATCACGGGATGCAGACTCGTGGTGAATAAGCTGGGCATGTGGAGTTACCAAGTTTCTGTAGCCCAGTTCAAACACCCTAATGCAAAAGTCAACATCATTATAAGTGACTGGGAAATCAATCTGGTCAAAACCACCGGCCTCACTGAAAATGTGTTTTTGAACAGCTAGACACGCTCCTGTCACAGCTAGGTAATTCCTAACAGAGATCAAACTTCCAAAGTAACCGGGACTCGAATTAGGAAATCCTCGATGTGGGTGCGCCGCCGCTCCCCCGAGGCCCACGGCGATTCCTGAATGTTGAATGCGCCCGTTTGGATAAAGAAGCTTCGCTCCTACACACCCGACACCAGGCCGAGTTGCATGAGAAACCAACTCCTTTAGCCAATCCCGTGTAGTGACCTCTATATCGTTGTTCAAGAAAACCAAAACATCCCCTGACGCATGTGCTGCACCGACGTTGTTTAAACGAGAATGATTAAACTGGCCATCGTCGCGAACGACGGCAATCCCTTTGTCGCTTAAACACTGTAAATAGTTCAAGGTCATGTAATCACGACTTCCATTGTCGACGACTATCAACTCATAATTCTTGTAGTCGGTTCGCGTCAGTATACTGTTAACACACTGATGCAGTAAGTCTTGTCGGTCCCTTGTACATATAATAATGGAAACTTTAGGTTCGGAAGAGAGATTATACGTCACCCGGTAGTAACCATCTATGCCGGCTTGCTCAACGCTTGCACTAACCCTATTATGCGATAAATGCTCCTCTAGCGCACGGCGTCCCCGTTCGTACGCATATGGCTTCGCGTTTGACGCAAGGGCAACCGACCCCTCAATCATTCGCCAGTGGTAGGCTATGTAGCGGACGTGCCCGATTTTATCGGTCAGAGCTGACGCACGAAGAATCAGGTCGTAGTCTTGGGAACCGTCAAAATCGCTCCTCAAACCGCCTACTCGTTTTAGAAAATCAGCCCTATAAAGACAGAAATGGGTGATATAGTTATGCGAATACAAAAGGTCAGGTGACCAATCTGGCTTGCAGAATGGATCGCTTCTTCTACCGCGGGAATCAATCTTATCTTCATCGGTGTATATCACATCATAGGGCGCTTCCTGTATCTTGCGGACAACCATTTCTATCGCCCGAGGATCCAACTCGTCGTCGTGGTCTAGAAACCCAACATAATCACCCGTGGCCAACCCGATCGCTAAATTACTCGCATTGGAAATACCAGTACTGCCAGCTGAACAGACAACTTTGACCCTTTTATCACGAAGTTGATATGAGGCAAGCAGAGACGCAATTTCCTCGTCTGCAGGGAAGTCATTGCATATGCAAAGTTCAATATTAGGATAGGACTGACGGAGAACAGAGTCTACAGCTAGTCGTAAATATTCTGGCTTAACACGGTATACGGGCATCACGATAGAAATTAAACACTTGTAATCATCGTCCTCCCCAATGATAGTCGCATCAGCGGCCGTTACAACTGAATTCTCCATATACCTTACGAACCGCTGATAGCCCCACGTCTCCTGAGTGCTGAGACGAAGCTTTACTACTGAAGCAGTACCCATTATGCCTCTTTTGCGGACGGAGCCGGCGAGTTTTCTCCATTCACTCATCTTCGAGACTCTATATATAATTTCCCTAATGTACCGAATTGCTCCCATGCAAATACACCTCACTAAATCTTAAATTGAATTCAGATGCAAGTACGCCTGTATTTGTTCTTTCGCTGT
Source organism: Alicyclobacillus hesperidum subsp. aegles (assembly GCF_027923525.1). NCBI lineage: Bacteria > Bacillati > Bacillota > Bacilli > Caryophanales > Alicyclobacillaceae > Alicyclobacillus > Alicyclobacillus hesperidum. Next base: position 207,562 of record NZ_BSBJ01000049.1, on the reverse strand, counting down.
CCCTACACTCGCCGTGCCATCTCCTTTCAGTAGGAGCACGTTCTCACACAACCGTTGTATGGAAGAAAGATCATGCGACACATACAAGACAGTAACTCCTCCTGCTCGTAGTTCAGAGATTTTTCTAAGACACTTTTCTTGAAAATTAGAATCTCCCACCGACAGAACCTCGTCCGCAATTAGCACTTCCGGCTGAGAGTGTACAGCTACAGAAAAAGCCAGACGCATATACATACCCGATGAATAATATTTGACTGGCACGTCAATAAACTTTCCATCTATGCCCGAAAAATCAACGATAGATTCGAGTTCCCTTTTCAATTCACTCTTGGTAAGGCCTAGAATAGTCCCATAAAGGAATATATTCTCCCTTCCTGTCAGATCAGGTTGGAATCCTGCCCCAACCTCCAAAAGCGACGATACCCTCCCCTTGACGGAAACAGTCCCTTTGTTCGGATAGAGGATGCCTGCAGCCATTTTGAGTATGGTGCTCTTACCAGCACCATTCGGACCAATAATCCCGAAAGTCTCACCCTCAGCGACCGCAAACGTTAAATCGCGCACGACCCCATGTCGGGTATGCTCTCCGTACTTCCTTCCTTTACCCAAGACTGACACAATTGCATCTTTAATCCCATTCGTTCTGTGGCCAATCAAGAAATACTTGGTAACTCTATCAAATTCTACAACCAAACTCCCACCCCTTACAGGTACTCAACAAGATCTCGTGACCACTTTTGAAACAATCCCATCGAGGCAATTAATAAAATTACTGATCCGGCAATACACAGGCCGAGCAAGTTCCATTCAGGAGGTTGACCGTAGAACAAAACACGACGATACGCCTCGATGTAGTCAGCCATAGGGTTAAAGTAGAGAATAATTCTTAGCTTCAATGGAACATGCGATAGAGGATACACAACAGGGCTTACGTAAAACCACGCCATTAATGCCACCTGCATAAGGTGATATACATCGCGAAACCTAACAGTCAGAATCGACAAGAGCAACGAAAGCGACGTCATGAAAATTAGCTGCGCCAACAAAATCAAAGGAAAATATAGTACATTGATGGTCAGAGATCTATGATAAGCCAGAATAGCAAATAATAATATAATTAACGTGAAGATAAAGTTTAAAAAATTTGATATAATTAAAGATATAGGTATTACCTCTCTGGGAAAGTATACCTTCGATATTAGTGACCCGTTATTTACTAATGAGTTGGTACTCGACAGCACACCAGACTGAAAGAAGTTCCATGGAAGTTCACCTATCAGAAGAAAAAGAGTGAAGTCTTTAATATCACTTCGTAAAATAAACTTGAATGCCACCACATATACCACAAGCATTAACATAGGATTCAACATCGACCAAATAAAACCTAAGAAAGAGTGCTTATACTGTAGACGCAGCTCTTTTAGGGCTAAATTCACCAAAAGTCCACGATATCTATAAACCTCATACATCTTCGTAATCAAATTATCATCTCCGTGTCATAGAACGTGCTATATATTTTCAGCTGGCGGAACATCAAACTCCACTGGATAACGTTTATCATGTAAACAGATGGGGTTTACGTGTCCAAAACCGAAGCATTCCGAATCAGACGATACGTCCCGCCTCACTGACAATTAACACAAGTTCGCATCAACTGTTACAGCGCTCACCCCCACCTCCAATGACACGGGATCTTGTCCCCTCACGTAAGCCATTCCACAAGCATCTAGATAAGTTTTATACCTGCCTTAACTACGTATCTCCACATTGATCCATAGAATGAAAGTCGTGACCTAATGGTACTCTTTCCCCCATTCCCGCCTTTAAGGTGCACCGTTGTGGCGTTACCCTCATACCAAACCTTAAAGTTGCATTCGATTATCCTGCGACACCAATCTACATCTTCCCCATACATGAAGTAATCTTCATCTAATCCGCCCACAATTCGATAAACCTGTTTCGGTACCATCATGAATGCACCGCAAATACATTCCACCTCATAACTTCCAAATTCATCCAGATAAGTAAGGTTATAACTCGAGAATAAGCGCGATTCCGGAAAAAGAAATGAGAGTCTCGTAAGCCTAGAAAAGCTATTCCACAGGGTCGGTAACGACCGTCTGCACGCCTTATCAATAACCCCGCTTGGTAATTCAAGCCTGCAACCAATCGCGCCTATCCCAGGGTTCTCCTTCAACCGTGCTAGGCAAACCTCAATAGCGCGTTCCCCGACAACCGTATCGGGATTAAGCAACAGGATGAAATCCCCATTTGACTCCTCCATCGCCCGATTGTTACCGTACGCAAACCCTCTATTTTCGGCTAGCGGTAACAGACGAAATGCCGCAAATACATCTGCGGCCGCTGACACTTGGTAGTCTTTCAGCCACTCTAACGTCCCATCAGTTGAACCGTTGTCAGCAACGATAACTTCCAAATCCCCGGAAGAAGAGCAGCGTTCCAAAGACGCAAGGCAATTTGGCACCACCCTCAGCGAGTTATATGTGAGAAGGATAACAGAAATCATGACTTTCCCTCCCTGCACCCTTCCTCGCTACTAGCTCGGACCGAACTCGCCAATGATATCGCCAATGAGCAACGATCAATCTGGTCGCAAACCACCACACATTTGGTCTTTTCAAAGCGAGCATCATATATCGACCCAATTCTACACAAATCGCCATGACAACGCCAAACGAAAAAGTTGGAACGTGCCGCACAAGTAGCGCAATTTGGTTTGCGAAGGAATGACCCGTAGCTATGACGCTCGGTCGAGTCCCGCGCTTCCACCCCCGCCCATGTATAGCGACAGCATCCGGGTTATATAAGAAGCGCCACGCAAATTGGCGGGCGCGCCAGCATAAATCCACGTCCTCCTTATATAAAAAGAATACACTGTCGAGTATGTCTCCACTCCGAAGCATCACATCCTTCAACATCGCGACTCGGTACACTGCTGCAGCCCCGCAGACACCCCAAACCTCACACATTCCTGACCATCGGTTATCATCCTTTTGCTCAGATCCCCGATCGCGCACATGATAAAAAGACCACATCTCGAGTCCTGCACTGTCGAGCCGCCCGTCTGGCCGACACAGTTTACCAGTGACACCACCAATCGACGCATCCGCGCACAGTGACTCAATCGCCTTCGCAACATACTCGGAGTCAAGCACCACGTCTGGGTTCAGTGTGATCACAACATCCATGCCACGGTCTATCGCCATACGAAACCCTACGTTATGCCCCGAGGCGTACCCAATGTTCCGGCCGATGGGCACCACATCAACACGCCCAGCCTCGACAATTCCAAGGGTGTCGTCCTCCGACCCATTATCGATCACGACCACTCGCTCAATGCGCGCCGTTTGGCTCGTAACTGCATCCAAGCACGCACGAATCACATTCGCACTGTTATACGTCACAATCTGCACTTGAATGCGTAATCCGATGTGACCACTGTCAATACGCATTCTCATGCACAAATCCATCCTTTATGGTCCTCCAGACAATCTGAATGTCCATCCAGAAAGACCAATTTTCGATGTACTCAATGTCATATCGAATTCGCTCGGCAATCGACGTGTCGCCCCGCCACCCGTGAACCTGTGCCCACCCCGTAATACCAGGACGCACACGGTGTTTAATCATGTACCTCGGTATTTCGTCTCGGAACTGCTCAACAAATACGGGTCGTTCGGGCCTCGGCCCAATGACGCTCATATCGCCGATAAATACGTTCCAAAACTGCGGTAGTTCATCGAGGCTTGTCTTCCGCAGAAATGCTCCTAGACGAGTGCGGCGCGGATCGTCCTTGACTGTCCAGCCGAGATCGCGTGTGTTCAACGATTCTTTATCGTCTCGCTCGACTTCAGACAAGTGATTGTCCCAGCGCATCGTACGAAACTTGTACATCTTAAAGACACGGCGGTTTTTGCCAACCCGTTCCTGCACAAATAGCACCGGCCCTGGTGAAGTCAACTTTACCGCTATGCAAAGACCTGCAAATAACGGAGAAAGTAAAATCATAACCATTGCACTAAATGTGATATCAAAGCAACGCTTGATAGCAGCGTTCATGGCGTCGTCAAGAGGAACGTAGCGAGTGTCTATCAGAGGCATATCGCCGAACGATTCGAACCTAGGTCGAGCAGGAAGCAGATCAAAGTAGTCAGGGAGAATTAAAGACTGCACTCCTACCGCTTCGCATGCGATAAGCACCTCCCCAAGCTCAGCAACGCGATCCCTTGGCATCGCAATGACCACTTGATCTACCAATTGCTGTTTTAACACACGAGCCACATCTTGTACATTGCCAATCTTCGGTACACCGTACCGCTCTCGTGAGGTTTGCCCCATATAAGCCGCATCATCGTCTTCGTGTTCAAGGTAACCGATTACCCTATAACCAAACCAAGATTGCCCCTCTAGAGCCTCAACAAACCTTGCCGCGGCCATACTCCAACCAACCAGCAAGACATACCGTTGATTGAGCCCGCGCATCCGCATTGCGCGTAACATCATTCGCAAGGCCAATCGCTCAAGTAACATGAGCCCAAAGTACGAAACAGCAAACAGAACGAGCACGTCACGCGAAAACTCCTGCATCTTTGCAAAATACAATGTCGCCATAAGCACGACAACGCCGATGACGAGGCTTTTCGCAATGTTGTACAACTCGAAGAACAGCGACTTTGCACGCATGGGTTGATATAACCCTGCCACACCGTTCGCTACCATAAAAATCGCAATACCAAAAAGCAGCGGTCCACGGTAATAAAGTAGCGGCTCATTACCACCATGCTGCAGCAACCCGGAATCAAACTTCAGCCACCAAGCCAGCAAAAAACTTGCAACAATAATGATGGCATCTAAAAACATCAACAAACGACGAAACATTTGCTGATATGTACGAAACATGCCATCACCCAACCCAAGTGCAGTTTGCTATCAATGGGAGTATAACGCATCCCGGTCAATTGGAAAAGTAAGTTTCGACATATTCCTGCAATTGGCGACATTCCTGATACCTTTGCTCCGGGAACGCACAGCGCAGTATTAAACAGAGGTCCAACAGGATGTGTTGAATTTGTCCTAACGTTAAAGCAATCGGTAGTTTGGATATATCGGAATTCATGACTCGATTGTATATGCCAGGAACTAATCAAAACGTGGCGGAACGCTGTATAAAAGGGATGGCACGGGGCAATACGTCATCGTCGTCTCCGCCCAAGGAGAGGGTTACGGCCCTTCCAACTATGCGGTTGCTGGCGTCATCGATGTTCAAGACGACCCAACTTCCAATTCCAAATTATGATTGTGGTGACTAGCAACTTGGGCTTCCTTCTTGCGGCTGCCCGCCTTCTCGGTGGGCAGCCGCTTGTCTATTGGAGAAGTGCGAGTATTGTTCGCAACCACTCTCTGGTTGCGGTGTCACTTCCCATCGAATCCTGGCGATTTGCCGTGGTAGAATAGACTTGTCTGTCATAATCTGTTGCATTGGAGGATTCAAGTGGCTATTCAACTTCGTTGGCGCGTGCTCACAACAGTCATAGGCTTCATCATTGCCGTTGGCATCTGTGCGCTCCCGTTTCTCTCAAGTGCGGTCTTCTTTCCACCAGGACAGTACACACTCGATGTCATCCTTGGAGCCATCCTTGCCACTCTATGTGGCTTCTTCGCTTTTCACAAACGATTCCGGGCCTGGGTGCTCAAAGATGAACATCTCCATTATGGCGATCTCGCCGTTCTCCTCCTTGTCTTACTGTATATTGTCGCTATCTTCTACGCTGCGGATTCCAATCTGGCGGTGACGGGTGCGCTCAATTACACAATCCTACTCCTACCCTATTTTGTGTTGCGACTCCGAAGTCTGCGACATTTGATTGGTCCTTGGATTGGCATTGGTTTTGCTGGAGCTTCGTTTGTTGTCAACGTGATCGGAATTCCGAATGGCTGGGGGCAGTTCCACACGCCATTTGCCACTGAAACCAATCCGCAAGGACAAATTCAGATTGCATCGCTATTCCAATATCACAACTCGTACGGTGCTTTTGTTGCCAGCATCGCAGTTGCTCTTTTGGTATGGAGCGCTCGCACGACCTGCACCTGGTGGAAACGTGCAGCAGCACTCATGGTGGCAGGGCTGAACATTGCCGGCGTTTTTGCAAGTGAATCACGAGGCGTTCTGGCCATCTGGGCCGTCGTTATGATTTTTACAGCCATTGGTATGCGCGAATTCAAGGAAAGCCCAACCGCCGTACGCAATCGATTTATTGGCGACTCGTACATCGCAATTGTGGGGGGACTGGCTGGTTACGAATTGGTCCACCATGCTATAACGCATCACAGCGCTACGAGTGGATGGGTCGGAATCCTCGTTTCTATCATTGTCCCGGGCCTGATTGCCTATCTGCGGCATCTTTGCAGGCGTCAAATTGGCCGGATGTCCGTGAAAACGGGCCTCATCGCCCTGATTGCCGTGGGCGTACTCGTGGCCGTCCTTGGCGCTTTGGCCAAGCATCATGCAATCGCACAGAAGCTATCTGCCTATAAAGTACATCAGCTCAGCGTTTCGCAACGATTCATTTTCTGGCGGGATGGCTTACACATCCTTGCACGTAACCCTGTGACAGGAAGCGGTTATGGCGCATGGGAAGCCATGTACATGCGTGTGCAGTCATATCCATACTACAGCAACCAATCCCACTCCTTTGGCGTGGATACCCTCATCAATGTTGGTATCCTTGGCGCGCTGTGCATGATTGCACTCGTATGGCCTATGTTTCGCAACATGATTTGGCCCCCACGCCACAACGCCCCATCCCGGCCTCCTCTCGTGTACGCGTTTATTGCTGGTGGTTGGATGGCTTTTTGCCATAGCCTCATGGATTGGGACATGGCTTTTCTATTTCTCTTAGTTTTGTTCTTCGCAGGTGCTGGTGCGGCCAGCGCATTAACGCCGCCTGTCCGTCTGTTATCTACACGTCGTGGATGGCAACTCGGTTTCTCTCTAGGAATTGGTGCCGTGTCCATTGCTGCATGTCTCGTCAGCATCGGCGGCGTAATATCCACGCGATTGGCCAACCTAGCTAGCGAAGAGTCCCCAGTCGCGGCACTTGGCACATATCGATCCGCCTTTGCCTGGGCTCCTTACAATGGCAATTATCTGGCGAATGCAGCCTCAGCATTGCTGCAAACAGGAGACACCGCGCAAAATCAGCAAACTGCTGAACAATGGATGGAAGAGGCCGAAGCACGTAGCCCTTATTCGTCGTCCTTTGCCGCCAACTACGCACAGTTGGCCTATAATCTCTCTAATTTTAAAACGGCGTACAAGCAAGCGAAACTTGCTGAAAAAAACGCGCCCTACTGGCCCAACAACATGTCCCTCGCCCTGTCGGCGGGAGTTGTCTATGGCCTTCAAACAGCAGCCGAAGACCCATTCTCGGCGAAGGCAGCACTGATTGACGTAGTCCATTTGTATAACCAGGCATTAATGTATCAGCGGCATGTTAATGCACTTCCGTCGTACCTTCCACCGTCTGTGCCTTACCAATTGAATGGGTTCAGCATCGTATCTGTCGCCGCCGCCGACTATCTACTTGGCGATCCCGCCGCCGCAGCCCAGCTTGCCGCCACGCAGATCAACAGCAACGTCCAGCATACACAGGAGACCGCCATCATCGTGCAGATGCTTGCGACTGACAATCCGAATCTACCAAATTTCGTGAAGGCACACCCGGACATTCAACCTTCCTACCAATTGTTGCGCACTGCACAACAGTATATTGGCAAGTAGCTGGTTCTATAGAACAACAAGCGCCAACGTTTCGCGTTGGTGCTTTTTTTCAGTCCGAAATTGTGGTATGAATAGAGTAGAATGCACGTGATGTGTGTCGAAATTTGCGATATGGGGGATTCTATCGTGGCTGTTTCTGTAACCAATATTCCTGGCATTACCTACAATTTACCGAGTGATATCAACTCCGGATCTCCCATCCAAGAGTCCCAATCTTCCTTCGCTGCTGAGTTGCAACAAGTTCAAGTCGCTTTACAGCAACTTGAAGCTAAAGATCCTGCTCCGTATCTTGGGGCAAGTTACTCACCGGCTCCTACAACACTACCTCAACCGGTGCAAGCCTATTGGAACGCATCGGAGACTCTTGCCTTAAACGAGGATGGATACGCAGAGTCACAAGCACAAGAGGTTCATCAGGACCTAGTTGTTGCCGGGCAGGACGCTCAACTCGTCCAGGGCACACAAGCATCCTTACTGGGTGCTAACATTGCGAATGGCGAAACTGCACTTGTCGGATATGACGGCAAAGCTTATTACGTGACCAATGATAATGGTCAAGTTTATGCTGCACTCGTCCCAGATGCCGTATCACCAACCCTTAACAAGTAAGGAGAGGACATTTACCTCCATTTTATGTTCGCGCCGCTCCAAACGGCGCGATTTTGTCGTCGTGGACGACATAACAGGATAGACTCGCTATTATCTCACATTTTCAATTCTCCTCAATCTGGTTGCTACCCAAGATTCCAACCGCCATCTTCAGAGAATAGTTGTGATCCGTATTAAAAGGCAACATATATTTAACAGGTCAACGAAGATCTGATGTCTACTCAAAATCGTGTACGGCCGACATGCAACCTTTATGGCGTGCAAAGCTGCTACTACACCTTCATAGCTTAAAGAAAGCGGCCTGGGCAACTGCCCAGACCGCTTTGTGCACAAGCAAAGATACTAGTATTACCAGTAGAGCTCGCCAACCGACACACCATTTGTAGTGTATGGATTGCTGGAGCCGATGTACACGGCACCATTCGAGCCGTACTGCGGGTTGATACCAGTGCCACCGTACGTATACACGTTGTAGGTCGCGGCAGCAGCTCCAGCCGGGATGGTGCTCGAGGACCACGCAAGAGACGTTCCAGCCCAATACGGTACCGTACCAGCTTGTAGCGTGAGCGTTACCTGCCCATTCGCATTCGTGTAGACAGTGAACCAATCAGCCGATTTGCTCCAAGAAATCACATTCGGCACGTATACCCCGTTGTAACCCAAGGAAGCGTCGTAGCTGTTGTCAAGAGCAACCGGCGTTTGCTGCGGAGCGTACGAACCACTTACGTCCTCGGTAAGCGGCGTACCATTTACCGCTGTAACCCAAACGTTTGCTTCGTTACCATCAAATGCAACGTTTACAGGTCCATTGGCGACAGGATTGCCGTTGCTATCCAATACCGTAAAGGTAACATTTGAGGAGTGATTGCTAGCATCGAGCAAATCAGTACGATAACTTTGAACGTTCGTCACGGAATTGGCCGGTGCAACCACTGTATACGTAGCAGTTGCCTTAGCTCCATTCTCATCCGTGATGGTCAGCGTCGAACTGCTGCTGCTGCTGATTCCGACGGAGAAGTACGGATTCGCAGACGTACCAACAGTGTAGCCGTCAAAGGTGAGACTATAATTGTTTAGCGAAGCATTATACGTCACAACCAATTGACCAGTCGAAGGTGTACCAGCCCCGATGCTGGAGAGCGACTTACCATTGATACTCGTAAAGTAACCGCTCGTAAGCGACAGATTGTAAATGTCACTTGCATCTGTCACCAGGCCACTCGACTGCTCAGGCAATACATACAACGTCTCACCTGTCGACAAGTTCGTCAGGGAATTCGGATATACGAACGTGGTGGACGGATTCGGCGACGTTGTCAAACCAAGCGTTGTAGCAGAAGCACTGGATGTCGGTGCGTTTGGATTCACATAGGTGATGCTGTTCGTGACCAGGTTGGTCGAACCAGCTGTCGCCGTAACGGTAAAGCTATCCGGTTGATAGTCATTCACATAAACAGTAGCCTCGCCGTTTGCATCTGTATATGTGCTAAACGTCGTACCGTTTCCGTACGTGTTGCCAATGGCAGAGCCGAGCTTCTCTCCCGTACTGGTTGAGAAGAACGCGGTCGACGAAGAGGTACCATTCAACTTAAACGTGACAGCCACACCGGATTGCGGTTTGCCATTCACATACGGCAGAGCAACGACCACCGGAACCACACCAGTCGATTCACTCGTCGGAGTCGAGATGTTCGCTTGGTATTTCCAGTCAGGGGTAATGACACCGTCGCTATTCGCGAAACCAACGTAAACCGGCGTTGCAGAAGAAGTCCCTGTCAACGGAGCTGTCAAGGATACTGCATAACTACCAATACCCTTTACTGTTGCACTTGCGACGCCCTGTGCGTTCGTAGCAACCGTCGCAGACCAACCCGTGGATGTCGCGGAAACCGCCACATTTGTCGTACCGTTGGTCACGGTCGGTGCATTTGCGCCCGCAAAGTTAAACGTCACGTTCGCATTCGGAACAGGATTACCATTTTGGTCTGTAACAGTCGTAGACACCGTTACACCGTTTCCTGTTTGGTCAATTGCTGGCGACGACAGAGAGCCAGTACCAACTGTTTGACCAGTCAACGAAAGTTGGCTCAGATTGATAGACGTCACCTGTGGAGTGCTGATGCTCAACCCCGTCTGTCCCTTGAACGTACCGTTAATGCCAAGAGCCGCCAGAATGTTGTCGATGTAATAAATCGGCATGTACGTTGTCTCTTGAGCGTTTGGACCACCAGCCGGATCCTTTGCAGCTTGTGTGTTGAACATCTTCACCGTGGTGCCATTTACGGTAACCGTAGTGTTGCCAGTTCCAACGCCGCCTTGTACAGAAATCTTGGAAGCGTCCACGCCAGGAGCCGTAATAGCCCAGGTATGCGTCGTACCATTCCAAGTCGCCGTCAACCCGATCTTAGCAAGCGCTTGGTCAAAATAGTAGATAGGGAAGAAGCCTGTAGTATTACCGGAGTCTTGGCCGGTCATTTCATATGGATTCGACAAAACTTGGCCATTTACCACAATCGGGAGCTGGCCAGCTTGTGTCAAACCAGCGGAAGACGATGTTGCAGCAAACGCAAGCGGGCTAGCTGCGCCGAGCACAACTGCTGCTGCAGCAAAACTCGTAAGTGTACGTTTCAAAACGTTTCTCCTCCCATGTTCAACAAGTGAGATGAGTACTGAAGATTGGTGACGAAGGTCACCTACCCTTGGCCATCGTCACTGTCCCTGTACGTCCATGTCGATATTCATACAATTCTATCAACCCTGGCTCAAGCCATCGTTCCATGTCACAGGCGCTGACGAATCTATTCGAATCGACATTCTCGACCTACAGGAAGACATCCCTCCCTTCAGTGTTATAGCACCAGAATTCTATGTCTCTAACTAACCCCACGTTTGCACGTATATAAAACGCGTGAGGCATTTTGAACAATCTGGCGACCAGTCTAATCTGCTTAGAAGATTATGTATCCTAAGACAGCAGCCTCAGTCTCGCATTATACGCTTTCTTTCCATGCAAGTAAAGTGCACGAAAGGAATGATAGCGCATTTTCATCAACTTTTTGACCTAATCAAGGTAACTTCCAGTGTCAGTCCTTTCAACCACGCTAAGTTATTCGTGGGGCCATTCTGTTTTGTGGGTGCCCTTCGAAAAAAATTAATTGTGGTTGTAGGCAAGCCGCTTCGTTGAAAACGTCGCTTCAAATCCACCATGGATCTAGACGTTGCCCACCCACCTTTCGTTTCACCATTCCGCAAATTATTTTGATTCCCACCTCCCTTCCTGCTACATTCGGTAATGGAGGGCGTTCTAGATATGCCATTTACAACACTTGTACAACATCACACAGACGAGATTATCGAGAAAAAATCGCGCTTCATCGCCGACGCATTTCCCATTCGGTCTGTCGCGGACGCCGAGGCGGCGATTCAGCTTATCCGCGACCAGCACCCCGGCGCACGCCATCATGTGTATGCCTATCGCATCGGAGTTGGCGTACCGTACGAGCGATTCTCCGACGACGGGGAGCCGTCGGGCACCGCTGGCCGCCCCGTTTTGGAAGTCTTGCGGCGTCAAGGCATCGACAACGCCTTGGTCGTCGTCACGCGCTATTTCGGTGGCATTCTGCTCGGCGCAAACGGGCTTGTCCGCGCCTATACAGAAGCCGCCGCAGCCGCCTTAAGCGCCGCCCCTAAACTCGCCTGTCAGCCCATGGTCGAGTTGAACGTGACGTGCGACTACAGCCACTACGGAAAGCTCGAATACCAGCTCGCCCAAACCGGGGTTGCCCTGCGCAACCCTGCATTCGCGGAGACGGTGTCCTTTCAGCTCATCATCCCGGCAGAAGAGGCCGACTCCATGACCCAACAATTGGCCGATTGGACAGGCGGGCAAGCGCACATCGAATGTCATCCGCCTGTCTACATGGGCCTGACACCAAGCGGCGAAATCGTTCGCGACGTCTGGGTAAATCCACCTTCCTGAGGCCTTGGCTTACACACTCGGATACGGCACGCTGCGTGCGCCCTGAAGGATCAAAGACGCCCTCGCTTCGCGCAGGCGCGACAACACCTTCGGCCGCGGCATAAGCACATCGATGGTCGCCACGTCGGCAATCATAAGTCTCGTAGCAGCCGGCGAAACGACGTCGGCGGCGACAATCGCGTCCATGCGAAAATAACCATGTGCGCCGTCGTTGCGGCTGATGGGTTCTCTCACCTTAAGCGGCGCATAGACGACATCGGCACTTGGAATGGCAAGTGGCACATACAGCGACACATGCAAATCCTCCTCACAGGCGCGGCGCAGGTCGCGCTGCGAGATGGAGAAATGTTGCAACATACTTCTCTTCACCCATTGAGAGCGCCAAGGTAGATAGAATAGACCGCGCGACGTCACGACCAATGTGTTGTTTCCATTGCAGTAGACAGGGATAAAGGCAAGCAAGTCATCCGCCAGTTGCGCAATGCCTGGCGCATCTTCGCGCACAAATACATCCGCACCAGCAATCGGGTGCACAGTTCCGTCAACAACCATCATCTTCACGCTGAGGGCTCCTTCCCATAAGACATCCATTCATTCAGTACAACTAACAACCTTGGTAACTCCTTCTATCGACAAAGTTTATTCTATCTCAACTAATTTTGTCAATTTATTCTTTGTATTTGAATTATTACAATAGGAGACTTCCCGCAAACTCCTTCCATCGCCGCGTCATGCACCGCTCCCCATATCCCAAAGCGAGACTCGTCATGTAGTCTACACGGTCTCTTCATCCGCGCGAAAAAGTCACCTCCTCGCTACACTCGTCCTGCATGCAATCACAACCGGGCCGGCCTGGAGAAACGAGGCTTATGTGAACTGGCTGGAGATGGATGTTACCCATTTGGTCATCGCGGCACAGCATCCGTGGGGGCAACGGGATCGGCAAGAACTGTTGACCGCATTTCTGCCGCTCTTGCGCCGTGTAGCGCGTATCTATCAAAGTGTCGCAGGCTATGACGAGGCGTATCAGGAGGCATGTCTCGCACTACTGCGGGCCATTGTGACGTACCGACCCGAAGCAGGGCCGTTTCCCGCCTATGCGAAGGCGCGCGTGCACGGCGACGTCCGTACCGCCATGCGGCGATTGTGGAGGGCGGCCGAGCGGCAGGCGTTTGCGCCACTGGCGACGAGCGATGACGATACCCATCCCACGGACATTGGCGAAACCCTCGCCCACGTTGCTCATGTCTCACACAACAGCGAGCCGTTCGGGGATGCCGTAGACAGGTGCCTGTTGCAAGACGTGATCGAACGCTTGGCGGCATCCGCGGGACTTTCGGCCCGCGAGCGCATGTGGCTCGACGCGGCACTTTGCGGCCAGACGACAGAAGAATTGGCCAAAGCGCAGGGCGTGAGCTACGATACCGCAAAGACATGGCGGCGGCGCGCCATCGAGAAGCTGCGGCGCGCGGCGGCGAGGGCCGGTCTCACGGCGAGCGAGATTCTCTGACGCCACAAGGATACTTCATACGGCAATCGGGCCATACAGCAAAAACAGCCTGCACCGTCATCATGACGTGCAGGCTGCCCTGTCAAGCGAAACCCTTACTCGGCGTCGACCAAGGCAAACAAGATGGTCGCTTCCGCAACCAACGCACCATCGACATACGCCTTGCCAACGCCCCGGCCAATGCGGCCCTTTAAGCGGTCAATCTCGACTTCCATATCCAACTTGTCCCCAGGGCGCACCTGTCCGCGAAAGCGCGCGCCATCGATGCCCGACAAAAGCGGCCGCTTGCCCGCAAACGCAGGTTGCGACAGGATGGCGACGCCCCCAAGCTGCGCCATCGCCTCGACAATCAAGACACCAGGCATGATTGCATATTCCGGAAAGTGCCCCGTAAAATGCGGCTCATTCGCCGTCACGAGCTTATAGCCCTTGACTTTGCTACCGTCGATCTCGGTGACGCGATCAACCAATAAAAACGGGTAGCGATGCGGCAGGATCTTTTGAATCTCCTCGACATACAACGGCAAAGACAGTTCCAATCGACGCACCCTCCATCAATAGACGCGGCGTCGCACCGCGATGATTTCCATGCTAAGCACATAGCGAATGGTCGTCACATAGGACAAGCCCACCGTAAACCATAATACAATGTCCCCGCTTTGCAGATTTGGCCAGGCAAGGATGGACGAGCAGATCGCCAGATAATAAAAGCAGGTGGTCACCTTGCCCCAGACATTGGCCTTCGGCACGGCGCGCTTGCCTTGAAAGTAGAAAAACGCAGCTCCGAGGATCATCAGCACGTCGCGCAATACGAGCAATCCCGCGACGAGCCACGGCACGCGCCCAGAGGCGATCAACGTGAAGAGCACCGCGACCATCATCAGCTTATCGGCAAGTGGATCCAGCAATTGTCCGGTATACGTTTCTAGCTTATAGGTGCGGGCGATGTAGCCGTCGAGGACGTCGGTGAGACCAGCGAATAAGAGGACACAAAGCGCGATAATTTTATGAGGACTTGCGGTGGCGTAAAAAGACCAGACATAACATGGAATTAAGAGCAGGCGGAGCAACGTCAGCAAGTTCGGCACATTCACGCGTTCTACCCTCCCAGCCCACATGGCCATCTACCGGCGGACTGACCGCCAAGCATACCCATTATAGCAATCCCTGCTAGGACGGCAAAGGCGAGACGGTTGGCGATAAGCCTTCCGACCCGCCTTGGCATCAACCGCCATTTTGGCGAATGCTATCGGCGATACTCAACATCTGGTTAGCGATGGTCACGCTCTCAGCGTTCTCATCGTACAAATTTTGCGCCTCTATCATGTTTGACATCTGTTCCGATTCGTTGACATTGCTCGTGAGCAAGGCTCCTTGCACCAGCTTCGATTGCGTCGCCGGGCTCGCCTGCCCACCCGCCGCAAGGCTGTAGAGATTGTCCCCTTCCGGGATGAGATGTGCCGATGGCTGCCCGATTTCCACCACGGCAATGCGCGGCCCGGTTTGACTGCCAAACAGGATTTGGCCGTTTGCACTCACCGTCATCGATGTCGCGTTGGCTGGCTTAAGAATCGGCTGCCCCGTCGTGGACAAAACCGGATCGCCCGTTTGTGTGGCGAGCTGAAACTGCCCGTCGGGCCGCTTGCTCCAAATGAAGTCCCCGGCGCGCGTATACAACTTGCCCTGCGGCCCTGCAACGACGAAAAACCCCGGCCCGTTGATGGCGACATTCATCGGATTGCCGGTCGTCTCGAGATTCATATTCGCAAAATTGCGCCCTTCGCCTTCGGCTAGGACGCCGGAGCCGCCGCGCCATCCCGGCGGTGTCA
This sequence comes from Alicyclobacillus hesperidum subsp. aegles, assembly GCF_027923525.1. Lineage (NCBI taxonomy): Bacteria > Bacillati > Bacillota > Bacilli > Caryophanales > Alicyclobacillaceae > Alicyclobacillus > Alicyclobacillus hesperidum. The sequence goes on along the minus strand of NZ_BSBJ01000049.1, from coordinate 191,834 downwards.
CGCGATTGGCGGCGCCTTGATCCGTCTCGTTGCCATAGACCTGCATGGTCAGGGCGTCGGCAAACGTCCCCTGATCCTCCGCGAAACCAGGCGTCTCCAGGTTCGCTAGATTGTCGCCAATTTGGTTCAGCCACTGATTGGCTGCCGTGAGACCGCTGAGGCCATTCCACAGCGTCTGTCCCATCTTGATCCTCTCCCTCATCGTCACAGCACACTGGGTCGCATCAACACGTCGTGCCAAGGGTAGCGCGCCCTGCTGTCATCAAGGAGCCTGTGTATTAGGCCCCATTCACCTTGCCGATATCGTTGACGGCCGTGTTGAGCAGGGAATCCATCGTCTGCACGACGCGCTGATTCGCTTGGTAGGCGTTCACCGCGGTGAGCATCTGAGTCATGGTCGACGTTGGATCGACATTCGACTGTTCAAGCGCCCCTGCCTCAAGGCGGCCCGTGCCGGTTTGTAACAAAGGCAAGACACTGGCCGGTGTATAGCTGCCTCCCACCATCAGCTCGCCTTCGCCAAGCGGCGAAATCTGCGTGACATCGGCATTGACGAGTCCAAGATGCCCGCCTTGCACAATCTGGTTGTTGGCGCCATAGACGCGATAGGACGGTTGCCCATTTGCGTCGTACAGTGCTTGTCCATTCGCGCCAAACAACTGCGTCCCCTTGTACGCCGGGTTGACCTCGATGCGGCCTCCCACAATCGGCTGCCCATTGGCAGCAAGCGGCATGACGGTGTGCCCCGTGGCATCGACGAGATTGTTGTTCGCATCGAGCTGCAAAGCGCCATCGCGCGTGACGGAAATCCCTTTTGTCCCGCTTGCGTCGGTGTAGTTGACCGGCAAAAACGAATGGTACCCCATGTTGTCCGTCGTGCCCACGCGAATCGAGTACGGATCCGTCGTTAACGTGCCTGGCGTGTACACCACCTGACCCTGTGCGTTGGCAATCACGTAGGAGGGATTGCCGTTTGCATCATAATCCGGTGAGCCATCCGCGCCGACGAGTTCCTTGCCTTGATATTTCGGATTGCGGATGGCGTAAAGCCCTGCGACAAGCTGCGCGTTCGCATCATACACCGCAAGCGGCTGCCCGTTGTCTGACAGGCGGCCGTTTGCTCCGACCGTCACCTGCCCCGACGCAGGCAATGCCCCGTTTGGCCCCTGCACATAGGCCATCGGACCGGTGGGCAAAGAATCGATGATGGCGAGATCTAAGGCACGGCCAGTCGTTTGCACTGCGCCTTCGGAAAAGACCGGGACGCCTTCCTGAAAGTCGACGCCCGTCCCCATTTGCCCGATATAGGTGCCACTTGCCCCCGAACCGTACGAAATACGTTCCATATCCTGAACCGGGTCCTCAATGAGTTCGCCGAGCGACTCTTTAAACCCCGGCGTCTCCTGATTCGCCAAGTTATTGGATAACAGTTGCTCCAGCCGTTCATTGACGTCCATGCCTGCCGACGCCGTCGTAAGTCCCGGAATCATGGTTAGACCTCCATTGCTCGCGTGCCTAAAAAGTGCGTACGGGCCGCGTCAGCGCCGCGCCCGCTTGCGTCCTTTGTCGCGGTACTTGTTCCATTCCGGGCTTTCCAGTACGCGCCCCGTGCCAATGACGACACAATGCATCGGGTTCTCCGCGATATGCACAGGTACCTGCAATTCGTCCTTCATGAGCTTGTCCAACCCGTCGACAAGTGCACCGCCGCCAGTCAGCATGACGCCTTTGTCGAAGATGTCGGCCGCCAGTTCCGGCGGCGTCTGTTCCAGCACGGACTTGGTGGCCTGTACGATGGCGATGACCGGTTCCTGCAATGCCTCGCGCAGTTCTTCCGCATGCACCGTAATGGTCTTCGGCAGTCCCGTGACCATATCCCGGCCACGCACGTCGGTGCTGTTGGTGCGCCCGCCCGGATACACCGTCGCCAGCTCTTTTTTCAACTCTTCCGCCGTGCGTTCACCAATCATCAAGTTGTACTCGCGGCGGATATGCTTGACGATGGCTTCATCCAGCTTGTCCCCGGCGATGCGCAGCGACGTCGACGTGACGACGTCGCCCAGCGACAGAACCGCAATATCTGTCGTACCGCCGCCGATATCGACCACCATGCTGCCGCTCGGTTCGAAAATGTTGAGTCCCGCCCCGATGGCGGCAGCCTTCGGCTCCTCAATCAAATCCACTTGTTTAATGCCGACCGCTTCAGCCGCTTCGCGCACGGCCTTCTGCTCGACCGACGTAATGCCAGCCGGCACACAGATCATGACGCGCGGTCTGCCGAACATGCTTTTACCTACTGTTTTATTTAAAAAGTGGCGAAGCATGATCTCCGTGATTTCAAAGTCTGCGATCACCCCTTCGCGCAACGGCCGGATGGCCACAATGTTGCCCGGCGTGCGCCCCAGCATGCGACGAGCCTCTTCGCCGACCGCAACCACTTGCTTCGTCACCTGATCTATCGCAACGACGGAAGGTTCATCGAGTACAATCCCTTGTCCTTTGACGTGCACGAGCACGTTTGCGGTTCCCAAGTCGACACCAACATCCCTAGAAAACATTTGCAGCGAGTCCTCCTAAGATTAGAGCGTGCATGATTGAGGGAAAGACGTTCGTATCCTCGAACATATAGAGTGGGAATGCAAGGATGTAGTTCTACAGCCCGCTTGAAACTCCTCTGCGCGATTCGAAGTTTTTCGACCCCGCCTGCACTTCTTCTTCCCTATGATACTTCATTTTGGTCGCCTCGCCACCGCGCAAATGGCGAATGGACTTGTGATATTCAAGAATTTCTTTGACACGATTCGCCAAGTCGGGATTGATTTCTGGCAGGCGTTCCGTCAAGTCCTTGTGCACAGTGCTCTTTGAGACGCCGAATTCGCGCGCGATTGTGCGTACTGTGTTACGCGTCTCGACAATGTACTCTCCAATTTTAAGAGTACGCTCCTTGATGTAATCATGCACTCCCCTCGCCTCCCCACTGCAGGTCAGTTGGTCTGTTACATGTATATGAGGGGGTGTACACCGTATGCGCAGGGGGCCTGGCCATTTCGAATTCTCTGTGCAAATTCGACAGAATACTTCCTGGGAAATAAATCGGAGCCGAACGAGATCGAATTTCCGGGAAATTGAGCAGATAGAGACGAGAGAGGGCGGATCGAGAAACTCGTGTAAAAGCTTGCGATAACAAGAAAAAACCGCCCGCATGATACGGGCGGAAGGTCCGCTGGCACGGCCCGAATGGAGATTATTGCTTCGGCAATACCGTCTCTGGATCAATCGGCGAACCGTTAAGATTGACTTGGAAGTACAAGTGATTGCCTTGGCTTTGCTCAAACACGTTGGTCGACGTGGTGCCGATGGTGTCTCCCGCCTCGATGCTCTGACCTTGCTTGACATCGACCGATCCGAGCGATTGATACGTCTCCGTATACCCATCTGGAGAACTGACGACAACTTCATAGCCATACAAGGGCTGGTTGGATACGGATTCTACTGTTCCTTTTTGCGCAGCGACGACGGTAAACGTTTGGCCACCTTTGGCCTGAATATCGATGCCCTTGTGCGGATAGTACGTGTTATCGTAGTCAACCAGGGCCTTTTCCTGTTGTGTTGCGCTGCCGTGAATCGGGTAGAATCCCATCGTCACGCTCGCGTCAGTGCCTTCCTGATATGGCCACAGCCACGGTTCCAAGCCTGCAGACGTCGTCTGTGTCGTGGTCTGCGACGTGGTGTTGGTCTCGGTCGGCTGCACCGACGTCTGTGTGCTACCTGACTGACTTTTCGCGTACATCAGACCGATGATGACCGCTGCCGCACCGAGATAGATTGCGGGATACAACCAACGCTTCGACATCCATCGTTTCGCATTGCTCGGGCGCCCGTTTGGTGCGTCCGGCGTTTGATTTTCATGGTTTGGATGTTGTTTGTCATCCATGTGGCGCTCACCTCAGTAGTGAGTCTCGCCACGAAAACTAGAGTCTATACCTAGGGACGAAAAATTTGGCTAGATTTACTTACCCTTTTCTTCCAGCCGGTGAACCGGCATCGGTAGCGGTTTGCGAGAGCTTCGCACCTGGGTAAAAGTGCGCAAGAATCGCCTGCCACGTCCACCCTTTGGCCGCGAGCAACGAAGCTTCATGCAGGCTCATCCCGAGGTCGTTGCCGCGCCCATACGTCGTGATCGTCACCTGGTCTTGTGTGAGATGCCAGACAAAGTCGCTCGATGGGAGTTGCAGTAGATTTGCAAACGACTGCCCGGTCATGGTCTTATTGCCGATCCGCACGGCGGTGACAAAGCCGTCTGCCCCTCGCTGTACCTGCAGCGAATCGGTGCTGGTGATATGGGTGCCCAGGGCTTGGTTGAGCGCCGCGATGGAAAACGTGTTGGTTGCCGTATCGCTTGGGCTTGCCTCATCGTCTGGGCAAGCGACAGCCTGCAAATAGGGTATGTCTTGGCCGAGGGCGGCCAATCCCGTGCGCGTACGCCCCGTCGAGATGGCGCACATAAAGGCGAGAATCGGCTGCTGATTGAACGTCAGGATGCGCCCGCCCGTCATTTCAATAGCAGTTTGGATGCGCGTGATGAACGCCAGGGCTCGGCTCGTCCCGATGGCCGATTCCAGTTCGTCTTCGGTGGCCACAGGGAGATCCAGCGCCGGGTCGTCGGTCAGTTCCGCCCCGTGCTTGCGGGCGAGTGCGGCTGGATTTGCGATGGCCCGCTCCGCGTAGGTGCGCGTCGCCACAGCGGCCGCCTCCAGGCTTGCCAGCGGTGCATCCGGCGAACACTCGGCGCTAAGCACTTCTAAAATGTAGGTGTTGAGCGGGAGGGTAGAAACTTGATTAAGCGACGGATCATAGACGCGAATATCGGTGGTGGCGTCTGGGCTTTGAATCCAGGCACCGACGTTGGGCATCGGGCTGTGCTGAAACAGTTTGGCGATCCCGATGGGCAAAAGAATCATCGCGATAAACGCGAGCGTGACGCGCACCGCAAATTGCAACGGGCCGTTCTCTCGCGACGGATGATGCGGCGTGGGCTGGGGCATGGGCTGGGTCTCCTCTCTGCGTACGGATTGCGACAAGGCTTTGTGTGTGCCGCACAGCGGACAACCTGTTGCCAAGAGATATGCCAAACAGCCGCCCAATATGCCAGGTCAGCGAAAAAATCGCGACTTCGTACAGAAAAAACGCCCTTGGCAGAGTCGCCAAGAGCGTCGACGATATACCGTTGTCCAGCCATCCGCCTGAAGAGACGCGGTTCAGCCGACCGATTTTGCCGATTGCCCGATGTCCTCAAAGCGCTCGATGGCCGCACCGAGCCGCTTAAACTTCGCGACGAGATTATCATAGCCGCGGTCCAAGTGATGCAACCCATGAACCTCCGTCTCACCTTCCGCAATCAGGCCGGCGATGACCAGAGCCGCACCCGCACGCAGATCCGTCGCGGTCACGCGCGCACCAGACAGGCGTGCCACGCCGTCAATAACCGCCGTGCGCCCTTCGATATGAATGTTGGCGCCCATGCGCTGCAACTCGGCGACATGCATAAAGCGGTTCTCGAACACCGTCTCTGTGACCATGCTCGTGCCCTGCGCCACCGTCAGCGCCGCGACGATTTGCGCCTGCATATCCGTCGGATAAGACGGGTAATAGTGCGTCTTGACGTCCAAAGGCCGCATGCGCCCGCTTGGACATGGCCAAACCTTGATGCCGTCCACCCGATCTTCGATGGTCGCTCCCGCCTCTTCCAACTTTGCAATGAGCGACATCAAATGGTGAGACAGCGCGTTTTCGACATACACGCCACGCCCAATCAGCGCGGCGGCAACGAGAAATGTCCCCGCCTCAATCCGATCCGGAATCACCGCATGCGTCGCCCCACTGAGCGCATCCACACCGTCAATCCGAATGATATCCGTACCCGCACCGCGCACGCGTGCGCCCATCGCGTTCAGGTAATTGGCGAGATCCACATTCTCCGGTTCCTTCGCCGCATTCTCGATGATGGTCTGGCCTTTCGCCAATGTCGCCGCCATCATGATGTTTTGCGTTGCGCCGACACTCGGTACGTCGAGATAGATGCGCGCACCGTGCAGGCCGCCGCGCGGCGCCCGCAAATGGACAAACCCGTTTTCCACGACGCTCGTCGCACCTAAGGCCTCGAGCCCTTTAATGTGCAAATCGACCGGGCGCGGTCCAATGTTACAGCCGCCCGGCAACGCGATCATCGCCTCGCCAAAGCGCGCCAAAAGCGGCCCGGCGACGACGAACGACGCCCGCATGCGGCGGACGAGCTCCGCCGGGGGCGTCACGCTATACAGGCTGCGCGCATCGACGCGGACCGTCGTTCCCTTCCAGTCGATTTTGGCGCCAAGCGCGGCCACCGTATTGGCCATGTTTTCGACGTCGAGCAGGTGCGGGACTTCCTCGATTTGGCTCACGCCATGCTCTGCGAGCAGGCTGGCGGCCAAAATCGGCAACACCGCATTCTTCGCCCCACTGACGCGAACCGTGCCCTCAAGTGGGCACCCGCCTTGAATCACTATTTTTGCCATGCCGTAACCTCCGCAAAGGCTCTCTTCGACATCCTCGTCACGAAGCGTTACGTGGACGTGTCGTATTAGTACGCGGTGGTGATGATGGGCGATCCGACATAGACGTCGGTTCCGTGGCGGAACGAATCCTGGTGAATCGCCACCTGCACGTTCATGCGCCGGTTGTCACCTGTCAAAATGTAGACAGGCGCCTTCGGGCTGTAGCCAGAGATGCTCGTCTCCAGCGGCGTGCGCAGCCCTTCCACCGTATTCGCTCCGACAGCCGCAAGCCCCGCCATCGCCATCCTATCCGCATCCGCCTCATCGACTTCCTGCGAATAGAAGCCCGATATGTATGCGCTCATCTGCGGCGTCCCATCCACCGTTGCCACCATGTGCTCCACTTGGTCATATTGCGACGAAAACACCGTCTGCGTCAAGTTGGATCCCAACGCCGTGATGGTCAGCACCGTCTGTGGCGCCGAATCCACGCCGTTGCCATTCACGCCAGGCAGACTCGTCAACACCAGTTGCACACGTGTTGCATTGGGCCATTGTCCGTCCACTTGCCAGAACGATTCATTGCTCAATTGCCGAGAAGTTATGTTCGCGTTCGTCAGACCGAACTCCTGCACCAACTGACCACCAATAGACGCCAGTTGTGTTACAGGCAGGAACTCATTGTTGAGCGTGGTCCAATCGTGTATACCATATCCTGTGGCTTTTGCATTCGTTGCCGCCAAGGCCGCATCGAGAAACGCGTACTGCGCCGCACCATCGGTCTCGTTTTGTGACGAGGCCGCCGTCGCAGCCGAAGTGGTGGCCGCCTGGACATTCGGCGCCGCCGGGTGATGTACCACCGCAGCACCGACAATCACGCAGATTCCTGCCCACATCGCCTGTTTCAGCCGGCGTTTGATCCGCCGCTTTACGAGTCGCGCTCTCCGCTGTTCCTTAGTTTGTGCCACGTGGATAACCTCCATCCAGTCCGGGAGAAGATTGGGCGCCATGCCGCGCCTTTCGTCTGTTCCCAGTCTGGACGGAATCACGTCAGTCTAAACATCGAAACACGAACTTTGATAGGTTTCGTAGATGGTTTCGGAAAGTCGTCCGTCTTACGCAAATCGTCACAAACTGCCGTTGAGGAGTTGAATGGAGCCAAGGAGCAACACCGCGACCAGCACAGTGAGAATGCCGCCAACCAAGGCGAGAAAAAAGCGAAGCAACTGCGCCTGCCCACTGAGCGGCTGCCGTACAATGTTCTCCCACTTCAAACTGCCAAGCGCCCACCAGACGCCAATCACGCCGATGAAAAACAGCAACAACACAAGCATCCCATCCGCCGCGAGCGTCACATTGACGTGCGCGGTCCCTGGCATCGTCGTGTTCAAAGGGAAGGCTCCCCTTTCCATCTACAGCGTGAATAAAACAGGCCGCCCCAGCGCAGTATCTATGTCGATTCTGCGAGAGACGGCCTTGTCTCTATCTCAATCCTACCACATCTTAGGCACGCGCTGGTGTCGCCGTCAAAAATCCATTTAAACGCTGGTGTTCAGCGATGGCTTCCAGGCGCAGGTTGGCGCGCACCAAGGCAGCGCGTGCGCGCTCCGCCTCCGCGCCTTCACCACTTTGCGCAAGGCGCTTTTCCGCACGCTCCTTCGCCAATTGGGCGCGTGCCGGATCGATATCCGCCGGCAGTTCCGCCGTATCGGCGAGCAGCGTGATTTTGTCCGGCAACACCTCGACAAAGCCGCCGCTGACCGGCACGACATCCTCGCGCCCGTCCTCGAGCTTGATGCGCACAAGGCAAGGCTTGACCGCGGTTGCGAGCGCCATGTGGCGCGGCAGGATGCCGAGCTCACCGTAACCACCCTGCAAGGTCACCATGCGCACATCCATCGCCAGCACCATGCGTTCGGGCGTCACAATCTCCAACGGTACGGTTATCATCCCGCTCACCTACCTCTCCGAGACGTCACCATCTTACGACGCGTAGCCGTCCTTCTTCGCCTTCTCGATGACATCTTCGATCGCGCCGCAATAGCGGAAGTACGTCTCAGGAATGTCGTCGTGCTTGCCTTCGAGGATCTCGCGGAACGAGCGAACGGTGTCCTGCACCGTCACGTACTTGCCCGGGATGCCCGTGAAGACCTCGCCGACGAAGAACGGCTGTGACAGGAAGTTCTGGATTTTACGAGCCCGTGCAACGATGAGGCGATCCTCGTCCGTCAACTCGTCCATGCCAAGAATGGCGATGATGTCCTGCAGCTCGCGATAGCGCTGCAACACCGCTTGCACGCCGCGGGCAACTTCATAGTGCTCCTGACCGACGATGTCCGGTTGCAGGGCGCGCGATGTGGACGCCAGCGGATCGACAGCCGGGTACAGACCCATGTCGGCGATGCGGCGGTCCAGGTTGGTCGTCGCGTCCAAGTGCGCAAACGTGTTGGCCGGAGCCGGGTCGGTGTAGTCGTCGGCCGGCACGTAAACCGCCTGAATCGACGTGATGGAACCTTTGACAGTTGAAGCAATGCGCTCTTGCAATTGGCCCATTTCCGTGGCCAGCGTCGGTTGGTAACCGACGGCCGACGGCATACGGCCGAGCAACGCGGACACTTCGGCGCCCGCCTGCGTGAAACGGAAGATGTTGTCGATGAAGAACAACACGTCGCGTTCTTCGACGTCGCGGAAGTATTCGGCGAGGGTCAGACCCGACAAGGCCACGCGCATACGCGCACCGGGCGGCTCGTTCATCTGACCGAACACCATGCTCGTCTTGTCGAGGACGCCAGAGTCCTTCATTTCATGATAGAGATCGTTACCTTCGCGCGTGCGTTCACCGACGCCGGCGAACACGGAGTACCCACCGTGTTCCTTCGCGATGTTGTGAATGAGCTCCTGAATCAAGACCGTCTTGCCGACACCTGCACCGCCAAACAGACCGACCTTACCGCCCTTAACGTACGGTGCGAGCAAATCGACGACCTTGATGCCCGTCTCGAAAATCTCCGTCTTCGTGGTCAACTCGGAGAAAGACGGCGCCGAGCGGTGAATCGGCCAGTGTGCCGGCGTTTCGACAGGCCCCTGCTCGTCGATGGTTTCGCCCAGCACGTTGAAGATGCGACCCAAGGTGCCAGCGCCAACCGGCATGCTGATGGGCGCGCCGGTATCGACGACTTCGACGCCGCGCACAAGGCCGTCGGTGGACGACATCGCGATCGCGCGGACGACATTGTCACCCAGGTGCACCGCCACTTCCAGCGTCAGGTGAATGGACACCTCGCCCTCGTAATCGATGCGCAGGGCATTGTTGATGGCCGGCAGTTGCCCGTCCGGAAAGCGGACGTCAACGACCGGACCGGTGATTTGCACTACATGTCCTTTGCTCACGAAGTTCCCTCCTTACGCACATCGCCGCAGGGCGGGCATTAGCGCAATGCCTCCGCGCCGCCGACGATTTCCGCAATCTGTGTCGTAATGGCTGCCTGCCGCGCCCGGTTGAGCGAGAGCGTCAGGTCCGAGATGAGTTCCTTCGCGTTGTCGGTCGCGTTGCCCATCGCCGTCATGCGCGCTGCGTGTTCCGACGCCTTGGCGTCCAGCACAGCCTGGTAGACGAGCGTTTCCGCATAACGCGGCAACAGAGCGGCCAACACCGCTTCTTCATCCGGTTCAAACTCATATATCCGACGCGGGCCCTTTGCCTCGTCAGCGAGGCTGTCGAGCGGCAGCACCTTCTTCACGATGGGGCGCTGCGAAGCCGCGTTGATAAATTCGTTGTAAATGAAGTACAGCTCGTCGAACTCCGCGCGCTCGTACGCGCTGACAACCGCCTCTGCGAGATGGCGGATGGAGTGATATGTCGGGGAGTCCGCGAGATCGACCACATCGGCGGCGACAGGGAAGCCGCGGCGGCGGAAGTAGTCACGGCCGCGTTTGCCAACCGCATAAATGGCGAACGACGCCTTGTCCTTTTTGCCGAACTCTTGCATCGCCGCACGCACGACCTGTGCGTTGTACGGCCCGGCCAACCCGCGGTCGGCGGTGATGACGAGATAACCCGTGCGCTTCACAGGGCGGGACGCAAGCAATGGATGCTTGACGTGGCGCGCCGATTGCGAAAGGTTGGCGAGCATGTCTTGCATCTTCGCCAAGTATGGCTTCGACTGCTGAACAGCATCTTGGACGCGGCGCAGTTTCGCTGCCGCCACCATCTCCATCGCCTTCGTAATCTGCGACGTGTTGCGCACGCTTTTGATGCGGCGCTTGATGTCGCGCATATTTTGTGGCATTGTCCGAATTCACCACCTTGGGAGGTCGTCGCCGACCCCGTATCGTGCACTCGCGCCGCGCGGCCCGCATATTCCGGGCCGCGCCGACAACGTCACCGTTCTATCCGTCAAGCGACAAACGTCGCCTTAAACTTGCCAATTGCCTCTTTCAAGAGAGCCACTGTATCGTCTTCGAGGGACTTGCGCTCCTGCATTTGGGCAAACACCTGTGGGTATTCGCGATCCAAGAACGCCAGCCATTCGCGTTCGAACTTGAGCACGGCTTCCACGGGGACGTCATCCAAATAGCCGTTGACGCCCGTCCACAACGATGCGACCTGGCGGTCAAACGTCAGCGGATGATACTGCGGCTGCTTCAACAGCTCGGTCATGCGCTCGCCGCGGCGCAACGTGTCCTGCGTCGCCTTGTCCAAGTCGCTGCCAAACTGCGTGAACGCCTGCAACTCGCGGTACTGCGCGAGATCCAGCTTCAGTGTACCGGCGACCTTCTTCATCGCCTTCGTCTGTGCCGACGAACCGACGCGAGACACCGAGCTGCCGACGTTGACAGCCGGGCGCACGCCTGCGAAGAAGAGATCGGCCTCGAGGAAGATCTGGCCGTCCGTGATCGAAATCACGTTGGTCGGAATGTAGGCTGAGATGTCGCCGGCCTGCGTCTCGATGAACGGCAGAGCCGTGAGCGATCCGCCGCCGTTTTCCTCGTTCAACTTCGCAGCGCGCTCAAGCAAGCGAGAGTGCAAGTAGAACACGTCGCCAGGGTACGCTTCGCGGCCGGGCGGACGGCGGAGCAACAGCGACATTTCGCGGTAAGCCGCCGCTTGTTTCGACAAGTCGTCGTAAATGACGAGCGCGTGCTGGCCGTTATAGAGGTAGTACTCAGCCATCGCACAACCTGCGTACGGCGCGAGGAACAACAGTGGAGCCGGCTCCGACGCGCTCGCGGCCACGATGGTGGTGTACTCCAGGGCACCATGGCGGCGCAGGGTCTCGACGACCTGTGCAATCGTCGACTGCTTCTGGCCGATGGCGACATAGATACATTTCACGTCTTTGCCCTTTTGGTTGATGATGGTGTCGAGAGCAATCGCCGTCTTACCCGTCTGGCGGTCGCCGATGATGAGCTCGCGCTGACCGCGGCCAATCGGCACCATCGAGTCGATGGCTTTAATGCCCGTCTCGAGTGGCTCGTGCACCGACTTACGAACGATGACGCCAGGTGCCGGCGATTCGACCGGGCGATACATCGACGTCTCGATGGGGCCCTTGTTGTCGATGGGCTCGCCCAGCGCATTGACGACGCGGCCAAGCAGAGCGTCGCCGACAGGAACCTGCACCAAGCGGCCTGTGCGCTTGACCTGCTCGCCTTCCTGGATACCGACCACGGAGCCGAGGACGACGACGCCGACGTTATCTTCTTCGAGGTTTAAAGCCATGCCGTAGGCGCCGCTTGCAAACTGCACCAGTTCCCCGGACATGACGTTGTCGAGCCCGTACAGGCGCGCAATTCCGTCGCCGACGGACAGCACCGTGCCAGTCTCGCTGACTTGCACCTGCGCATCAAACTGCTCTATCTGTTGTTTGATCAAGGAACTGATCTCATCCGGACGAATACTCAACGTGTTCCCTCCTTACGGACTGCACCGTTCAGCAGGCGCTCGCGAAACTGGCGGAGGGCGTTTTGCGTCGTCGCGTCGAGCACGCGATTGCCCACCTGAATCCGGTAACCCGCAATCAAATCGGCATTCTCGCGGACGCGCGGCACAATTTGCTTGCCATACGCCTGCGACAAACGCGTCACAATCGCCTGTTCCTCCGCCTCCGTCAACGGCTGTGCCGTCTCGATATCGATTGCCAGCCGACCGTGCAATTCATCGACCAGTTCGCGGTAGCGCGACGCGATGGAGCCGACGTATGCGCCGCGCCCTCGCTTGAGCAACATCGCTAAAAATCGGCGCACATCGTCGCGCAACGACCCGGTCACAATTCGCTCTATCGTCGATAGCTTCACATCTGTCGGAAGAATCGGGTTGGACAACAACTGTCTGAATGGCTTCGAGACGCGGATGGCCTCCGCGATTTGCACAAGTTGCGCGTCGATCTCGTCGATGACGCCATGCTCCTGCGCAAATGCGAGCAACCCGCGCGCGTAGCGATTGACTACCGCGCCGCTCAGCATACGAGTTCACCCAACCGCTTTTCTGCCTCGGCCACCATTTCGCGATGCAGTTCCGGCGACACGTGGCTATGCAACAGCTTCGCCGTCAACTCGACAGACAACTCTGCAACGCGCTGTGTGACGGCTGCCAACGCTTCGTCGCGCTCGCGAACGATAGCCTGGCGATTCTCCTCCAGAATGCGAGAGGCTTCTTCTTCCGCCTTCAACAAAATCTCTCTCGCCTGCTCATCTGCGCGCACGCGCGCCGCATCAAGCAGGTTCTTGGCTTCCTTGCGGGCCTCGTCGAGCAACCGACGCTGCTCTGCCAACAGGCTGGCCGCTTCTTCGCGGCTCTTCTCCGCTTCGGTAATCTGCGATTCAACGTGTTGTCTGCGCTGTTCTAACATTTTCGCCAACGGTCTAAACGCAAACCGCTGGATGAAGAAGAACACAATCAGGAACGAAATAATGGAAAAGATAAACGTCCCGACCTGAAAGACGCCACCCATGTGCGACGACACTCCCTTCTGCTATGGATTCGCGCTTCGCCAGGGCCCAACCGCGCCGTGGAATCGCTCCAACGGCGAACTTAGAACGCACCCTTGGTGAAGAGAATGATGATACCGAACGCCAACGCGATGACCGGGAATGCCTCAACCAACGCGACGCCGAGCAGGGCGCTTGCAAAGATAGAACCACGTGCTTCCGGCTGGCGGGCAACGCCTTCGACATACTTGCTCATGACAAGGCCGTCGCCGACGCCCGAACCAACAGCCGCCAAGCCCAACAAGAGTGCGACGGCGATGTCGTAAATCGCTTTTACCAAATCCAATTGCATGTCAAGATATCCTCCTTAGTCGCTGTGAATGGTATGAATTGCGCCAACACTGCGCACATTGTGCAGATAACATCGCGCTTTGCGCGACAATACCATCTCACATACGGGTATGCATGTCCGAACCGCCGCGGGTAAACGGCGGCCGTCAATGGTGAGCGTGGCCTTCGAACGATTTGTTGCCGACGTACAGACACATCAGGATGGAGAACACATACGCTTGAATCGTTGCGACAAACCCACTGTAGAACAACCACAACACGATGAGCGGCAACTGCCACGGAATCCAGTGCAGCGCGAATGGTGCGCGCAACATGATGCCAAGTAGCGCTTCACCGGCAAAGATGTTGCCGTAAAGTCGCATGCCGTGCGTCAACGGATTCGTGATTTCTTCAATCACCGCCAGCGGCGATGGGGAGTAGAAATGGCGCAGCCACTGTTTCGGATGGCGCAAGCCGCGCGCATGGCTGATGACCCAGACCATAATCGCCAAAGCGAGCGCCATGCTCATGTTCGACGTCGGCGAGTCAAACAATTCGATATCGCCTTTGGAACCGGCGAGATCGGACGGAGTCAATCCCCACACGGACATGTGCGGATTGAAGTGCACCGTGATGCTCATAATGAGCCCGAGCCAGTTCGCGACGAACAAGAAGAGCAGCATGACGAACGCCAGGGGCAGAATGAAGTTGACCGATTGTTCGGTCGGCATCGTCTCGCGCGCCATGTTGGTCGCAAACTCAGCCGCCCATTCGATCAGATTCTGCAAGCCGCGCGGCCGCCGCATGTCCATGCGAGCCAGGCCCACACGCAACACGACGAAAATAATCAGCCCCGTCAGAAAAATGGTGGCGATCACCGTGACATTGGTCTGCCAAATCGTCCCCGCGAATAGCGTTGGGAATACCGGCACTGTCTCACCTACTTTTCTGTGGATTGGTCACTCGGGTTCCTGGCATAACTGTACAATCCGGCAAATACGAAGGCGAACCCCAGCACATACCCAACGAGCGCAGTGTACGGATTGAACAGCGTTTTAAATTTCAGGGAAATGATCATGATGAGGACGATCAGCACGAGGCGCGAGAACATCCCCAGCATCCCTGACGCAAACAGAGCCGGCCCTTGCATGTTGTCGTTGTGATGTCCTTGGCGAATCATGCTGAGCACGACAAACAGACCGCCGAACTCTCCAAGCAGGAGTCCGCTGAAGATGGTCCGCAACCCACCTAGAACACCCAAACATACTGCAGTCAGGCCCATAAACACCAACCAAGAGACGGTAATGGCGCGCAGGCGTTTGTTCAACCGTTCTACATTCATGGCCTGTCTCCTAGAATCTGTTTGGCGAGGAACGCAAGCCCCGAAGCACCGACGACGACACCGACAATGACCCCGAGAATCGTCAGCCAGACATGATGGGTCTGTGCGCCGATGTAGTGTCCGAGGATGCCAAACCCGACAATGCTGCCGCCAAGTTGTAGAATGGCTCCAGAGAAAACAGCAAACGTTTTCCAGACACTAGGTTCTTGACGCGCACCGCGCGCCTTTTGACGCTGTTCGTCTGCGAACGCACACACCACCCAGTACAGGATGAAGAGAGGGACATAATTGATGAATGTAGTCTCATCGCGGTGTTGGTTGTGCGATTTCACCAACCATTATTCATATGATTACCGTTTGCAAGCCAGGATAACCATACGAAGGAAGGCGTTTCCAGAAACGGATGCGCTAGCTCACCTGTCTCGTAGTCTGAAACACCCGGTTTTTACGGTGAAATGCCAGAACCCTCGCCTATAGTACACTAGCGCGAAATTCGATGTCAACGGCTGTGCCAGGCTTCAACATCGCCGATCGCGACAGGATTTCTACGTTTGTTCACAATTCGGCGGCCAAGTCAAATCCGATTGGCCGCCGCTTTGCTCCTGCCCCATATTTGGAATTGAAAGCGCAAGCAACAGCCGTTTCCTTAAAACAGTCGCTCGCCCTCTAAATAGCGAAACGGCTCTGGCCGTTGTGCACGCCCGAAATGATGCAGAATCGCCTGGACAATCCGCTCGGAGGCGCGACCGTCGCCGTACGGATTCTTCCGCCCCGCCATGTCCGCGTATGCGGCGGCATCGGTCAACAAGGTGCGCGCCTCATGAAAGATGGCGTCTTCGTCGGTCCCTACAAGCTTCAAGGTGCCCGCCTCGATGCCCTCCGGCCGCTCCGTGGTATCGCGCAAAACGAGCACCGGCACGCCGAGCGACGGCGCCTCTTCCTGAATGCCGCCCGAGTCGGTCAGGATGAGTGTCGATCTCGCCATAAAATTGTGGTTGTCCACAACGCCGAGCGGATCGAGCAAGTGGATGCGCGGATGGCCGCCGAGAATGGTAAACACCGTATCGCGCACCGTCGGATTGAGGTGCACCGGATAGACAAGGTGGATGTCATCGGCCAGATCCACCACACGGCGCGCGGCTCGGCAGATGTTCTCCAACTTTGCGCCCCAGTTTTCACGGCGATGGGACGTCATATAAATGAGCCTGCGCTCCGCCGGCATCGCATCGAGCACCGGATGCCGATAATGCTCGCGCACCGTCGTGCGCATCGCGTCGATGGCCGTGTTGCCCGTGATAAAAATGGCGCTGGCCGGTCGCCCTTCGCGCTCCAGGTTGGCCGCGGACAAATCGGTCGGCGCAAAAAACAGGTCGCCCAGCACATCGGTCAATTGGCGGTTCATCTCTTCCGGGAATGGGCTGTACTTTTGGTATGTCCGCAACCCCGCCTCGACGTGACCAATGGCAATCTGCTGGTAAAATGCGGCGAGCGCAGCCGCAAACGTCGTCGTCGTATCGCCGTGCACAAGCACGATGTCAGGCTTGCGCTCCGCCAGCACCCGCTCAAGCCCGCGCAAAGCCTTGGTGGTGATGGTGGCAAGCGTTTGATTCGGCTCCATGATGTCGAGATCGTCATCCGTTTTGACGTCAAAGACCTCGAGTACCTGATCCAGCATCTCACGGTGCTGGGCCGTGACGCAGACGAGCGACTCAATCTCCGGGTGGCTTTCGAGGGCCTTGACCAAGGGCGCCATCTTCACGGCCTCCGGGCGCGTGCCGAATACGGTCATGACGCGCACTGGCGCTGTACTCAAATGTGGTTCCTCCTTCGCCCTGCATGCGCCCGCCACGACCCGGGCAGCTCAAGCAGGGTTTCACTTCGTGCCAAACAGCCTGTCCCCCGCGTCACCCAGCCCCGGCACGATATAGCCGTGGTCATCAAGATGGTCGTCCACCGCCGCCACGTAAATCTCGACGTCCGGATGCTGCTCTTGCACCGTCGCGATGCCTTCCGGCACGGCGACCAGGCACATCAGCTTTGGTTCGCGTACACCGCGCTGTTTGACGGCCGTCAGTGCAGCTGCGGCCGATCCACCCGTCGCAAGCATCGGATCGACAACAATGACATCGCGATCCGAAACGTGCGCCGGCAGTTTGCAGTAGTACTCGACGGGCTGCAGTGTCTCCGGGTCGCGGTACAGGCCAATATGACCGACTTTCGCAGCAGGGATTAAGTTCAAAATACCTTCGACCATGCCGAGCCCCGCTCGCAAGACTGGCACAATCGCCAAAGTCTTACCGGCAATCACCTTTGTCTTGGCCGTCGCCACAGGCGTTTCCACCGTGACCTCGGTCAAAGGCAAATCCCGCGTGATCTCGTATACCATGAGCATGGCCACTTCCTGCACAAGCGCTCGAAACTCTTTCGTGCCCGTGCGCTTATCCCGAATGTGTGTCAACTTGTGTTGGATGAGTGGATGGTCCAGTACGTGGACTTGTCCCAATCGGAACGCCCCTTTACGCAAGTTCACCGCCCGTTTCCGGGCGGCTCGCTATGTCGCTTACATGTTCGTTATTCTACATAGGAGAGGTTCGGATACAGCGGGAAGCGCGCCGTCAATTCGGCCACCTGCTCCCGGGCTTGCGCCTTGACCTCGTCCGTGAAATCGCCCTGCAGGACGAGTTTGAAGATGTGCGAGATATCCATCATCGCCCCAACGTCCATCCCGCGCGAGGTCGCCGCCGGCGTGCCGACGCGAATGCCGCTCGTCACCATCGGACTTGCAGGATCAAACGGAATCGCATTTTTGTTCACCGTGATGCCAACCTCATCGAGCCGCTTTTCCGCTTCCTTGCCCGTGAGACCGACGTTACGCACGTCAATCAGCATCAAGTGGTTGTCCGTGCCACCCGACACGAGCGTGAAGCCATGGTGTTGCAGAGCGGTCGCCAAGGCTTGCGCATTCTTGATGATCTGTTGCTGATACGTGCGAAACGCAGGTTTCAAGGCCTCGCCAAACGCAACCGCCTTAGCCGCGATCACGTGCATCAGCGGGCCTCCCTGAGTGCCTGGGAAAATGGCTTTGTCAACGGCCTTCGCAAATTCCTCTTTACAGAGGATGAGGCCGCCGCGCGGGCCACGCAAAGTCTTGTGTGTCGTCGATGTCACAAAGTGCGCGTGCGGCACCGGGGATGGATGCAAACCTGCCGCAATCAAACCTGCGATGTGCGCCATGTCGACCATCAGGTAGGCGTCCACCTCGTCCGCAATGGCGCGCAACTGTGCGAAGTCGATCACGCGTGGATAGGCGCTTGCGCCAGCGACAATCATGCGCGGTTTGTGTTCAATAGCCAGCCTGAGCACTTCGTCATAGTCGATGCGGTGCGTCGTCTCATCGACGCCATAGGCGACAAACTTGTACAGTTGACCGGAAAAGTTGACCGGGCTGCCGTGTGTCAAGTGGCCGCCGTGCGCCAGGTTCATGCCCAGAACGGTGTCACCAGGCTTGAGCACGCTGAAGTAGACCGCCATATTGGCCTGCGCGCCGCTGTGTGCCTGCACGTTGGCGTGTTCTGCGCCAAACAGTTGCTTGACGCGGTCAATGGCCAGTTTCTCGACGACATCGACATACTCACAGCCACCGTAGTAGCGGCGACCAGGGTAGCCCTCGGCGTATTTATTCGTCAACACCGAGCCGAGCGCGGTCAACACCGCCTCGCTCACGAAATTTTCGGATGCAATCAGTTCGATGTTCCCTTGTTGTCGCTTTAATTCCTGCTCCATGGCAGCTGCGACCTCAGCGTCAAAGCGCTGCAGATTTGTCGACAATTTGCGCACTCCTTTCACTCTTGGCGCACGCAAATTGGCGTGCAGCACAAGCCCTTGTTCGATTTCATCTTCATCTTACGGTTCGCGAGCGGAGTGCACAAGGGGAGTTTTGTCAATTGTCGATATCTGCAGAAGCATGGTGAGAACCATCCAGCCCCGCGCGCCTGCGCGCTTCATCGCGATCGTACACAGCGCGCGTCCCCCCCACGAGCGGCGGGCGCGATCTCGCCATCGTCACATGCGCCTTGCCAATCTCCCGCACCTGGCTGCGCACAGGCACGGCAACCGGGCGCAAGTGCATGCCAATCAACGTATCGCCGATGTCCACGCCCACGTCCGCTTCGACGGCATCGACGAGACAGGCGTCCGCGATGGCCCAATACGCCGCGGCCGCGACCGCGCCGCCTGCCCCCGGCACCGGAATCGCAGACACTTCGCGCCACCCGCGCCGTTTTGCGTACCTTTCTGAGACGACAAGCGAGCGGTTAAGGTGTTCGCAACATTGGAATGCGACTTCGCACCCCGCCTCTGCCGCAAACGCCTGAATGACGTCGACAATGGCCTGCCCAACGGCCATCGACGTCGCGGTGCCGATGCGTTCGCCCACGACTTCACTGGTCGAAGCGCCAATCACCAAAAGCGTGTCGCGGCCGATGCGCGCCGCCCGGTACAGATCAGCCAGCACAATGGGCAAATCGCGCCGCACCTGTTCGATGGCCCAGGCTTGCTTGTCGAATGCGGCCTCAGTTGGCTTGGTTGGATCCGCCATCGCGCGAAGCCTCCTCCCGCAACCGCATAAACGCTTGCTCCACCAGCGCGAACAAGGAATCGGCACAGGCCTCGTAGGCGTGTTCGTCGCCACCAAACGGGTCCATCACGTCGCTTGCCTGTTCCTCCGGCTGACGGTGAGCAAACGCGGTCAGCGTATAAACTTTGTCCGCAGCCTCTGGAAACATGTCGCGTAAGGCCTGCCGATGACCTTGTGTCATGACGAGGACGACGTCAGCCTGCAGCAGCAATTCGCGCGTCAATCGCTTGGCGGCGTGTGTCGGCGCAACGACATGTCGCCTAATTAACGCGTCGACGGCATGCCGCGTCATAGGCTGGCCGTCCAAAGCGTACAAACCTGCTGAATCGACGGTCCAAGAGACGCCTTCCTGTGCCGCCAGATGGCGCAGGAAGGCCGCAGCCATCGGACTGCGGCACGTGTTACCGGTGCAAACAAATAAAATGTTCATCTTCGTCACCTAGATTATGGCGTTCAGATCATGCGCTTTAGGATTCTATTTTCAGTATATCCGTGCCAGATTCGCCGATGCAATGAACGCCCAAGGCCACCGTTAGTGCAAAAAGCCGATACCACAAAGAATAAGAATGCACGCACCCGCCAACTCGCCATAATGGCCGATGGCCTGGCCGAATTTGCGCCCAATGGCAAGGCCAGCCCCACACATGCAACAACTGACCACGCCAAACGCGATGGCCGACGCGGCCCCGTAAGCAGCACTGCGAAGTCCGAGGCTAAAGCCCACCGAGAGCGCGTCGATCGACACACTCGCCGCAAATACCGCCAGTGAGAACAGGCTATCGATGGTGCGTGGACGCTTCTCTTCTTTTGAGAACAGCGTGTGATACGCCATATGTACGCCAAGGCCAATGATGAGCAAAGCGCCAAACCACTTCGCGACGGCCCCTAAATAATCGCCAATCCAATCGCCGAAGCCGATACCGATGAGCGTCAGCGCAACGTGAAAGACACCAATAAAAGCACACAGCTGCACCGCCGTCTTGCGTGATATGGAGCCAAGGCCGACCCCAATGCTCAAAGACAGCGCATCCATGCCTAAGGCAAAGGACATCATCATGATTTCCAAGAGATCGTCCACATGAGACAAAGCGGCGCCTCCTTTGCTAACTAGTCCCATGTGTATGCGTCGCCTGGTGGACTCATGCGGGCAAGCTCACATCCGATGTAAAGCTGCCGACCGAACACCGTTAAAAGAAGCATAATCGGCGCCGGTTCCACACAACCTGTGTATACATTCCACTTATAGGAAGCTGGTGTCCGAGTTGCAGCGATTTCAAAGATGCGCAACCATGACCTTTGCACTGTGTCTTTACGCGTCTTCGCTCGCCCTTTGCGCACCACATGCCAGCGCTGCGACAACGGCAACACAGGTGCGGCCTGCCCAACCGCAGGTGACGTCTGCGGCCACGGCCCACATCGTGCAGGTCGTTGCCACGCGTGTCGATCCGGCGGACAACTCGCTGGTGCTCATCGTCACCCGCGCGGCAGCTGGCGATCACGGCGACGGCGCGATCGACATTGCGCACCGCGCGGGGTTGGCCAATTACGCGCACGCACATCGGCCGAAAGACGCCAACCCCGCAACCATGCGCATCCTTGCCGTGGATCAAGACGGGCATATCGTCGCTGCCGCTAACGTCGGTCAGCCCCGGCGAGTGGCCGCGGACGTCGACGACGAAAGCGCCGAGTTGTCGTTGGGCCAATCCCTGCCCCTGCCACCTCCTGGCACGGAGCTCGATCCGCAAGGGCAACCGATAGCTACCTTGTCTGCGCCCGATGAGGTAAAGACATCGGCCGTCATCCGCGCAGCGGAGAGCCTGATTGGCAAGCCGCTCGTTTGGGGAGCCAGTCCCGAGGCGGGCGAACGAGGATGCGATCCGGCGACATTCGTCGCCTACGTGTACCATCATGCGCTGGGCTACATCTTGCCGGACGATCTCATGCAGTTGTGGGATACGGTTGGTGTCAGTGTGCCGGTTTGGGATTTGCACCCTGGCGATCTTGTGTTTTTCGACAGCGGCTCGGTGGTAGGTATTTATTGTGGTGACGATCAGATGATTGCTTGCGACGCCCAATTGGGCGCCGTCGCTCGGGTATCCATTGGTCCAGAGAGCAATTGGGGCAAGCGCATTGCAGACGTCCGGCGGCTTTATTAAAGCGCGGATTGGGATTACATGGACATCTGTTGACTCTGCGAACGGCCTTGTAGGTGGCCTGTCAGAAGGACAATCACGACGATGGCAATCGGGGCCCAGACCGCCTCATAGGACCATTTGGCGATGATGGCACTCGACATGGCGGCGCCAATGCCATACGCGACAATGGCCGAAAGCCACATCCAGACGAGCGCGGCGGCCGTCGGTTCAAACGCCTTGCCGTCAGACGTGACAGCCTGGGCGCGCGCCTTACCAACAGCTTTCCAAACGGCCGTTTCGACCAATCCCGTCAAGGTGCTCGTAATGACGGTCGTCGTGATCCCATTGATCCCGACGCGGCGCGCAGTCGAGCCTTGTACGCCCATGGCGAACGCCAGGACGAATAAAAGCAGATTGACGATACGCTTCTGTTCTGTGGCCGGCAGACACTGCGTCAACAGCCAGAACGCGAACAAGGCGGCCAATTCGAGGCAGAGAGTACCAGTCACGGCGCGGCTCCAGCCAGTTTCACGCCGATGGCCGGTCATGACAAGAGCCGCGCCCGCCGCACCGACGGCAAACCCGATGAGTGCGACGGCATAACGCACTGCGAGTCCGCCGTGCCCGCCGGCGACGGCAATGCCGCAAAGAACCGTGTTACCGGTCATGGCGGCAGTGAAGACTTGACCCAGCCGCAGGAAGCTGATGGCGTCCACACAACCCGAAACCACGGTCAACAAGATTAACAGCACGCGCGTAGTTGACATGTTCAGCACAGGGTCTCTCACACCTCTCTAGCGTCGTCGTATGTCAAAACGGCATTAGAAGAAAATTTCGTCAGTTCCTCGATCTTTGCTCTATCATACCACGCATCCACTAGCGAATTCCCCTCGCAATCTTCGACGAAATGCGGGATAATGACTATAAATTTGACAAAACGAGGCGATAGGCCATGCTTAAACGGCCATTCACATTGAATAGAAAACGATATTGGCAAGCTGGGATTGGCGCCGCGGCTGCCATCGCCGTTGCGCTCTGCGCTTGGTGGGATGTAAGCGGCGGAACGCCACGGGCGGAGAACATGGGAACGACAGTTGCCGTGACCACGGCCACAACGCCGGTTCATCTCGTGCCAACCAATGAACCTGCTTGGTCTCCGAATGAACAGGTGACAAACGCGGCTACCAATCCTCTGTTGACACAGCCGAATGTGTCAACAACGTCGCAAACGGCCAGTTCAGGCGGTTCCTCGAGCTCACAAGCCAGTGTTGGGACAAGCTCAAGCGGTGGCTCTGTCAGCGTGAGCTCGCCGACAAACACGACCGGAACAACCAACACGACAAATGTGACGAGTACAAGCAATATAACCGGGACGAATACAACCGCCACAAATAATACAGTTGGTACCCCGCCTGCGAACAATTCGAGTTCGACCAACGCGACGGGAAATGGTACGTCCAGCACCGCGCCTGCACCGACGAATGGCTCGTCTGGATCGAACTCCGGTGCTGCGGGATCGTCGAATGGCACGGCGTTAGGCGGATCCACGGGCGCAACAACGGGTGGATCTGCGGCGAATACCAATACAACCAGTGCCACTCCTCCGGCAACCGGCGTGCAGACAAGCACTTCGGCAACTGGCAATAGGAGCGGATCCGCAGAAACCCCGATGGTGACATCGGGGTCCACCGCAGTCACCACAAGCAATACGACGGCTTCTGGGCAAGCGCTTTCGCCCGCGAGTTAACCTGGAAACTCCATGACATGCCAAAAGGGATGAATGCCCCACCAAATACAAAAACCCAGTGCGACTAACCACGCGCGCTGGGTTTTATGCTTTCTTTTGAAACACATCAACACATCCAGACAATCTATATCAATGCAAACCGAATGATGAAGGCCGAATAACTCAACAGGTTAAGCAGATGTGCGCTGGCCTTTTGCGGCTGCTTGAGCCAACAACGCTTCTGCTTCCTCGGAATCCTTGTGCACCATCTTGTCGACGAGTTTGTTTCCAATCAACAAGGCTGTACCCACAACCACAATCAACGCAACAGTGATGACCGTCAAAACGATCTGCATTCTTCTCATCTCCCGTTTGCATCTTTCCTGCTTTGCAAGGCCATTATATCGGCTGTTCTTGCGCTAGTCAGTCGATGAAAACGGATTCAAACCACTTGTCGCACTTTGTTCGAATCGGTGCCGAAGTTTCGCCACACATATGGAATATATTATATCAAAATCCCTAAACATCCACTTCACAAACACAGACACCGGACGCGCGAGCGGGAGCTCATTCGACTCGCCGCACGCGGCCCGATGCAGCTTTTTGCAAGCGATTCATGACGGCTGTGCTGATCCCATGCGCGGGATCGACCCCATATACCAAAATATCCGTTGCCCCGACCTTATCGAACCTGCGCAACAAATCGTAAAGTGCATGTGCCAAGTTTGCCGCATAGTCGTCGGCGGGAAGCGCGGCCATGCGCGCTGGCGGCAGGTGCCATTCAAAGCGGCTGACAAAGTCCTGTGGCGCGATGAGCGCGGGAATCGTCGTTGCCGCATCCGCCCCGTCGCCTTCCCCCTCGAGAAATGCCCGCATGGCAGACGCGATTGCCGCCTCCTCACCCCACCATACATGAACCCGCGCATTGGGCGCATAATGGCGATACTTCATGCCAGGCGAAAGCGGGGCGGCGTCGAGATCAAACACGTCGGCCGCAAACAGGACGGGACGCTGTACGGTTCTGGCGATCATCTCTTGCGTGATGCCACCTGGGCGCAGTATGCGTGCACAGTCTGGCTCAAGCAACAACACGGTCGACTCGACACCGATGGCGCTCGGCCCGGCATCGATCAGCCAATCGATGACGCCCCCCAAGTCTGCGGCCACTGCGTCGGCAACAGTCGGACTGGGACGGCCGGAGATGTTGGCGCTGGGCGCGGCAACGGGGACGCCGGCCTCGGCGATGAGCGCGCGCGCAACCGGGTGGTTTGGCATGCGCACGCCAACGAGTTCTTGTCCTGGTCGCACCGCTGGCGCAATCTGCGGCCCCGCCGGCAGAAGCAGGGTCAAGGGTCCAGGCCAAAAGGTCTGCATCAACTTGCGTTCGTCCGTACGCAGCTGATAGCCAGCTGGTAAACAAGTTTCAAGTTGGTCTTCGTTCGCAATATGGACAATCAGCGGGTTGTCGACGGGCCTTTGTTTGGCCGCAAAAATACGGCGCACCGCCGTGTCGTCAAGCGCGTTGGCGCCAAGGCCGTACACCGTCTCCGTCGGAAATGCAACCAGGCCACCCGCCCGCAAGCTCGCCGCCGGTTCCGCTACGCGTCGACGCAGTTGGGCAACGTCGCGCAAATCGTCGATTGCACACCTGTTCATGGCCAACCTCCTCTACCCTCAAAACCTGTCATACGC
Organism: Alicyclobacillus hesperidum subsp. aegles; assembly: GCF_027923525.1. NCBI lineage: Bacteria > Bacillati > Bacillota > Bacilli > Caryophanales > Alicyclobacillaceae > Alicyclobacillus > Alicyclobacillus hesperidum. Next base: position 166,510 of record NZ_BSBJ01000049.1, on the reverse strand, counting down.
GATAAGCCATTGATGAGCTCTTAGTGAAACATGTGGGTCAATGCATGGTAGATTTCTTCACCGTGATCGACCGTCCACAACCGCACCTGTACAGGTTGCTTTTTGCCCGAAGCCGTCGGCACATCAATGGTCTCCAGCGGCGGCAAGTCCGGGAACGATCCGGTATTCGGAACGGCATCCCCCTCGGTGATGTCGACGAAGCACAGCGGCGGATAGAGCACACACCACCAGTTAGCACCCTGCCCTTTGCCAATGATGATCCGCAAGGCGTCATAATTGCCCGCGGGGTACACGTCGTTGCCGTAGATTTTGGTCGGAAACGGCACCTCACCAACATTCGCCGAGATGGGCTCGTACACGCCATGCTGGTGCTCCACCGCAACGGCAGTCGCCCGAATCTGATCCAAATGCGCCTCGACGATTTGCTTGGCTTCGGCGGCAGATGTCGCATGCTGCACGAGCTGGCCGACTTCTTCCACGACAGCGTTGCGAATCTCCAGCTTCAATGTCTGGTCTGCTGCACTGTCGCTGTTTGCGATGATGCGCAAACGCAACGCGTCCTGCGGAATGGTCGTAGCATGCGGCGTCGCGATGCCGTGCAACAGGTTGTCGCTTGCCTCGCTGCCTGCTGTGTGTGCCATCACCGTCCGCCCTGCTCCGATACACAACGCCGCCGCCATCAAGAACCCAACCCAGCGCTTCGCGACTCCCATCTGCCATCCCTCCTGCATTCTCTAGCAGTCAGTATGGTCAGAGGCTAGCGAAGTTAAACAGGCTGGTAGAAAAAATGCTAGATTCGCCGAAGGCCGTGCCAGGCCCCGCTCCTCGCCTTAGGTCGCGTGGCGGACAATCGTCACCACGCGTTCGATCCCGCGGAGATCGCGAATCACTTCGATGGCAAAGCCATCCGCCCGCCAATGCGCAAACAGATCTGCGACCTCGGGCGCTTGTCCGCAACCGACCTCAAGGAACAATCCTGCCTTGCCGGTATCAAACACGCTTTTCGGCAAGGCGGCAAACTGCCTGTAGAACATCAGCCCATCTGCGCCGCCATCAAGCGCGAGGCGCGGTTCATATGCGGACACGGAAGGCTCCAGGCCAGCGATGTCAGCACTTGGTATGTACGGCGGATTCGAGACGATGGCGTGCCATCGACGCCCTGTTGCGGCCTGTGCAATCAACCATTCTCGTCCATCAGCCAGCACCCATTCGACGTCGGCCCCTAGGCGTTCCCCATTTTCTCTCGCGATGGCAAGCGCGTCTGCAGCGAGATCGACCCCAGTCACGCGCGCCTGCGGGCACGCGAGCTGCATGGAGATGGCGATGCAACCAGAGCCCGTGCCGATGTCCGCAACCTGTGCGCCCGCGGGCAACGCGCGTAAAAAGCGCACGGCAGCATCCACCAGGATCTCGGTATCCGGGCGCGGGATGAGGCAACCCGGACGGACGGCGAACGTGTGGCCGTAAAAGTCGGCACGGCCAAGGATATAGGCGATGGGCTCGCCGTCGGCCCGGTGCGCCGCCATCTCGGTAGCCAACCGGGCAAGCTTGGGATCGACATCTTCCTGCAACGATTGAAGCAGTTGTAGACGCGTCCAACCTGCAGCGCTGCGCAGGATTTGCTCTGCCTCACTCTGCGCCTGGTGGACCCGCTCGTCAGGGGCGAGATCGACATAGGCGGGTGACCGGGACAACTGCTCCGCCAGCCTGTGCAGCAACGCCGCGACCTGCACGGACTTCGTCATGCCTCTTCCGCCTGCAACATGGCGGCCCGATCCGCGACGATGAGCCCTTGAATGATTTCGTCCAAGTCGCCGTCGAGGACGGCCTCCAATCTGTGCAGCGTCAGGCCAATCCGGTGATCCGTGACGCGACTTTGCGGGAAGTTGTACGTGCGGATGCGCTCGCTCCGGTCCCCTGTCCCGACCTGGCTCCGGCGCGCCGCCGCCTGTTCCTCCTGCTGCTCGCGCATCGCCTTTTCGTAGAGTCGGGCACGCAGGACGCGCATCGCCTTCTCGCGGTTTTTCAACTGCGACTTCTCATCCTGGCACGAGACGACGATGCCCGTAGGCAAGTGCGTGATCCGCACGGCTGATTGCGTCGTGTTCACGCTTTGGCCACCAGGCCCCGTGGAGCAAAACGTGTCAATGCGAATGTCTTTCTCCTGGACGTCGATCTCGACCTCTTCCACCTCGGGCAAGACAGCGACCGTCGCCGTCGACGTGTGGATGCGACCGCCCGACTCCGTAACGGGAACCCGTTGCACGCGATGCGTCCCGCTCTCAAACTTCAATTTGGAAAACGCACCCTTGCCATGAATGGCCATCGTCACTTCGCGAAAGCCGCCCATGTCGGTGTAGTTGGCGTCGATGACTTCCACCTTCCAGCCATTTGCTTCCGCATAACGCTGGTACATGCGCAACAACGTGCCAGCGAACAAAGCTGCCTCTTCGCCGCCAGCCGCCGCCCGAATTTCGAGAAACACGTCCTTATCGTCATTTGGGTCTTTCGGCAAAAGCAAGATTTGCAGTTGTTCCTCGAGCCTGGCCCGCTCGGCCTGCAATTCGTCGAGTTCTGCACGCACAAATTCGCGCATCTCCTCGTCCAGCTTCTCCTGCAGCATCGCCTTCGCCTCTTCGATCGCGCCGCCAACCTGCTTCCACTGGCGATACGCCGCAACAGTCTCCGCTAAATCCGCCTGTTCCTTCGCGTATGTGCGCAACTCGGCGGGGTTGTTCATCACCTCAGGGCGACAGAGCAAATCGCTCAGGTGCTCATAGCGCTCCTCCATACTTGCCAGACGTTCGAACATCGCCATCACCTCCCGCCTCATGCCTCATCAAAATAACGAAAACGCGTGCACGACAAAAAAGCCAAAGTCAACTCCGCCAAACGCCGCGCCGTCGCCGGGCGGCCATGGAGCCAACCATGGCTTTTTCGCTGCACGCTCATTACCGCTGTGCTTGCAAACCGTACTTCTTGTTGAACTTGTCCACACGGCCGCCTGCGTCGATCAACTTCTGCTTGCCCGTGAAAAACGGATGGCACTTCGAGCAAATTTCTACGCGAATCGCCTCTTTGGTCGAACCCGTTTCAAACGTTTCGCCGCAAGCACACGTCACGGTGACTGTATGGTAGGACGGATGAATACCCGTTTTCATATTTGTTCACCCCTATCTCGTTAAAACACACTGCAATGAATTATAACAAAGATGCAGTGATATGTCACGCAATATGGCCATCTGCTTTTTGGAATATACATGCACACCATTTTACAGATGGCGATCACGCATATAACTTTGGAGAACTTTTCAATATGAATCAAATGTTTTCTGTCCGTTATGGAGACAAACTCGGCTGCCCGATATCCTGAACTTGCAGCACAACACAATGCAAAGGATGGATGCAGATGAAGAACAAATTCATGATTTCCTGTCTGGGCGTCATCGGTTCATTGTTTGTCATGGCGAGCCCAGCGTACGCCGCCGTTGCCAACCACAATGCACCTGGCGCCGTAACCGCTGCAACCACAACGTCTACAGCCACTCCGTCATTTGGCTTCCTGCCCGATTGGCCGGATGACGATTGGGAGTAAGCCGTGTATGACACCCGCCAGAATTGCCCACGGGCCTGCCCGCCTGTGGGCTTTTTTGCGACATACGTTCGACCGTACAGGTCACGTAACGGGATATCATCGGAACAAATACGCGAAATCAGCTTTGCGCTCCGACCGGTGGATTTGCTGGTGCAGCGGGCTTGCGCTCCGCAGGACGGTTGAGAGATAAGCTATCGAGAAACTCTTTGTTCGTCTTGTAATGCTTAAACTTGCGCAAAAACATCTCTGTAAAGTCTTGGTTGTCACCCATCGACTTGCGAATTGCCCAAACCTTTTCCAACTCATCTTTCGGCATCAAGGCTTCCTCGCGGCGCGTGCCCGAGCGGCGGATATCGAGCGACGGGAAGACACGTTTTTCCGCCAGCTTCCGGTCAAGATGCAGCTCCATATTGCCGGTACCTTTAAATTCCTCATAAATGACGTCGTCCATGCGCGACCCGGTATCGATCAAGGCGGTCGCCAAAATGGTCAGGCTGCCACCCTCCTCGACATTGCGGGCTGCACCGAAGAATCGTTTCGGTCTGTGAAATGCAGCGGGATCAATACCACCAGAAAGCGTGCGTCCAGACGGCGGCACGACAAGGTTGTATGCGCGTGCAAGTCTAGTCAAGCTGTCGAGGAGAATAACCACATTTTGCTTGTGTTCGACGAGACGAAGGGCTCGTTCAAGTACCAGTTCGGAGACCTTAATGTGATTTTCAGGAAGTTCATCAAACGTGGACGCCACAACTTCACCTTTCACGGACCTTTGCATGTCTGTGACTTCTTCCGGGCGCTCATCAATCAAAAGGACAAACAAGTGCGCTTCCGGGTAGTTGGCCGCAATACTGTTTGCAATCTCCTTGAGAAGTACCGTCTTGCCCGCCTTTGGCGGCGCCACGATAAGTCCGCGCTGCCCAAATCCAATAGGCGCAAACAAGTCAATCACACGCGTCGCAAGTTTTTCGGAGGTCGTCTCCATGATGATGCGCTCACTTGGGAAGAGTGGCGTGAGTGCCGGGAAGTGCAGGCGTTCGGCAGCGGCTTCCGGACTATAGCCGTTGACAGCTTCGACGTGAAGCAGGCCAAAGTACCGTTCATTCTCCTTAGGCGGGCGCACCTTGCCACTGACGAGGTCACCGGTGCGCAGGTCAAAACGGCGAATTTGTGACGCCGCCACATAGATGTCTTCCTGACTCGGAAGGTATCCAACCGGCCGCAAAAAGCCGTAACCATCCGGCATGATTTCGAGCACGCCAGCGGCAAACATCAGACCGTCGCGCTCCGCTTGTGCCTTAAGAATGGCAAAAATGAGTTCTTTTTTCTTCATGGTTCCGTAATACGGGATTTGAAACTCTTTCGCGTACTTGTATAACTCCGTCAGCTTTTTCTCTTCGAGTTCACGGATATCCAAAATCGTCCCTCACATTCTTTTTACGCTGTCTGATAGCAACCTCGGATCTGTATTTGCACATCTATATCAAACAAACCGACTGCCCTGTTCACAGCCGTTTGCATGCAAGCGTTTGTATCCATGTACTTCTGGGGACCGGATTGGCTTTTCGTATGTTTGAGGCGTTCTAGCTACACTCTTTCATTGTCCGATTCAGAACATCAGGAAACGAGATGAGAGAGGTGTACGTGTGCGCCAGTGATGAGGTGCACGGAAGATGAAGCGTATCCCCCCACGGAATCGAATGATTCTGCGGCTATATGTAGTATAAACAGCTGCGGGCCGTTTCACAAGCGGTGGACGTGTATCGTCGCCGAAGAGTACACAAAATGGGGCACCGGTGAACCCGGCGCCCATCAGCCTTACTTCTTTTGGAGTTTGCTCCAGTCTGCCAGGAAGCGTTCGATACCGCGATCCGTCAATGGGTGCTTGACCATTTGGTCGTACACAGCAAACGGAATCGTCGCGATATGAGCGCCTGCTTTTGCAGCCTGCGTGACGTGCATCGGATGGCGAACGCTCGCAGCGATAATTTCGGTCTCAATGCCATGAATATCGAAAATTTGAGCGATGTCCGCAATCAACTCGACGCCGTCGACACTGATATCGTCCAAACGGCCAATGAACGGGCTGACAAATGCCGCACCTGCACGTGCTGCCATCAGCGCTTGGTTCGCACTGAAAATCAGGGTGACATTCGTGCGAATGCCGCGTTGAGCCAATTGATGCACGGCCTTCAAGCCCTCAACCGTCATCGGCACCTTGATGACAATGTTTTTATGAATCTCCGCGAGTGGGAGCGCTTCTTCCACCATGCCCTTCGCATCGAGGCTGACAACCTCTGCGCTGATGGGCCCGTCGACGATCTCGACGATTTCCTTCAACACTTGAACGAAATCGCGACCTTCTTTCGCCACGAGGCTCGGGTTGGTCGTGACGCCGCTCAAAATCCCCATCTCCGCCGCGCGACGGATTTCGTCGACATTCGCGGTGTCAATGAAAAACTTCATTGCTCCTCATCCTCTCCTAGACTGTTTATGGAGCCGCCCGCAGGGTTCTTGCGGCCGCCCGCCTCATGCGAGATGAACCGCCGGACGACTTCTTTACGGATATATCATACCATGTTCACGCGGGATCATCTCTCCGAAGCAGCCTTGTCCATTGTAAAACTCGCCTGGCTAACTGTCCAATTGCGATCGAACAGCACGGCGCAATTCATCAATGTCAAATGGCTTCGTAAAATGCGCGACAGCCCCCATTTCCATCGCTTCGTGAATTAAATCCAATTCGCCGTACGCCGTCATCATGATGACCTTGGAGTCCAGCTCGAGCTTCCGGATGTTGCGCAAAATTTCGAGCCCATCCATGCCGGGAATCTTCATGTCCAGCAGGATCAGGTCAGGCTTCTCTTGCTCCGCGATTTGCAGCGCAGTTACCCCGTTTGGCGCCTGGAAAATTTCATATCCTTCCCGCTGCAACACTTCTTGAAGAAGGACTCGGATGCCAAACTGGTCGTCGACAACCAGTACCTTGTACGCCATGCAAACACCCTCTTCGTTAGCTCAACTCGTCACGAGTAATGTTCGGCACGCCTGAAAAGAACTCCTGTCAAGCCTGTTCAGGCGAAACCAGATCAGGCATTGACCGTCGTCCTGCGGCCGTCTGTGTTAAGGGCGCTGCTGATCGTTTTGGTACCGGAGGCTCGCCGTCACAAATTCGCGGAACAATGGCTGCGCGCGGTTGGGCCGCGACTTGAATTCCGGGTGGAACTGCACGCCGACAAACCAGCGATGCTCCGGGATTTCAACGATTTCGACCAGCCGGCCGTCCGGCGACGTACCCGTGACGCGCAGGCCGTGTGCTTCTAACGTCTCCCGGAAGTCGTTGTTGAATTCGTACCGATGGCGATGGCGCTCGGAGGCCCATTCAGATTGGTACGCCGCACGCGCATTCGAATGGTCCAACACGCGACACGGATAGGCCCCAAGGCGCATCGTGCCCCCTTTATCTTCGACTTCCTTCTGTTCAGGAAGCAGATCGATCACCGGGTATGGCGTCGCCGGATCGATCTCGCTGGTATGCGCCCCCGCCATATTGGCGACATGCCGAGCGTACTCGATCACGGCAATCTGCATGCCAAGGCAAATACCAAAGTACGGGATATTGTGCTCGCGCGCGTAGCGGCACGCGATAATTTTGCCCTCGATTCCGCGATCGCCAAAGCCCCCTGGAACGAGAATGCCACCCACGCCGGACAACAGCTCGTCCACATTTTCCGCCGTAACGTCTTCCGAGTTGACCCAGCGAATTTGCACGCTTGCGTCGTTTTCAAAGCCGCCGTGTTGCAACGCGGCAACAACACTGGCATATGCGTCAGGGAGAGCGACATACTTGCCCACAATCGCGATCTCGACCTTTTGATGCAGCCGCTTGATGCGCTCAACCATCTGCTCCCACTCGCGCATGTCGGCTGGCGGCGCGACGATGCCGAAGTGGCGCAGGACGATATCATCGAGTCCCTCTTCCCGCAGCCAAAGCGGAACTTCGTACAGCACGTCAGCATCCCGCGCCTCGATCACACTGTCTTCGTCTGTATCGCAAAACAGGGCAATTTTGCGTTTGACGTCCTGGCTGAGCGGCACTTCCGTGCGGCAGACGATGATATTGGGGCTGATGCCGATACTGCGCAGTGACGCCACGCTATGTTGCGTCGGCTTGGTCTTGACTTCGCTCGCCATGCGTAGATATGGAATGAGCGTAACATGGATATACAGCACGTTATTGCGCCCGACTTCGCCCTTCATCTCGCGAATGGCTTCAAGAAACGGCTGGCTTTCAATATCGCCGACAGTGCCGCCGATCTCGGTGATGACGATGTCGGTGTCAGGCTTCGCCGCCTGCATGACGCGTTCCTTGATCTCGTTGGTGACGTGCGGGATCACCTGCACCGTGCCGCCCAGATAATCGCCGCGGCGCTCCTTCTGAATCACCGACCAATAGATGCGGCCACTCGTGACGTTGTTGGCTTGGCTCAAATCGTTATCGATAAACCGTTCGTAGTGGCCAAGATCCAAATCCGTCTCAGCGCCGTCATCGGTGACAAACACCTCACCATGCTGGTAAGGGCTCATCGTACCCGGGTCGACGTTGATGTATGGATCAAACTTCTGAATCGTGACGTTGAGGCCGCGGTTCTTCAGCAACCGGCCGAGACTGGCGGCGGTGATGCCTTTACCTAACCCGGAAACCACGCCACCGGTCACGAAAATATACTTTGCACTCATCACACCCGTCCTCCTCAAGTTGGTCCCATGGCCTACAGGCACACAAAAACAGCGTTCCGGATGCATCCAGAACGCATAGCGAAGAAGCGAGGGAGGACGTCAGTCCTCCTCTTCCTCCTCGTCATCCTCATCCTCGTCGAACAGCGGTGATTCTTCATAGTCTTCATCTTCTGCCAGTACTTCTTCCTCGTCTTCGTCGACCGTTTCGTCGAACCCAACTTCCTCGTCAACCGGCATCTCTTCGTACTCGCTCTCTTCATCGAGCACGCTATCTTCAAATTCTTCTTCGTCTTCGTCCTCGTCACCGAAGGCGTCGCCCGTCTTGCGGATGAACTTCTTGCCGCCGAGGCGTTCTGCCGTTCTGTCGGTCGGATACCAGCGGTTAAGCCCCCAAATGTTCTGACCGATGCAGACAAACCGCCCATCGATGTTGATCTCCGTAAAGACTCGCGCAATGACCTCTTTGACTTCATCGTCCGACATGTGGCGCAAGTCCTGAATTTCCTTCATGATTTCACGAAAATAGATTGGCTCCTTGCGGGCCTTGAGAATCTCGTACACGAGTTCGACCAAAGGCATTTGCTGAATCTCGTGATCCGGCCGCGCCAACGCAATTGCCATGTTACGACCTTCCCTTCTCACCGGGCTGCTACACCAACCACGCCTACCCATCACAAATACATGGATTATAGCACAGCCAAAGTGGTGACGCTATGTGTTTAGACCACCAAATCGGCGTCTGAAATCGGTTCACCCGTCAGTTTCTGCAACCATTTTACCCAACTATAGGTACATCCACACAATGACCTTGTCTGCACAGAGCTACGCGATAGACAACGGCTCACATCGGCTTCGATCCGCCGAACTCTGGTTTGCGCTTCTCGCGAAACGCCGCCATGCCTTCACGGGCATCGGGCGTCGCAAAACAAAGGCCAAACTGCGCAGCCTCCAGGGTCTGTGCCCGCTGCGGATCGCTACCTACACCTGCGTAAGCGAGGCGCTTGATGGCCGCGACCGCCGACGCCGACTGGCCTGCAAGTCGCTTCGCCAGTTCCATGCCCGCCGCAACGAGTTCTTCTTCCGGCACGACCCGCGACACAAGGCCATAAGCCAGCGCCTCGTCGGCAGCGATGCGCTCTCCGAGCAGCATCATCGGAAGTGCGCGGCCAAGTCCAATCGTGCGCGGCAGGCGGAACGTGCCACCAAAGCCGGGATTGATGCCAAGTCCGACCTCAGGCAGCGCAAACTGTGTACCCGTCGCGGCGAATCGGATATCACACGCGAGTGCCAACTCCAGTCCACCGCCGAAGGCCCCACCGTGCACCAGCGCGACAACCGGAATGGGCAATTGCTCAAGTGCGGAAAAAATCCGTTGGCCGAGCCGCGCAAACGACTCTGCCTCCGCAGGAGAGAGCCCTTGCATCTCTGCGATGTCCGCCCCCGCGCAAAACATTTTTCCCTCGCCGCGAATGACCAGAGCGCGGACTTCCGAATGGCCGACCAACATCGCGAGGTGTGCGCCAAGCTCCGACAACACAGCCCGACTCAAGGCATTGCGCGACTGCGGCCGGTTAAGCGTCAAAACGCCGACTTCACCTTCGACACGCCAACTGATAAACGATGCTTCCATCTCTTCCCCAATCCCTTCGTTTACGCGTTTGTGTATGTTGCTACGCGCACGCCTGCTGCCGCAAGGCGGTCGCGAATGCGTTTGGCAAAGGCCAATGCCTCCGCCCCATCGCCGTGAAGACAAACCGTGTCTGCCCGCACCTCGACCCATTCGCCGGTTCGCGCACGCACTTTCCCGTCACAAATCATGGTTAGTACCTGTTCACAGGCTTCCTCCGGATCCGCAATGAGCGCATCTGGGTGCCGGCGCGGTGTCAGTCGTCCGTCCGCCTCATAGCGACGATCCGCAAACACTTCGTGGCAGACGGTCAGGCCGAACTCCACCCCCGCATTTGCCAGACAACTGGCAAATGGCGCGTACAAGGCCAGCCCCGGATCAAAATCGGCGACCGCCTGCGCAATGGCGTGGGCGATCTCCGCATCGACAGCCGCGCGATTGTATAAGGCGCCGTGCGGCTTCACATGGTGCAAGGTCGTGCCTGCGGAGCGCAGAAAGCCCGAGAGGGCCCCGATTTGGTAGAGCACATAGACGTACACTTCATTGGCCGAAAGTCCCATGTCTCGGCGCCCGAAGCCTTGTAAATCAGGGTATCCAGGATGAGCGCCGATGGCGACCCCTGCATCGATGGCGAGGTTGACGCTCGTCCACATGACATGCGGATCTCCTGCATGCAAGCCACAGGCAAGATTCACCGAGGTCACATATGGAAGCAACTGTTCGTCCGCACCTAAGACGTAAATGCCATAACCTTCGCCGAGATCGGCATTTAAATCGACCGTAAGCAAAGCTCCTTCCCCCACTTTCCTTTCACGCCTCGATCAAGGCCGTAGCATGCGCGCGTATTTGTCCCAGCCAGGCGCGCAGCATGCGACGGTGACGGCGATAGAGTGTGATGGCGTCGCCAAACGAAATCTGGCTAAACCGCAGTTGCGCACCTGGCCGAATTTGCGCTAAACGGTCGAGATCGACATTGATGACGGTCGCGATTTTGGGATAGCCGCCTACGGTTTGGCACTCTCGCAACAAGACGATGGGCTCCCCGGAAGAGGGCACCTGCACCGATCCCGGCAACACGGGTTCGGACGTCATCTCGCCGGCAGGCACTGCGATGGTTTGTCCAAGCAAGCGCACGCCCATGCGATCGGACTTGGCATCCACACGAAAGGGCGCACTCCAGAAGGTCTTTTTGGCCGCAGACGAAAAGGCGCTCGCCTGCTCGCCGGCAACCGCACGTAGCCAAACGGGATCGTCCCTATCCCCGGCCTGCGCCCAGGCTCCCGCGGACCATTTCGCGACATAGGCATCCGTCGTCACCGCTCGCCAGGGACCATCTGGCCGATTGCGCGCGACAGGCCGATAGACAAGCCTGTCGCCCGCCGAAAGCGGCTTGCCGATGCCATAGCGGGCAAGCGTACTGCGGCTCCCTAATATCTTCTCTGTCTGCCAGCCGCCGTGAACGGCCAGATAGGCGCGGTAACCGCTTGCGGCCGCGCCAATGCGCAACCTGCTGCCTGCACACAGCCAAATGGGTCGCGCGGTCGGCAATGGCGTGCCATCTGCGGCAAACAGCGCAAACGCTCCGCCGCATACTGCAACGACGGCGCTCTCCGGAAAATCGATCTCCGGTCCCACTGCCGTGCATTCGATCACGGCCGCATCCGCCGCGTTGCCCACCAATGCGTTAGCCAACGCGGCAGACGTCGCGTCGAGCACACCGCCCAGGGGTACGCCATAGCGCATGAAACCAACGCGCCCTTCGTCTTGCACCGTGCTGTACAGCCCTGGCTGTGCCACGCTTGCCTCAGCCAGCGACCGTTCCTCATGTGTACGCTCGACGGATCCCATCGTATTCCTCCTCGTCGATGGCCCGAAACGTCACACGCATGCCCGGCTCCAGCCATGTCGGCGGCCAGCGCGCCGGATTGAACAAAGGCAATGGCGTGCGGCCGATAATTTGCCATCCCCCAGGCGTCGCAAACGAGTAGATGCCCGTCTGCCCTCCGGCAATGCCGACAGATCCCGCTTCAACCCGTGCCCGCGGTGTCGGCTTGCGCGGGGCGGCAATGCGCGGATCAAGCCCTGTCAAATATGGAAACCCAGGTGCAAAGCCAATCATTGCCACGTCGTACGATCCCGCCGTGTGCAGACGGACGACTTCGTCTGGTGCAAGCTTGGCGTGCCGCGCGACTTCCTCCAAATCCGGGCCGAACGATCCGCCATAGCACACGGGGATGGTGATGGCACCCGGCCTTTCTGCGTTTGCACTGGCTGCGGTGGCGTCATCGAGCGCGGCGTCCACACGAGCCCATAATGCATCGGGCGAGATTTGATCCGGATCGAAATAAATGGCGAGCGATCGGTAGGCGATCACGCAATCGCGCACACCGGGCACCTGTGCAAGATGCTTTCGCAAGATCTGGTCTATGGTCAACAAGACTGCCGTGGCTTTGCTGGACGCACTTGGCAAGGACTCTGGCAGGCGAAGCAGCAAGGCCGTATCGCCCATCCACGAGCGTTCGATGCTCCATGTTTTTGTCACCGGCGGCACGCCCCTGTCTCCATCGTTTACACTCATTCTAGCGAATTCAAGTCGCAGAAGGGTGGAGAACGATGTCGCAGATGCAAAGAAACATCGCAAATGGCGGCACAGTGGATGGCGGCTCACCGCGCGTGACAGTGCTGATTCCGGCGTATAACCGGGCGGATTTGTTGCCGACGGCAGTGGCAAGTGTACAAGCGCAGACAGAAGCGCGCTGGCGATGCATCGTGATCGACGACGGGTCGACGGACGATACACGCGAGGTGGCAACGAGCTTTGCCCACGCGGACGAGCGGATAGAGGTATTGGCGCTGTCGGAAAACCGCGGCCTTGGCAACGCTTTACAAGCAGGCTTAGAGCGTGTGAAGACGCCCTATTTTGTCATTCTCGACAGCGATGACTGGTTTTCGCCAGAGGCCATTTCCCGCTGCCTAAACATGATGGAACAGGCAGATGAGGACGTATCACTCGTCTGTGCAGACGGTGTGTATTGGGTTCAGGCGGAAGACGGCAGTTTGCACCGGGATCGCGTGCAAAAGGGGCAGGCGTTTGCGGATAAGTACGAGTTTTTCTGTTATGGGCCGAATCTCGTGCCGCGCTTTTTGCGCACCGAGGCCGTACGCGCCGTAGGCGGCTTTGAGAACGATCCCGCGGGCCATGGCCGCTACCTGGAAGATAAACTGCTGTTGCTCAAACTGATTGCACATGGTCGGTTCGCGTATGTCGAGCAGGAGTTGTACAACATCCGCCAGCATGCACACAACATGACGCACCCAAGTGATCGCGCGCGGTTTCAGGCCATTAAGCGCCAAATGTATGAGCGCATGATGCGCGAATGGGGAGACGAATACGAGATTGAATGGGAGGAGCATCCGGAGGGTTGGTTGGATGTCAAAAGGTTGCACCCGCGGCGCAGATCGTAAGCGACCGGCTGGGAGCGGATCAACGCGGCCGTTCCCAGCGGATCGTGAGCTCGATGCGTTCCGGCTGTTCGCCCTGCCCTGCCATGCGCATGCGATAGGCAAGCTCAATGGCACCGCCAACAGGGGAGATGTCGACCGCGAGGCGCTGTGTACACGTCTCGACGGCGAGGGCGCCGTGGCCGACGGCCATCCGCGATGCCGCGATGTCTCCGGCACGAAACGTGTGTGTCCAATCGACGGCACCACGGCGCATCCAGGTGACGCAGTTGGGCTCAATGCGCAAGGTGATGGATGCGACCGCGTCTGCGGGCTCCTGCCAGTGCAAGAAGTGCACACCCCGGCGCTGGTACCAGACGGCCGCTTCGACCACCGCGTGCTCCGCGCCGCTCTCCCCCTGCGCCTTGGCATCGGTTTGGCGATGCCACGTCACGGTACAATCCCACTTTGCCGCATCCTCGCGGTCAGCTAACCAAAACATCGGCCATCAGGGCACAAACGCGAGCAAGGCCTCGCGAATCAGCTTGGCGGCGAGAATCTGCGTCTGCTCGGTGGGATCGATCTGTGGCGCGACCTCGACGAGATCAAAACCAACGACGTTGAGCGACTTCATGTATTGAATGGCACGAAAACCTTCGGGCGCGAAGATTCCACCGTGCTCTGCGGTGCCTGTGCCAGGGGCCGTCGCGGGATCGAACACGTCGATGTCCCATGTCACGTACACTGGCTTGCCATGGAGTTCAGGCAGCACAGAACGCAGAGGCGCGGCCAACTCGAATGGCGCAAAATGCGTATTTTCCCGCGCCCAAGCAAACTCTTCCCTGGTACCGCTGCGAATACCGAACTGGTAAACGCGATCCGGCCCGATGGCGTCGCAAACTTTCTTGATCACGGTCGCGTGCGAAAAAGGCTCGCCTTCGTAGTGATCGCGCAAGTCTGTGTGCGCGTCGATATGAATGACGCGCAAGTCGGGATACCGCTCGATGGCAGCTTGAATGGCTCCCCACGAGACGAGGTGCTCGCCGCCTAGGCCGATGGGCAGCTTGTCCGCCTCGTACAGCGCCTTGACGTATGCATAAATGCGCTCGATGCTCGCTTGTGGGTTGCCAAATGGCAACGGGACATCCCCCGCGTCAAAATAGCGGATATCGCTTAAGTCCCGATCAAGATACGGGCTGTATTCCTCAAGGCCCAGGCTGACTTCACGAATGCGCGCTGGACCAAGCCGCGCACCACTGCGAAACGACACCGTCCAATCCATCGGCATGCCATAAATCACAGCTTGTGCTTCATCGAAATCATGGGTGGCACCTATGAAGACATTGCCACTGTACGCAGGCAAAAACGGTTGCTTCACATCAAATGGAAAGCTCATTCGCCGACAAGCTCCTTCACAAAGTTCGGCAATGCGAGTGCCGCGTGATGAATGCCGAGATTATAGTACTTGGTATCCTCGACGCGAACGGCCTTGACGTCCTCAGGGCGATGCACCTTGCTGCCCATCGTGAAGCTCCACATGCCTGTTGGATAGGTCGGTACAAACGCCACATACAACTTGGCAATGGGGAACGTGCGCGCGACGTCACCGTAAACCCGGCGAATCAGCTCCTGGTTGACAAACGGCGATTCCGTCTGCGCTGCCATCAAGCCATCTGGTTTTAAGGCCGTATGTACGGACTCATAAAACGACTTGCTGAACAAGCCTACCGCAGGCCCGACCGGATCGGTGGAGTCAATGAGGATGACGTCGAATTCACCAGGATGCTCCTCCACGTAACGAATGCCGTCGACCACCTGTACGTCGACGCGCGGATCCGACAAGCCAGCGGCGATTTGCGGAAAATAGGTCTTAGATGCCTCGATGACACGGCCATCGATCTCGGCAAGCACCGCCCGCTCGACAGATGGATGCTTGATGACCTCGCGAATAATGCCGCCGTCACCCCCGCCCACGACCAATACGCTTTTCGGATTCGGGTGCGTGTGCAAGGGTACGTGCGCCAGCATCTCGTGGTAGACGAACTCGTCTTTATCGGTCGTCATCACACAGCCATCGAGCACCAGCAGCTTGCCGTACTGAGCCGTTTGATACACGTCGAGCTGCTGAAATTCGGTGCGCTCGCTATGAATCGTCTTTTCTATCCGCAAACCAATCGAAAGATTTTCATTTTGAAGCTCTGTAAACCACAAATTCGATTGCGCCATATGTATCCACCCTTTCTCGCGACGGTATTATACCAAACTCACAGGTTTGGTAAACGAGCGAGCGCGATCGCAGAAATATGGAATAGTATTCCTGCCCATGATGTACAATACCTGGAAACGGAATTCTTTCCTGTAACCGGAGGTGGCAGCATGGACCGATCCTGGCCTTCGTTCGCGGCGGACAAGCGCGAGGCAACTAAAGTGTTCCGCCGCCGCAAGTCGACGGCGCGGATTTTGCTGTCGGCCTTCTTTATCCCGCTTGGCATCGGCTTTGGCGGCATGTCCTTGCTTTTGCTTGGGTTGCGGCTGATGCCTTTGCCCGCGGGCGGCAGTGCGATGCCTACAGAAATTGAGAGCGCCGACGGCACGCGGATTGCAAACTGGACGACAACGGGTGAAGCGCCGCAGAACGTTCCACTGGCGAAGATCCCAGAACCACTCATCGCCGCAACTATCGCCGTCGAAGATCAAAATTTCTACCACGATCACGCCATCAGCCTCAAATCGACCGCCCGTGCACTGATCGTTAACCTACGTCACGGCGGCGTGGTTGAAGGCGGATCGACAATCACCCAACAACTCGCCAAAAACCTGTATCTGTCACAGGATCGAACGCTATCGCGCAAACTTCGCGAAGCCTTGTTTGCCATCCAGCTCGAATTGCATAAATCAAAAGACTGGATCCTGGGCCGCTACCTGAACGTCGTGTATTACGGCCACGGCGCATACGGCGTACAGGCGGCAGCGAAGCTGTATTTCAACAAACCCGTTCAGGATCTCGATCTCGCGGAGTGTGCCATGCTCGCCGGACTGCCAAAAGGCCCGTCCATCTACTCGCCCATCGATCACTTCGAGCGGGCCAAACAGCGCCAACGCGTGGTGCTCCAACGGATGGTTGCCACGGGTTACCTGACGCCGGCACAGGCACAGGCGGCCGCAGCCGAGCCGATCCACGTCGCCGTGCATCACACACCGGTCGTCACGGCGCCGTATTTCACCGATCTCTCCGTCCGCGAAGCCAAACGCGTCGCCCATTTAAGCGACGCTGATCTCGATGCGGGTGCGGTGCGCATTAAAACGACGCTCGATCCGCTCTTGCAACGAGCCGCCGAGCGCGCCATTGCATCGACACTGCCTGCAAACAGCGGCATTCAGGCGGCACTGGTTGCGATGGATCCGAAGACTGGCGCGATTCGCGCCCTGGTGGGCGGACGCGATTTCCGGACAAGTCCGTTTAACCGGGCGTTGGCGCCGCGGCAACCGGGATCGACTTTTAAGGCGGTCGTCTACAGCGCGGCGCTCGAACACGGCTGGACGCCGGCCAAGCAAGTCGACAGCAAATTGACGACCTTTGTCTATGGAACGTCGCCCGCCGACAGGTACACGGTGCACGACTATGCAGACGTGTACGCCGGAAGGCCTTTAACATTGCGCGAAGCGATTGCGCGATCCGACAACGTGTACGCGGTGCACACCAATCTCGCCATCGGCCCGCAAAACGTCGTCGAGATGGCACACCGATTGGGCATCTCCGATCAGATGAAGCCATACCCATCGCTTGCTCTGGGCGTTTTCCCTGTATCGCCCGTCGAGATGGCAGGTGCATATGCGGCATTGGCCAACGGTGGACTGCGGGTGAGCCCGCACGTTGTCGACGAGATCGACACGCCGGAAGGCCGGACGGTGGTCGACGCACCCAGCGCACGCGTTCTGTCTTCGGATGTGGCATTTCAGATGTCCGATCTGATGCAAAGCGTATTGGGTGAGGCGGGGACGGGCTATGGAGCGCGGCCGTACTTACACGCGCCGGCGGCCGCCAAGACAGGTACCACAGACACCGACGCCTGGATGGTAGGCTATACGCCAAACCTCGTCTGCGCCGTGTGGGTAGGCTATGACTCGAACCGCCCGTTGTCGGTGCCTGAATCGCATTTGGCAGCGCCGATTTGGGGGAAGTTCATGGGGACGGCGCAAGCGCACATGCCCGGCGGTTGGTTTACGGCACCTGCCGATTTGAAAGCTGTGCGGATCGATCCGCTGTCGGGCGGCGTGGCGACGCCGGAATGCCGGATCGCAGAAACCGACTACTTCCGCCCAGGTACGGAACCGACCGAGCCATGCCCGTTGCACAGCCCGTCGACGCCGCAAGAGGCAAAGCCCAAGTCCGGTTTGTTTGGTTGGTTGCGCAAGCTGTTCTAAGCGCGCCGGAGCCGAAATTGTGTGCTACAATGGCGGCAACACATGTAGGGGGCGTGTCTTGTGGAACAACGTTTGTCCGCGCGAGTACGAAATATTCGACCTTCGGCGACGATGGCCGTCGACAGCAAGACCAAGCAATTGCTGGCAAAAGGGCAGCCGGTTATCAACATGAGTGTCGGCGAACCCGACTTCGATACACCCGTGCCTGCGGCGTTTGCCGGTGTGCGCGCCATCGTCAATGGCCAAACGCGCTATACCGAAGCAGCCGGTACCATCGCATTGCGCAAAGCGATTGCGCAAAAACTAGCGGCGGAAAATGGCCTATCGTACGCACCTGAGCAAATCATTGTCTCCAATGGCGCGAAGCATACGCTTTACAACATCTTCGCAAGCATTCTCGACGAAGGCGACGAAGTGGTTTTACCTGCGCCATATTGGACGTCATACCCCGAGCAGATCAGCGTCGCTGGCGGCAAGCCGGTCATTGTGCAGTGCGGTGCACAAGCGGGCTTCAAAATGACCGCAGAAGCGCTGGAGAAGGCCATTACAACTAGGACGAAAGCCGTTCTCCTCAACTCGCCGTCCAACCCGACGGGTGCCGTTTATCACGAAGAAGAATTGGCGGCGCTCGGCGAAGTGTTGCGCCAACATGACGTGTATATCGTCCTTGACGAGATTTACGAACGCCTGGTTTACGGGGTCAAACAGGTCAGCTTGGCGGCCGTTTGCCCAGACTTGCACGACCGCGTACTCGTGGTCAACGGCTTCTCCAAGGCGTTTGCGATGACCGGTTGGCGGCTTGGTTACGTCGCGGCGCCAGCTGATGTGGCGAAGGCCATCGCCAGCTTTCAAAGTCATTCGACTGGCAGCCCAGCGACGATGTCACAGTACGCCGGACTGGAAGCGCTCAAACATTTCGATCCCGGCGTCGTCGAAGTCTTTCGACGTCGGCGCGACACCTTGGTTTCCGGCCTCAACAGCCTGGATGGCGTCCGTTGTCTGATGCCAGAAGGTGCATTCTATGCCTTCCCGGATGTCACGGGTGTGTTCGGCTCGAAGTACGATGGTCAAACCATCGAATCGAGTAGCGATTATTGTGAGTTACTCCTTGAACATGCACTCGTGGCCAGCGTACCTGGCGAAGCGTTCGGCGCCCCGGGTTACGTGCGCTTTTCCTACGCTGTTGCCGACGGCGATGTCGTCGAAGCCATCGACCGGATGCGAGCCTTCCATCAAAAGTTGACGCGCTGAGCGACCTTCGTCTTCAAATATGCATGAGCCGCCCAAAAGGGCGGCTTTTTGCGGATTGATGAAGAATGCGGCTACTTGGTCGGGCAAACTCATCTTGGCTCGCTCGATGAGCCCGGCTCTGCCGGATGAATTTCTCCTTCGTGATCGAGAATTTGATGATCATTTTGAATGGCAATTAGCCCAGCTTGGTCAAGCTCATGCAGGACTTCGAACAGACTGTCGCGTTTTGCCTCCGGAAGCGATCTGACAAATTTGTTGATATCCTGCCCCGGCGCCAATTGCACAAAATGAACGCCGCCGTACTTCGCATATAGGTCTCTGCGATATGTCAATCAGGCCAGCTCCTTTCCCCACTGCACACTTCGTCCGTAGTCTGTGCGCCAAGGCATGGGCTATGCACGCGCGATGGACGCTGGTCCGCTGGCACAGAGTCGTGGCGACCGCCATACGATGTAGGAGCATCGATGGGGAAGCGAGGTGTACCCCGATGAATTCGAAACGCCCTGCGGGGAAAACGACACAAACGCGAAAGGCGGCGACGAGGCCTGAGCGCGGCCAATCGGCGCCAGGGCCCGCTCTGCGGCTTCCTGACGCGGTGCTGACCAAAAGCAGAGGTCCGCGTTCGGCCGCAGGTCCAAAAGGGCGAAGCAGTGGCCCTCGTAAAACACAACAGCGATCAAGCCAAGGCGGATCGTCGTCCGTCGCTACCCCGAGCAAAAAGTCGCCCTCACTCTCGCAGTTGCTATCGCCGAAAAACATGCAGGACACCTTAAAAACGGTGGGCAATCTGCGGAATATGGTGAAGAATTGGCTGAACTATTTGCAACAGGCGGACAAAATGCTTGATACGGTCTATGTCACTACGGGCACGCTCAAAGAGAGCGGCGTTCTCGATAAACTGCTTAAACACCGTGGCAAAAATTTGACCACCGAAGATTTCACCAGCATTCTAGCAGCCTTGATGGCGTCTCCACTCGGCGCAGGTTTGCTGGGCGGATCGAACGACAATGAAAGCAATCAAGCGACAAAGGCGAATCAGCAGCCTGTTCAAGCACAGCCGCAGCAACAGCCACCACAGCAACCTGCGCAGATGTATGCGGGAGCACAGCCGTACCAGACACCGCCGCCTGCACCTATGTATCCACCACAGAATGCGGCACCCGGCTATCCAAACGCCTACGCGCCGCCCGGCAGTTATCAGGCACCGGTGTACGGCCCTGCACAGCCCTATACGCCGCCGCCCCTGCCCCCTGGAAACGGGCAGCAAAGACCACAGCCTGAGGGCGAATAGGCGCGTGCGACAAAACGATTTTGGGGGAATTCGGCTGTCCTTGCCTCTATGGCAGGCAGCTATTTTTTGTGTTGACTGGACTCAAGAGCAAAGGGCCTTCATGGGATGCCCTGGCTGACGATGGTCAGCGTTTGGCCCGAAGGTTTGGCCCGAAGGTTTGGCCCGAAGGTTTGGCCCGAAGGTTTGGCCCGAAGGTTTGGCCCGAAGGTTTGGCCCGAAGGTTTGGCCCGAAGGTTTGGCCCGAAGGTTTGGCCCGAAGGTTTGGCCCGAAAAGCCAACCGCACGCGCTGGACCAACAGGTTTTAATTTAGGACTCCATTGTGCAAAGAGAGCTGTGCATGCATCAGCGGCCCAGTTGTTACGGTGTCCTGTGCCGCATCATCTGACGCCCAACCGGCCATGGCGCGAAATGAGGTCTCGCACAAACGCCCAACAACGCCATCAACAACCCTGAGTTAAAGTCAGTCGCAAATGGCTCGAAAATTTGGCCGAATGATTGACCGAACCACCAGAACAGAATAGACAGGATGATGGAGAGCGAGGCAGCGAGCCGAGTTCTGTATTTGAAGAGAAGCATGCTTCCTAGGGCCAGTTCAATGAGCCCTAGCACAACCGATACAATGGCTCCCGCTTTGCCGATGGCCGCTGCCAGCCAAGGCGTTGCGATAACCCGCGTCAAGCCGGTTGGTGTTAAAAAGCTAGGCTGCAACTGCATGACAAATCCGGCGACCATTAAAATCGCCAGTGAAATTTGCGCAAAACGGATGCCTCCGGCTCGCCAGTGACGCGAATTACCGTCGTCTGTCGGCCAAATGGATATGCCAATCAATGCGTAGATGAAAACCGCTCCAGGTGCACCTGACAAAAGCAACGTTTGGCCGGTAAATATTTGTCCAACGCCTTCGCCAAATACCCACACAATGCTACTCCAAATCACTGACGCGATGATGGCTGGCTTCAGGCAGTAGTTCGACATCATGGCGACGCCCAGTGCCAGTTGCACCAGTGCAAACAGCGTGTCCCATACAACGATGTGCCCAGTCACAACGTGGGCACCCCAATTCACCAAGGTTGAAATCCAACGGGGCTGACCTTCGGCTGTGGGTAAAATGACTTGTTGCACGAAGGATGGGCTGAACATCTGCGGTTTCAGTTGAAATAACCCGTCAAGAAACCAGATGCCTCCCAAGATGGACTGCACCGCACGACGTGAAACCATCGACTGTCCCCTCCTCGCCGCCTTACTTTGATTTTCTCTCCGCAAGTCAGCCCGACACAAGCCGTTTCCATGAACAACTTTGTATGTTTTGTCGATCCGCCATGGCAGCGTCTTAACATCTCTTATCCGCATCGGATGCTCTAGCTCTAGATAGGCAAATGGACCTACCAAAGCATTCCGTGCCAAATCGAACTCAGGAACGCTGACGAAGATAGCAAAGCGCCCGAGGCTATATCCCCGGGCGGCTCTAGTTCAGTCCTTTGTATTTTTCGGAACGAACTTCTTGATTTCCTTGAGCGTCTTATCGTCGACATTCTTGCCATACTTCTTGACAATCTCGTCGACGCTTGCGTTCGGCCCGTTCTTCGTGGCATCTGAGTATGCCTTGACGAACTGCTTGATGCGTTGTTCGGGAACCGGCAAGCCAAGTTTGTCTGCGAAATTTTTCGCCAGCGACTCGACCTGATTCGGGTCACGCCATTGATCTGGCGTCACCTTTTTGACGTCGTCGAGAATTTGAAAAATCGCTTTGCGCTTGCCAGCGAGGTTGTTTTTCAACGTGTCCAGCGATCCCGACGGAGCCGCCGCCACTTGCTGCGCTTCCGGCGCCGGCGACGCAGGAGCCGCAGTCTGCCGCTTGGGCCGCGATGAGCCTTTGCGGTTTCGTTTATTTGATGAAGCCGCCATGTCGCATCCTCCTTCTCCGTTTCGCTCCTAGCGGAGCCTCTCCTCAACGTATGTTGAAAGGCCGCAGGATGTCTCAGCGAAACGCCCGAAAGCGACAAAAATCAACGACTTCCGTCAACTGGTGAACCAACAACTGGCGAAGCAAGGTTGGATGCCGTTATTGCACCTTGCGCACATGCGGGCTACGCAGCCGAATATCGACTGCCGCGGCGAGAATCATCGCGAGCACCATCAAGGCCCCACCGGCACAAGCGAGAACGCCTTTGCTCGACGCCGCAAGGACAAGCATGAAGCCCACAATCATCAGTAAGCTAAGTCCTACGAACGCCAACACAAACGTCCGTACTGCACGTTGAACCGCCTTCATTGCAGAGTCCCTCCATCGCAAGTGCAATCGTTCACATCCTCGTTTATACAGGATCTTCAGCCACCAACGCGAGACATTTCGACTTTGCCCATCCGCTTCGTCTCCTGCGTGCGCAGGGCCGAGTATGCATCGCGGCGTCGACGCCACAGGCTGGCAAGAAACTCCCGCACCTCGTCGTCGGAAGCGCCGGATCGCAATAACGGCCGAAGTGGCTTCCCACTGGTGGCGAACAGACAGGTGTACAGTTCGCCGTCGGCCGTCAGGCGCAGGCGGGTGCAACCCCCGCAAAACGGATGACTGACCGAGTGAATGACGCCGATCTCGCCCATGCCATCGAGATATCGGTAGCGCGTCGCCACCTCGCCGGGCACGCGCGGCGGCACGGCCTCCAGCGGATGAACTTCGCCAATTGCGCGCAGGATTTCCTCCGCTGGCACCACGTCCTCCAAACGCCACCCATTACTTGTGCCGACATCCATGTATTCAATAAATCGCACGATTACGCCTGTACCGCGAAAGCGCTCTGCGATGGGTACAATCTCCGACTCATTCCAGCTGCGGCGGACGACCACGTTGACCTTCACGGGTGTCAAACCTGCCGCAAGCGCCGCGTCAACGGCCTTGAGGACGCGTTGGACGGGAAAACCAACACCGTTCATACGCGCGGAAATGTGCGGTTGGAGTGCATCCAGGCTCACGGTCACCCTGTGCAAACCTGCGTCAGCCAATGCCTTTGCACGGGCCGGTGTCAGTAAACTCCCATTTGTCGTCAGCGCGATATCTTGAACGCCTTCGATCTCCCGAATGGCGCCCACGATGTCGACAATCTCTTTTCGCAACAACGGCTCCCCGCCAGTCAGGCGAATCTTCTCGACGCCAAGTTCCACGAGAAGGCGCGCAGTGCGTACCAGTTCTTGCGTGGTTAGCAACTCATCGCGCTGGAGAAATGGGTGGTTGGGACCAAACTGATCGATTGGCATGCAGTAGGGGCAGCGGAAATTGCAGCGATCCGTCAAGGAAATTCGTAGATCGCGCAAGGGACGTGACAGTGCATCAAGCAACTTGTGCTGATCTTCCCTCGTGTCGGCCATCGGCCAATCCCCCATTTCTATCCCCATTAGTGTACCACGCAATACGCAATCCTCCATCATTCCCCCAATGTGCTGTTTGCGGTACACTGATAGCGTGAAGCATCGCCGAGGAGGCAAGACGATGAACGTAGCATTGATAGCGCATGACAACAAGAAAGACGACATTGTAAACTTGGCCATCGCGTACCAAAACATTTTGAAGAACGTCAATCTCTTTGCAACCGGAACCACGGGACGTCGCATCCACGAGGCAACGGGACTGCCCGTCCACCGCTTTCAATCCGGCCCGTATGGCGGCGACCAACAGATTGGCGCGATGATTGCGAACGACGAGATGGATCTCGTCATCTTCTTGCGCGATCCACTCACCGCCCAGCCGCACGATCCCGACATTACGGCCCTCCTGCGCATCTGCGACGTACATAACGTGCCAGTGGCAACGAACCTGGCGACGGCAGAGGCACTGGTGCGTGCGATGGAACAGGGACTGGTTGATTTCAAGCCGCGCGGCCCTGAAACCGACCGCTGAATCCACTCGCGAAAAAGGAGTGAAAAACCATGACAGAATCGCAGGCCTATGCTGAGCGCCGCCGGCGGTTATTCGAACTTTTGCCCGAGCGGTCGTTGGCCCTGCTATTTGCCGGTCAAGCGCCTTACATGTCAGGAGATCATCCATATAGTCCGTTTCACGTCAATCGCAATTTTTTGTATTTGAGTGGCATTGCGCAGGAGCACTCCATCCTGTTGCTAGCAAAATTGGACGGGCAGGAGCAAACCCTGCTCTTTACCGAGCACGTCTCACCTACCGAAGAAAAGTGGACAGGAAAGCGCTTGTCCGACGATCAAGCAAGATCCACCTCCGGCATCGAGACGATTCAGGACGTCGCCCAGTTTGAAGGGACACTCGGCAGACTTCTGCGCACGGGAGAATACGAACAACTTTATCTGGATGTCGAACAAGACAACTGGGCGCAGACAGAGACGCCGGCACACCGCTTTGCCCGCACGTTCCGCGACAAGTACCCGGCCGTGCCGATTCGCAATCCTTATCCCCTCATCTGTCGGTTGCGCAGCGTGAAGGACGAGGGCGAGATTGCCCAGATTCGCGAAGCCTTGCGCATTACAAAGGACGGCATTCTGCGCATGATGCAGCATGCCAAACCGGGTATAAAAGAATATGAGTTAGAGGCGCATTTCGATTATGCTCTGCGTTCGCAAGGAGTGCGCGAGCACGCGTTCCCAAGCATCATCGCAGGCGGCGAACGCGCAACGGTATTGCACTATGTGACCAACGACCAGACCATTGCGGAAGGCGACTTGGTGCTTTGCGATCTCGGTGCGGCCGTCGGCGGTTATTCAGCGGACATCACGCGAACATTCCCGATTACCGGGAAATTCACCGACCGCCAGCGCCAGTTGTACGAAATCGTGTTAAAGGCGATGGAGGCGACTTTTGCGGCCATCCGACCAGGGGTTACGCTCGCTGAACTCAATGATGTGACGAAGTCTACATACGCACGGGAACTGAAGGCCATTGGCCTCATTCAAGAGGACAGCGAGGTTTCTCGTTATTACTACCATAGCGTCAGTCACCGCCTTGGCCTCGACACGCATGATGTCGGATCTCCCAAATGGCCGTTGCAGCCGGGCGATGTCATCACGGTCGAACCAGGCCTGTATGTCGCAGAAGAAGGCATTGGTATCCGCATCGAAGACGATGTCGTGGTGACAGCGGAAGGATATATCAATTTATCAGAGGATATCCCGAAGAGCGTGGATGATATCGAACGGCTGATGGCGAATCGCTAAGGTTGCATGGGGTGGGTTCCGCCCACCTCATGCCCCTCCCCTCATCCTATGGGTTGCATCTTCTAGCGCGCCAGTTTAGACTTGAGATAGTCATGAAAGCGCATCCACACAAGTTCATTCGCGTATGGCTTGAGCACGGGAATGGCCACACTGCTTCGCCTTATCAAATTGGGGGCGGATGCTCTGTGGCCATTGTTGTACCCATCGCGATGGACGTTGCCAAGGGAGGCTTGTCTTATGAAAAAACTGATGAACCAGCCGGATCAATACGTCGATCAGATGCTGGAGGGCATCGTCGCGGCTCATCCAGAACTCAAACGCATTGCTGGCACACAGGTGATTGTCCGCGCACATCCAAAGGCCAAGGTGGCATTGGTCAGTGGCGGTGGCAGCGGCCATGAGCCCGCACACGCAGGCTATGTCGGTGAGGGCATGCTCGACGCGGCTGTCTCCGGATCTGTCTTCACATCTCCGACGCCGGATCAGGTGCTTTCGGCCATCCGCGCGGTGGATCAAGGGCAAGGCGTGCTGCTTGTCATCAAGAACTACACAGGCGACGTCATGAACTTTGAAATGGCGGCTGATTTGGCGAGCATGGAAGGTATCGCGATTGAAAAGGTCATCGTCGCCGACGACGTCGCTGTCGAAAACAGCACCTATACGGTCGGCCAACGCGGCATCGCGGGAACGGTCTTCGTACACAAAATAGCCGGTGCGGCGGCGGAAGCGGGAATGGATCTGGCGACAGTGAAACGGATTGCCGAGAAAGTGATTGCAAACGTACACAGCATGGGCATGGCCCTGTCGCCGTGCACCGTGCCCGCGAGCGGGAAACCCAGTTTCGTCCTCGGCGAAGACGAAGTGGAGATTGGCATCGGCATTCACGGCGAGCCAGGGACACATCGCGAAAACCTGCGTCCTGCCGACGAGATCGTCGACACGTTGCTGGATCGCATTCTCGCGCACAGTGGCGTGGTGGCCGGAGATCAGGTCGCCGTCATGCTCAATGGCCTCGGCGCTACGCCGCAAAGTGAACTCTACATCGCGTATCGCCGCGTGGCTGAGCGCCTGGGAGCCCACAATATCGCAGTACACAAGGCGTTGGTTGGGGAATATATGACGTCTCTCGAAATGGCCGGGTTCTCCATCTCGCTGCTCAAACTGGACGACGAATTGATGAGTCTGCTGGATGCCCCAGCCGACACGCCTGCCTATCGGCAGCGTTGACGAAGGAGGTGGCACAGATGCTGACGTTGGAGACTTTGCAGGCGTTCATTCAGGCCTATGCCGCCCGTCTCGCAGAACTTTGTACCGTTTTGGACGATCTCGATAACCGCATCGGCGATGGCGATCACGGCACGAACATGGCCCGCGGATTCCGCACAGCGGCGGATCGCATCACAGGCGAAACGTTTGCGGACCTTGGTGCGCTGTGTCAGGCTGTCGCGATGGCTTTGCTCGCAAGCGTCGGCGGCGCCTCGGGACCGCTTTACGCGACAGTGTTTATGCGGTTCGCACAAAGCTGGAAGGATTGCACGAATGTCGACTTTGGGCAGGTGGCTACAGGCGTCGCCAGTGCCTGCGAAGGCCTGCGGGCGCGCGGCAAGGCCGAAGTCGGCGAAAAGACATTGCTGGACGTATGGACGCCTGCGTCCGAGGCACTCGCGGCACAACCCGACGAAAACGGCATGCGCGCGGCAGTTGCAAGTGCAACAAAAGCCGCCCTGGCCTCGCGCGACATTCCAGCCACAAAGGGCCGCGCCGCGTACTTGGGTGAGCGCAGCGTGGGTACGTGCGACCCCGGAAGCATCTCTAGTGCCGTGTTCTTCGAAGAACTGGCCGATGCCACCGTAGGAGGTGTGACGAAAACCTCATGGCAAACGTCAGCCTGGTAATCGTGTCACACAGCAAGCAGCTCGGGGAAGGACTCGTGAAATTATTGCGCCAGTTGGCGCCTGGGGTCGACATTCACGAGGCAGCTGGCCTCGGTGACGAACTTGGCACCGACGCGACGGCCATCATGGCTACGTTGCAACAGTGCCCAAACACCCATGACATCCTCGTCTTTTTCGATCTCGGCAGCGCCGCAATGAACGCGGAGATGGCGTTGGAATTGGCACCTCCATCTGTCGCCGTACGCACGCGCATCGTCGATGCCCCGCTTGTGGAAGGGGCCGTCGCCGCCGCGGTCGCAGCCAGAAGCCAGTTGCCGCTCGATGACGTGATTCAGCAAGCCGAAGCAGCGCGAACCATGCACAAAATGCTGGGCTGAGCCGCCAGACTCATGCATGAAGAATGTGTCCACTCGGCCGCTCGCCATTGCCTAGCGGCATGATCGCCCGGGCATGGCGCCGAGCGCGGTCGAGTGGCGAATATGATCTGTCCATTAGGTGGTGACATTTGTGCGAAGGGCGATTCGCATCTCGGCGATGGTTGTTCTCCTATTGGCATTCGTCGCATGGATTGCAACGCTGGCTGTTTCCTACGTCGTCTGTAAACAATTGACACACCCCACGCGCAAACCGGTAACCGAAACGCCTGCGATCGATGGATTGGCCTATCAAAACATCCGTTTCCCATCCCGCATCGATCACCTATCGCTTTCCGGATGGCTCATTCCGGCCGCGAAAAAGACGGATCGCATCGTGATTGAGGCACACGGATACAGGCAGAACCGCATCCTGGATCACCCTGCGCTGCCCGTCGCCAAGGCGTTGCATGATGCAGGCTTCGCGGTGCTCATGTTCGACTTTCGCGATGAAGGCGATTCATCCGGCAACGAAGTGAGCGTTGGCGAGTACGAGGTGCGCGATTTGCTGGGCGCGATCGACTACGCGCACGCCCACGGGTACGCTGAGATTGGTATCATCGGCTATTCGATGGGTGCTTCGACCGCGCTTGAGGCGACCGCGCTCGATCCAAGTGTCGGTGCAACGATTGCCGACAGTCCCTTCGCCGATCTGCAAACCTATTTGCAACAAAATATGGGGACGTGGACGCACCTCCCTGCCTTTCCGTTTGACGCGGAGATTTTTTGGGAGGCCAAACACATATTTCACCTCGATCCGACTGCGGTCGATCCGTTGCGCGATCTCGCCTCGGCCAAGCCGCGCCCAATTCTGCTGATTGCAGGTGAAGCCGATACGACGATCCCGATGCAAAATAGCGAGGAAATCTACGCAGAATTGAAGCACAACCCAGAAGACAGATTGTGGCTCGTACCCAAGGCCGTGCACGTCGGCGCTTATGACGTCGAGCCGGGCCCCTATCTCCACCGAGTTGTACAATTCTTCTCCACTTACCTACCTCGTGCACGTTGAATCGTGCGTGCCCGACGCAGACGACTTCCTGATTCGGCGGCATTGGTTGGAATACCGTAACTTCCCCTTCAGTTCTTCGGAATACCACCAGGCCGCCCGCAGTCACCCGCATTTGTCAAACAGCATCGCGGGAAAGCCCTTTCCACGAAATCTCATTGCATCTGTGCGCAAACTGTCGTAGATTATGTATAACGTTTTCGTAAAACGTTTTCCTTATTTGTGCATGCCGCTCACTTGCGCTTTCGTCGGATGCCATCCACGCTCGCGGATGTGGCAGCGGCCTTGAGGAAATTGTAAAAAAGCGCCCATGGCGCAACGAAAGAGGGGGAACATCATGAAAAGGTGGGGCATTGGCCTGTTAATCGGCATTGGCGTCCTCATCAACTACTTTGACAGGACAAACCTGTCTGTCGCGCAACAGCCGCTATCCAATCTATACCACTTAAATGATGCACAGATGGGCATTATTCTTTCGGCATTTGGCTGGTCCTACGCGGCGTTTCAGTTGCCAGTCGGCGCCTTGCTCGACAAGGTCGGCGTCAAATGGCTCAATCGAATTGGCGGTATCATTTGGTCCATCGCCACATTTATGACCGCGCTTGTCAGCGGCATGGGACTCATCATTCTATCGCGCGTGCTGCTCGGTGTCGCCGAAGCGCCGGTCTTTCCTGCGGCGTCTAAAGCGACAGGTTACTGGTTTCCTGTGCGCGAACGCGGACTCGCAACATCGCTCTTCGATGCTGCAGCGAAGTTCTCCAACGTCATTGGCACGCCGCTCATCGCCTGGGCCGTTACACAGTGGGGTTGGAAAGGCGGCTTTTGGTTCACCGGCATCCTCAGCGTTCTCTACCTGATTGCGTATTGGATCTTTTATCGCGATCCGAAAGAGGCGCGCCTGTCTCCTGAAGAAGCGCAATTGCTGCGCGAAGGTGGCGCCCAAGAGGTCGGCGAGGCGGAAGGCGGCGTTGGCCGTAACTTGGCCTACCTGCTGCGCCAGCGCAAAGTTTGGGGCTTAACACTGGGTTTTGCCGCTTACGGATATTCGTTTTACCTGTTCCTGACCTGGCTGCCGGGCTACCTTGAGAAGCAGATGCATATGTCCATTCTTAAGTCCGGCTGGTACACGGCGGGTCCGTGGCTCGTCGCGACCATCACCGACTTGCTCATTGGCGGTTGGCTCGTCGACAAACTGATTCAGCGCGGCCATGATGTTACGCGCGTGCGGAAAACGGTGCTCGTCATCGGTATGATTTTGGGACTCGCCGTCATCCCAGCAGCCTTCACGTCGAATCCGAATGTCGCTGTCATTTGGATTGCCATTGCGCTTGGCGGACTCGCATTCTCCGCACCCATCGGTTGGAGTATTCCATCGCTGATCGCGCCGAAAGGGACGGTCGGTACAGTCGGTAGCATCATGAACTTTATCAACAACCTGATGAGCATCATCGCGCCAATCGTCACTGGCTTCGTCGTGCAGCGCACCGGTTCTTTTGAATCGGCGTTTGTCATCGCGGGTATCGTGCTTGTCCTTGGTATCTTGTGTTACGTATTCATGCTCGGTAAAATTGACCAGATCCCAGAACAAAGGGTGTGACCCAAACTGAACAGCAACCTGTGTATCGTGGGGCTCGACATGGGCACCACGTCGCTCAAAGTTGTCGCATATACGCTGGCTGGCGAGGAACTCGCCAGCCGTTCGACGTTGATGGAGACGCATACCGATACGCACGGGCAGGCCGTGCAGGACCCCGAGGCCATCGTGCGCGCAGCAACCTCAACACTGACGGAGTTGGCTGCCGATCTCGCCGCACAAGGCGCCGCCATTGCGGCGATTGGCATCAGTGCCGCGATGCACAGCCTGATTGCGCTCGATGACCACGATATCCCCCTCACCCCGGCCATGACGTGGATGGACGCGCGCCCACACGCACAGGCACAAGCCTTGTGGCAAACCGAGTTGGGCAAGGATGTGTACCGACACACCGGCACGCCCGTCCACGCCATGGCACCGGTCGTGAAACTGGCCTGGCTACACGCGGACCAGCCTGAGCTGTTTGCAAAGGCCAGGCGCTTCGTGTCCATTAAGGAATACGTTTGGCACAGTTGGTTTGGCACCTGGGAGGTCGACTACGCCATGGCCTCTGCCACCGGCTTGCTCGACATCCAAACGCGCACATGGTACGATCCCGCACTCGCATACGCGGGCATTCGCAGCAGCGCGTTGTCGACCTTGGTTCCGGTCGACTTCGCCCGGCCCGCTTCGGCTTTGCCTTTTGCGGATCAATTGCCGCTTTCCGATGCAGCCCTATGTGTCATCGGCGGATCAGATGGAGTCCTCGCTTCGCTGGCCGCTGGCGCCACCGACGGCCGCGTCATGGTATTGACACTTGGCACCAGCCTGGCTCTGCGCACGGGACACGACGAGCCGTCGACAGATTTGGAGAGCCGGTCATTCTGTTACATCTTGGATGATCATCGCTTCATTCTGGGTGGGCCGAGCAACAGCGGCGGGGTCGTTCTCGATTGGCTGTACCGCAACGTGTTATCCGAAAGCGGAGAGGGATTTGCGGAAAAGTTCCCCGCCCTCTGTGCAGAGGCCGGAACGACAGAGGTCGACGACCTCTATTGCGTTCCTTACATCACAGGCGAACGAGCGCCGATTTGGGACGAGACGACGAGCGCCGCGTTCGTCGGGCTCAAAGTCTACCATCGCCAACCGCACCTCATGCGAGCCGCCATCGAGGGCATTCTCTTCAATGCGTACTGGATTGCGCAACAACTGGTGAAACAGCGAGGAAAGCCAGAACTGCTGCTGGTGTCGGGGAAACTGTTTCAACAACCGTGGGTTTTGTCATGGATTGCCAACTTATTCGAGTTGCCGCTCGCCACGCAAGCTGAAATCGATGGTGCGACCTATGGCGCCGCCATGGTGGCCGCCCGCCGCGCCGGATTGGCCTTGGCCGCTCCACCGCTCCAACTGCTACCGACAAAGGTGGATGCAAAGGCTTCACAACAGGTGCACCGCCGTTACAAACAGTGGCGCGAACTGGTGCAAAAGTTGCTCTGAGAAGGCCGTAACTACAGGGTCGATCCGCCCGGTACGATGCGCGATGGAAGGATGATTTGGGCGACTGCTGCCGGTTCCTCACTGGCCGCTTCGCCGCCATGGACGCGCGCAAGGAGAAGGCGCCCAGCCTCTGCCCCCATCTCTTCAACAGGTTGGCGCACGCACGTCAGGGTCGGGTCGACGAGTTGCGCCCAATCCGGTTCGTCGAACGTGGCCATCCCTAACTTCCCCGGTACCGCTAAGGGCAATTGGCGCAACAATCGATATAACTGCATCATAATGAGGCCGTTTGCCGTATAGACGGCAATCGGCTCACCCTTATAGGCTTCTGCCATCTCACGTACGGCGCGTGCGGCCCGCTCCATCGTGCCAACATTCTGTCGATTGACATGAATCACTGTCGCGTTGGCTTTTCGCGCCACACAAGCGTCCTCATAACCGTGCAGGCGCTCGACGCGAGTGGGAATCCCAGCTTCGTCTTCGGTCACGTAGACCACATGGCGATAACCTCTGTCGAACAAGTGTAAAGCCATTTCGCGAGAGGCCTCGCGATTGTTGGTCGCAATGGTATGTGTACCCGCAATCGCAAAAGCCCGATCCACCAAGACAACGGGCATCTGCTCGGCCGTCGCCGCGAGCAAATCGCCGTTCTCTCCCCCAGTCTGCAACACCATCGCCTCGACGCGCTGCGCCAGCAACGACTGCACGACGTCTCGCTCAATCGCCGCGTCACCGCCCGTTTCACTGACGATGAGATGGTACCCACTTTGTGTCAGGATGAGGCTGAGAGAACGCAAGAAACCTACACAAAACGGATAGCTCATGTTCACCACGACAGCTGCAATCGATTTTGTGCGACTCGCCTTCAAGCCTTGCGCCAGCGCATTCGGCCGGTATCCCAACTCTTCGATCACCGCGCGAATGCGTTCCCGCGTCGTCTCGCTCATCGATTCATAACGCCCATTTACGTAGCGAGAAACCGTCGTGATCGACACACCAGCGCGATCCGCCACATCTTGAATGGTCACCCGTTTTCCCACAATCCTGTTCCCCCATCGCCAGACCCTATGACAACAGGCGGTAGAATGGATCCACCGCCTGCATGTCCTTTATCCGGGCCGTTTGAACAAGTGGCTTATCCCCCGTTTCAAACGCCCATCTATCGATCTCGCCGCAGGTCTTACACCTTTTCGACCGCGTGGCCGCCGAACTGGTTGCGCAACGCCGCCTGCACTTTGCCCGTAAACGTATCGTCCTCCTGCGAACGATAGCGCATCAGCAAAGACATCGCGATAATTGGCGTCGCCGCCTGAATGTCGAGGGCCTCCTGCACCGTCCATTGACCTTCACCAGACGAGTGCACGACACCCTTGATTTGATCCAAGCGCGGATCGGCACGGAACGCTTTTTCGGTGAGTTCCATCAGCCAGCCGCGAATGACGGAACCGTTCGACCAGCAGCGTGCGACTTCCGCAAAGTCATAATCAAACGGGCCCTTTTCGAGCACCTCAAAACCTTCGCCAATGGCGGCCATCATGCCATATTCGACGCCGTTGTGCACCATTTTGCAGTAGTGGCCACTGCCAGCACGTCCCGTGTACACATAGCCGTTTGGCACTGCCGTATCGCGGAACAGCGGCTCGATGGTCTTGAAGACTTCGGCGTCGCCGCCAATCATATAACAAGCGCCGTGACGGGCACCTTCCATACCGCCCGACGTCCCGACGTCGAAAAAGTAAATCCCCTGCTTGGACAATTCCTCAGCGTGGCGGACGCTCTCTTTGTAGTACGAGTTCCCGCCCTCGATGATGATGTCGCCCTTGCTGAGCAGTGGCGTGAGTTGATCAATCAGGTTGTCGACCGGCTTGCCGTGCGGTACCATCAACCAAACGATACGCGGAGACTCCAGTTTGGACACCAAATCGGAAATCGATTCGGCTGGCGTCGCCCCCGCCTCGGCCAAGCGCGCAACGGCGTTCTTGTCGAGGTCGAACGCAACCACCTTGTGATTGTGATCCATCATGTTGAGGGCCAAGTTATGCCCCATCTTGCCAAGCCCAATAAGCCCGACTTGCATAGAGAACACCCTTTCCTACTCCTAGTCAGCTGTCTTTCTGATTTCAGTGTCCCGGCCGCGTCCTCTCCCTATACCAACGGCCGACTGGACAGAAGCGCCGATTTGCGATCACGCAGATATGTACCTTGCAACAAACGCTGTTCCACAAGCAGGTTTGCGCGATATACTTGGCACGTGGCGAACCCTACAACGAGTGCATTTGGCCCGCGTCTTTCTTTGTGCCGTTGCGAACGCCCTTGGCGCTTCCTCCTGCACACAACTTCTATCATACCACATGCTGCGCCCGGCTACTTCCGCGCGCAGCTGCAGAAGCTGACAAAGGAGTTCAAACCATGCAAACAGCTGAAGAGATCATTCGCTTTATCGCAGAAAGCAAGAAGAAGACACCTGTGAAAGTATATCTTCGTGGCCAATTGGAACACATTCAATTCCCCGCCTCCGTGCGGCCGTTCGTCGACGGGAAAGCAGGGGTGGTATTCGGTGAGTGGAGTGACATCGCAGCACTGCTCGAAGCGAACCGCGAAGTGATTGAGGACTTTGAAATCGAGGCGGATCGCCGCAATAGCGCCATTCCACTTCTCGATACCAAGGACATTCCGGCGCGCATCGAGCCTGGCGCCATCATCCGCGACAAAGTGAAAATCGGCGAAAATGCGGTCATCATGATGGGCGCCATTCTGAACATCGGCGCAGAAGTCGGGCCTGGCACGATGATCGACATGGGTGCCATCCTCGGTGGGCGCGCTACGGTTGGGGCCAACTGCCACATCGGTGCGGGCGCGGTGTTGGCAGGCGTGATCGAACCACCTTCGGCACAGCCGGTCATTGTCGAAGATGGCGTGCTCATCGGCGCCAACGCAGTCGTTTTGGAAGGCGTGCGCATTGGCAAGGGCTCCGTCGTGGCGGCGGGCGCCGTCGTCATCGAGGATGTGGCGCCAGGCACGGTGGTTGCTGGCGTTCCCGCGCGGGTCATCAAGCGGATTGAAGACGTCGACAGCAAAAAAATCGAGCTGAAAGAGGAACTGCGGCGCCTATGAGCCGAATTGACGTTCACGCGGCGCGGCGGGCCCTTCATCGCATTCCAGAGCTCGGTTTTCAAGAGTACGAGACGCAGGCGTATTTGCTGTCGTTGTTGAACGGGCTGCCGAAGGAACATCTGTCGATTGCGACTTGGCGCACGGGGATCATCGTCCATATCCGCGGCTCTGAGCCCACAGCGCGCATTGGTTACCGCTGTGACATCGACGGCCTGCCAATTCGCGAAGAAACAGGCTGCGACTTCGCCTCGACACATGAGGGGATGATGCACGCCTGCGGGCATGACGTACACATGGCGATTGCGCTTGGCTTGGTCGATCACTTTGCGCACGTACAGCCTAAGGACGACTTGGTCGTTGTCTTTCAACCAGCGGAAGAAGGCCCTGGCGGTGCACAGCCGATGCTCGCAAGTACGGCGTTGCAAGCTGTGCGCCCGGAGAAGATCTTTGCTCTGCATGTGCAGCCGGATTTGCCAGTCGGCGAGATCGGCATCCGGCCGGGCATCCTGTTTGCCAACACGTCGGAGCTCTTTATCGATCTCGTTGGCCAAGGTGGCCATGCGGCGTACCCGCACCGAGCCAACGACATGGTGGTTGCCGGAGCTCATCTGGTTACGGCGTTGCAATCGATTGTGGCACGCAATGTCGATCCGCTCGATGCGGCGGTCATCACGATTGGCCGCCTCGAGTCTGGCACGAAGCAGAATATCATCGCTGGCAAGGCGCGGCTTGAGGGGACGATTCGCGCACTGGCGGCGGCTACGATGCCACGCATCAAACAGCGGATTGAGGCCTTGGTGGCGGGTATCGGTGAAATGTTTGGCTGCGCGACCGAAATCGACTACGGTGCAAATTATTATCAGGTCTTTAACGATGAGGAACTGACGCAATCGTTTATGGACTTTGTCAGCAGACGAGATTTAGCCGTCGTGCGCGAGGTGCCGGCGGCGATGACCGGCGAGGACTTTGGGTATTTCTTGAAGGAGATTCCCGGTTTCTTGTTTTGGTTGGGCGCGTCGACGCCGTACGGACTGCACCATGAAAAAATGCTGCCCGACGAACGGTGCATCGATACGGCGCTGCGCGTCCTTATCCCGTATTTCAGCGAGCGCGGCTACCGCTGATTCGATGAATGCATACTCGTCGCGGGCGTTGCACTCACATCCAATGTTCGATGAAGTACCGGTGCACGCTCGACAGCATGACGAGGATGGCAAGTAGGGCAAAAATCACGGCGCCAACGGCGACTTGCGTTTTTCTCGACTTGGATCGCATCGCTTCGCCCCCAACCGGATCAGAATTCGGGCTTAGCTTGAGCCAACCCCACGCGTTTCATACGCAGGGGTTGGCTTTTTTGCGGTCACGCCCGGCGTTCTTTGGCGACAAAGGCCTCGATGCGGCGAAGCGCTTCGCGCAGCATTTCGGGATCACATGCGTACGAAAGGCGGACATGCCCCTCGCCATACGGACTGAAAGCGTCGCCTGGAACGACGGCGACACCTGCCTCGGCGAGCAATCGGTGTGCGATGTTCTCTGACGTGTCGCCCAGCGCAAGGGCGAAGGCGGGAAATGCGTAAAACGCACCGTCCGGGCGCACGAGTGGGATCTCCATGGCGGTAAACGCGGCGACGACGAGATCGCGATTGTTGCGATACAACTCGCGCATCGGACGGGCGTCGTCAGCCCCTTCGGTCAGCGCGGCGAGCGCAGCGCGTTGGCTGATGGAGGACGCACAACTGACGCCATATTGGACAACCTTAGCCATCTCCGCGGCCACGTGTGCGGGTGCAAACGCGAAGCCAATGCGCCAACCGGTCATACTGTGTGATTTGGACAGGCCGTGGATGACGATGGTGCGCTCGCGCATGCCGGGAAGCAAAGCGACGCTTTGCAGATGGCCGGCAAATTGCAGTTCGCAGTATATCTCGTCCGATATCACCCACACCTTGGTGTCGGCCAGCACCTCTGCCAGGGCCTGCAACCGCTCAAAGGGATAAACGACGCCGGTCGGGTTGACCGGGGACGCGAGGATGACCATCCGCGTGCGCGGCGATATAGCCCGCCGCAGCGCTTCTGGTGTGAGCAACAGCCCGTCTTGTCGCGTATCGACGTAGACCACCCGGGCACCGAGCAGTTTGACGATACCCTCATAGCCCGGATAGGCAGGTGCGGGAATGATGACTTCGTCGCCCGGCTGCACAAGCGTGCGCATGGCGACATCAAGCGCGTGCGTCGCCCCGACGGTGACGAGTATTTCCGTTGCGGGATCGTAATCGAGACCTACGAGACGGCGATAATAAGCCGCGGCGGCTTCGCGCAACGCCAGTGTGCCGCGATTTGGCGTATAGCCCGTATCGCCCTCTGCGATGGCCTCTTGCGCGGCAATCCGAATGTGTTCGGGCGTTGGCAAGTGCGGCTGGCCAATGGTCAGCGACAAGGCATTCGGATACTTGGCGACGAGCTCAGAAAACTTGCGAATCCCCGAAATCTGAATGGCTTGTGTGCGCGATTGAAACTCCACGTCAAATCCTCCTTCGCGGCAGTTGTGCCGGCATCTGGCCGTGCGGGGCGCTTGCAGGCCGCCGCGATCGCTGTTATATTCACTGTGGATAGCGTAACACGAAACTTCAATCACAGCGCTGTGTAACTGGCGGCTTTGCGTGGAGCACCACGAGGAAGCACAGCGAAAACAGTCGACCGCCTGGGCAGAACGTTACCCAGGCGGTCTTTTGCGTATATACAGGCATACTGAACATAGACAAACGCGGATACGTTTGCAGGAGGGGTAGACATGGCAGAACAGTTACTTGGTCGGCCGGTCGCATTGGCGCTCAGTGAGGACGTTGCCGCTGAGGCCGCGATTTGGCAAGCTCGTGGCATTCAACCGAAGCTGGTTACGCTGCTCGTCGGCGATGATCCCGCGTCCAGCGTCTATGCTGCACAAAAGCGGCGCACGGCAGAGCGCCTTGGCGTCGAATTCGAGATTGTTCGCTTGCCACAAACGTGCGACACACATGAGCTCATTCGCCGCATCGAGGCGTTGAACGCCGATCCGCTGGTCCACGGCATCATGATTGAGATGCCCTTGCCTGGTGATGTCGATGTGCAACGAGTCGTCAGCGCGATCGACGCCCTGAAAGACGTCGATGGCCTCTCCCCATGCCACTCCATTGCCAAACCCACGCCGGAGGCCGCCCTGTACCCGGCCACGCCACTCGCCTGCATTCGCCTGTTGAAGCACTATGGTTACAAGCTTCAAGGTGCCGACGTCACGCTGGTCGGCTGCGGCCAGACAGTTGGCTTGCCGCTGTTGCACCTGCTCATCGCCGAAGGTGCAACCGTCGCTGCATGTCACGAATTCACACGCGATGTCAAAAGTCACTTGCAAAATAGCGAGATCGCCATCGTGGCTGTCGGTAAAGGTGGCTTGTTGCATGGGGAGATGGTTCACGGAGGCCTGACTGTCGTTGACGTCGGCATTTCGCAGGGCGAAGACGGCGAGGTACAGGGCGATCTCGCTCCCGAAGCGGCGCCCTTGACCAAGGCCTACACACCCACGCCTGGCGGCGTCGGAACTGTAACAACCGTGCAGATCTTTGCCAACCTCATGCATGGCATGAAGCTACAGCACGATGCTGGCATGCTATAAACGATGGCACAGATTTTTTCACGGTCGGCCAGTTGACCCAAGCAACCGCCGCCACAGCAGACGACCGGCCATCGGCGCCGCAATTCGGAACAGGGCGTTTCGCATATGGATCATGCCTTGATTTTGCCACTGCATGACATCGCCAAACTGCCGTGTCACATAAGCCATCTCGCGAACCCTCCTTCGTCGCTGGGCTGCATAGATGCGAAACGCTGCCGGGGAGACACCGACATTTCGTACGGCGCGCAACCACGTCGCAGCGTCCTCCACCGCCAACGCGCCGCCAAATCCCAGATTCGGCGTGATGGCGTGTGCCGCATCACCCATGAGCACGATGCGCCCCTGGGCCAGCGGGCAGCCTGGTGGGAGGTCCTGCACACGGTGGCGCAAGACATCTGCGTCCGGCGTTGCCGCGATGCATGCGCGCA
Organism: Alicyclobacillus hesperidum subsp. aegles; assembly: GCF_027923525.1. Classification (NCBI taxonomy): domain Bacteria; kingdom Bacillati; phylum Bacillota; class Bacilli; order Caryophanales; family Alicyclobacillaceae; genus Alicyclobacillus; species Alicyclobacillus hesperidum. Next base: position 127,392 of record NZ_BSBJ01000049.1, on the reverse strand, counting down.
CGGGCGGCGGGAAACCAGCGAAAAGCCGCCGCGCAACGTCCCAACCAGCATCCTGACCGCCGAGGAGCCGATCATTCACCGTCGCGAACCAGTAGGTTGCATGCGGCGAAATGGATGCATAGCCAAAGCGCACACCCTCTCCCCAGTACTCCCACATGGTTGCCGGATCGACCACAGGTCCCTGGGCAATCCCACGCCATGCCATATAGCGCGTCGGCCGCGGTTGTACGGGACAAATATCGTGTCGGGCTTGCGAATGAATGCCATCCGCGATAACAGCCGCATCATAGGCGAGCCTGCCGCGCGATCCCTCGACCATCACACCATCTGTCTGCGCAAAGACCCTTTGCACGCGTGCGCGAGCGATTGTCGGCCGCAAAAGCGCTTTATACATGGCAAACAGCAAAACATCGCGCCTGACACAGACCGGAAAGTATCCATGCTGTTTGCGCATCCAAACAAGCGGCAACTCGTACAACACCGCCCCCCGCTCCGTTGCAATTCCCCCGTGGGTAATGGCGTTCGCTGCAAGTCCGCTACCCAAATCGCGCATGCCAAGCTCGCTCAAGGCGCGAAGAGCGTTTGGCCACAGCGTGATTGCCGCGCCACCAGCCAATGGATCTGCGGCTGCATCGAAAAGTTGAAACTCGACATCAAGCTGCCGACACGCAAGTCCCGCGGCGAAGCCCGCAATGCCCGCCCCGATAATTGCCACGCGAGCCGTCAAGGTTCACCCCTCCCGCAATTGCTGATGGGCCGTAAATAGCTTTGGATACGTTAAGAAGCCGATGACAATACTCGTCATGGCCGATCCCGCCAAAATACAGAAGAGGATCATCAATTGATAGCGAACGGCTTGCACCGGATCGGCCCCCGCGATGATTTGGCCAGTCATCATGCCAGGCAACTGGACGAGGCCTGTCGTTTTCGTCGAGTCGATAGTCGGAATCATACCCGCGCGAATGGCCTGTTTCAGTCGAGGGTATATGGCCTGTTTAGGACTGCCGCCAAGTGCCAGGACAGCCGTAATCTCCGCACGCCCATTCTCCACTTCGCGCTGCAACCGATTGAGCAAGAGACCTGCGGCGACCATCGAGTTGCCGATGATCATCCCCGTGATGGTGATGACGTATCGCGCTTGAAACGGCACAACGCCAATCCCCAGCAACAGCCCTTGGGTAACGATCTCGGTGACGACGAGGCCTATGAGAATGGACCAGATGACACCGGGGATGCCCTTCGCGCGGCCGCGTGCATTCCATGCCGCCACTGCGATGATCAGTGCGACCATGAGCAAGATAAAAACGGTCCGATGCGACGCAAAGACAAACTTCAGTATGTATCCAACCACCAGCAACTGAATGGCCGCACGCACCGCTGCGATCACGATGTCGCGCTCGACGCCAAGGCGCAACCACAGCGAAAGCACGAGTGACACGACGACAAACAGCAGCGTGAATGAGAGTGACAGATAACTCACGCTTCCCCCTCCTCTCCTTGGGCAAGAAACGATCGCAATTCCGCAGTCGCAGGTTCCACCAACAGGCGCTCGGCAGGTCCATCCTCGACCAAGCGCCCAGCTGTCAAGAACCATATATCGTCCGCCACTCGCCGAGCCTGGCGCAAATCATGTGTCACCCAAAGCATCGTGGTATGCAAGCGGGATCGGATTTCAAGCAGCGTTTCTTCTACCTCCCGCTTTGCATGCACATCCAGCGCCGAGGTGACTTCGTCAAGTAGCAGCACTTCCGGTTCCATCGCGAGCGTCCTCGCTAAAGCGACACGTTGTTGCTGGCCACCGGAGAGATCGCTCGCAGGTTTCGTCAGTAATTCTCGTGGGAGATCGACCAGTTCGAGAAGCCGCCCCGCATCCGTCAACGGACGATTGTGCAGTTTCAGCCCAAACAACACGTTGTCTTCGACGCTGCCCGGAAACATCGTGGCGGCTTGAAACACCATTCCGACCTTTTGCCGCAATCGTTGCACCGGCCAGTCGCGGATGTCCTGACCATCCACCTCAATCCGCCCTGCAGTCGGCGTACGCAACAGATTGCATAGTGACAACAGTGTACTCTTGCCCGCACCTGATGGACCGATCACGGCCGCGGTACGGCCTCTTGCCAAGGTTGCAGTGACACTTTGCAGCAACCACTTATCGCCGCTTTGATATCCGACGTCCGCCATGTGTATCGCCACTTCATTCACAGATTTCTCCTCCGTCCTCCGCATGTTGTATACTGGCTCGGTGCAAGACTGTTGCAAACAACTTGGTCGTGCACGACAAATGGAGGTGTTCCTGATGTCTGACACACAAGCCGCTCGTATTGTGTTGGCGAAGCGCCCTACCGGTACGCCAGCCCCAGATTGTTTCCGCACGGAAACGGTCGCCCTCGGTGAGCCTGCCGACGGCCAAGTACTGGTCAAAACGCGTTATCTCTCTGTCGATCCCTATATGCGCGGGCGCATGAATGACGTCAAATCGTATGTGCCGCCCTATCGCCTCGATGAACCGATTTCCGGAGGTGCCATCTGCGAAGTTATCGCCTCGCGCGCTTCTCACTTACAGCCTGGAGACCTCGTGCTCACGCAGACGGGCTGGCAGACACACGCCCTCCTTGCAGCTGAAAAGGTTCGCAAGCTCGATCCTGTGCCACAACCTGTGACACTTGCCCTTGGGTTGCTCGGCATGACCGGTTTGACGGCGTATTTCGGCCTCATCGATATTTGCGATCCGAAGCCGGGCGAGACCATCGTCGTCTCGGGTGCCGCCGGTGCCGTGGGCATGGTCGTCGGGCAAATCGGAAAAATCCTTGGCTGCCGTGTGGTCGGGATCGCCGGATCGGACGCCAAAAACCGATATCTGACCGACGAACTTGGCTTTGATGCGGCCGTCAATTATAAATCGCCCACGTTCTATGAAGACATGAAGAAGGCATGTCCCGACGGAGTCGATGTGTATTTCGACAACGTGGGTGGCCCGGTCACGGACGCGGTGATGAAACAAATCAATGACTTTGCACGCATCTCAGTATGCGGTCAGATCTCATTGTACAATCTTTCCGAGCCTGACGTTGGTCCCCGTATCGCGCCCATCTTGCTCACACGCAAGGCAAAGATGCAAGGGTTTATCGTGGGAGATTACCACGCCCGCTTTCCAGAGGGCATGGCTCAGCTATCGAAATGGTACAACGATGGCAAATTGAAGTCCCAAGAGACCATTATCAAGGGTTTCGACAGAACCATCGAAGCATTTTTGGGGCTGTTCACCGGTATCAATACCGGCAAGCTCATTGTGGAAGTCGAATAAGCTCATTGCGAAGGGTTTCGTCAAAACAGAGGGCAAGCCGCATGTCTAACGGCTTGCCCTTTTTCCGCTTCAAACCTGTAATCCAGATCACCCGTGCCTTTTGTTAGAGCCATACCAAAGATGATCATGAAAAAACTGACGATACATCCAAAGGGTAAGTACCCCGCCAAGTGCACAATGAAGCGCGAGAAACACGTATTTCCCAAGGAAAGGATGCGGCGAGTACAAATAGCGAAACGCAACGACGCCAACCAATTCGAAGTTGAACGCAAACAGAATACCGACCGTCAGTAGCGTCAACAGAACCTTGGTAATTCCGGACATGGTGCGAATCGCAAATGCCCCCCAAACTGCGACACGTTCTTTCGAGGATATGATTATAGCACGCAAATGGCCGAGCGTCACTGAATAGAAATAAGCGTTGATGACGCGGCGTTCGACAGCATGTGACGCACAGTCCTTGTTAGACTGAAAGCTGCAGTATTCGCGACATGAACAATACGTCACAACATACAGTTGTTTCCGGTCAGATCGGACGCAGGATGGAGAGATGGCAGATGCGCAAAACATGGTGGACACGTTGTTTGTCAGCGGTGATTGCCGCTACGGTGTGGCTCACGCCTTGGGGCATGTCGGGAGACGACAGCGCCTCCTTACAACCCGTCCTTGCAGCCCAGACGACATCGACAAAGAGCGCATCAAGTGTCACGACCCACGCGACAAGTCACACAACCACCAAGCTCAAACAGGCAAACGTACCGCAACCGCCAAAACCAGTTGTTATCGCCATCGGATCGACAGGCAATGCGGCTCTTTGGATGAACGAAGCGATGGCGGAGTTAAATCTGCTGCCTTTGACGTTCAAACCAGCAAACGGCGAAAGCCCGCAAGCCGCGTGCAAGCAGCTCGAACTTGCGCTTGCCGCCGGCACGTTGACGCCAATAACCGGCTCATGGTCATGGAAGACCGCAGAACCACAGAGCCTGGTGCAACTGTGGAACCCGAACCTTGCGTCAGCGATCACAGAAGGCGCCATCATGGCGTTTGAGTCCGCACATGGGCTCGCGGTGGACGGCATTGCAGGCCCACAGGTGGACAGCGCGTTGAAGCAGGCGTTGATCTCGGATCAGGCGGTCTCATCCCAGCCTTATACGTATATCACAGTCAGTGAGGCACGACCGGAGACGCTGCGCGTCTGGCAAAACGGGAAAGTGGTCTTGACGACGCTCGCCAATACGGGCATTGCTGCTTCGCCAACTCCTATCGGAACGTTCCCGGTATTTGCGCAATATCTTTCACAAGACATGCGCGGTAAGGATCCAAACGGCGTTCCCTACAATGACCCAGGTGTACCCTATGTGAGCTACTTTAATGGAGGCTGCGCCATCCACGGCTTCGTTCGCGCTGGCTATGGCTATCCGCAAAGCCTTGGCTGTGTCGAATTGCCGCTCAGCATTGCAGGAAAGGTGTTCTCATACATCCATATTGGTACGCTCGTCACCATCCAAAGCTAGATAGGTTAGCTCGATAACAGGTTGATTTGGTAGAATGGGCACAATCTCTTTCAAGATTTGCAACGTAAAGGTGTCTATACGTTCAAGGAGCTCATGATGACCAAAACGACCCTTGCCTACGGCCAGCCGAGCAATGAGATAGATCATCCAAAACGTCTCGACTGGCCGTTGTCTGCATTGCTTTTCATCTCTATCTTGATACATCTGCCCACGCTCAACATGCCACTTATTTCAATTGATGCCTGGCGGCAAACGGACGAAGAGAGTATTGTCTACCACTTTGTACATAACTCGATGAACATCCTCCATCCTGCTGTCTTTTACGATGGTCTGGGCCCTCAGCGCGTACAACTCGAACTACAAATCATACCTTGGCTCACAGCCTGCTTGGTGCACGTTCTCGGTTGGCATATATGGCTTCTCCACCTCATTCCGGACGCCTGTTTTAGCTGTAACGTGTGGTTATGCTACCGAGTGGCCCGCGCCTTCTCTGCACCCGTGGGCATTGCTCGCACGGCAGCGGCCGTGTATCTGCTGATTCCCTATGACATCTACTATGGACAAGCCCTCATGCCAGAAGTGGTGATGACCACGGGCATGTTGCTTGCCGTGTGGTCCACACTCTGCTACGCAAAAAAGCCCACCTGGGGAAGATCAATTCTAACTGGACTGGCCATCTGCCTGATGTTGCTTGCGAAACTCCCATCCGCGACCGTTCTTCCCGCCTTGGCAGTTGTCGTCATTGGACAACAGGGTTTCAGCATCCTTGCCCGCGCACGGACCTGGGTACCCGTCTTCTTCGCCATTGCCATCACCTGGCTGTACACCGCGTACGAAGGCAAGCAGGCCGCACACGCATTCATCACAGGCGATACACATGCCTATTTGCTACAACACCTTGGCGACGTCTTTCATCCACAAACGTATCTGCAGGCAGGTTGGTTTGGGGCGACGACAGCCGTCGGCCTCGCCGTCGCGGCAGCCGCTTTATATGGCTGTTTTTGTGCATGCCCCAACGCCCTTGCCCCGTTTCGCCAAGCCTTTGTAGCCTGGCTGAGCGGCGCTTTTCTCTTCACCGCCTGGGTCGCTACACACAATGCCTTGCATTACTACTACATCGTTCTCACCGTGCCGGCCGCGCTGCTCGCCAGCTTGGGTATATGGCAATTGTGGCGATCCCGCCGCCAGCCATTGCGCGCGTTGGCTGCTGCCATCGTCGGTGGCGCTGTGACGATAAGCGTTCTGGCAACCCCGACTTACTATCAGCCTGCAGAAGCGTCCGCGTATCGGCTTGGAAAACAGTTGCAGGCCGAGCTTCCCGCCAACGAAGGCATCGCGCTCGTCGCATCAAGTCCCATTCTGTTTGACTACGCGAAACGGGGCGGTTGGCGCTGGTACGGCGGCGACAAAACCGCCGCCTATGCACAGTGGTTGCAGCAGAAGTGGAAAGTCGGTGCGGGTGTCGCCGTGATCGAAGACCCTAGGGCATATCCGGACTTATCCGAGTGGCTCAAGAAGCAATACGGCACGCAAGTCCGCGATGGCCATCTGCTGGCTTGGCTGCCGCCGCGTGGAATGACGAAGGACGGCCACGCTTAAAATACATTGCAAATCCGTGAGGACTTTGGCTCCTTTACATGCACAAGCAATCCATTTGCCAATCGGAGGTACTGTATGCCCAATCGCCACCGCCGCCCAGATCCAACAGAAGCCTTACAACTCCTTGGCGTCCCTCGCGAAGTCGCGGAACTGTGTGAGCTGCCCGGCGTCGGCCCGAAGATTGCCGCCGACTTATATCGCCGTCATCGCATTGCAACGCTCGAAGGTTTGGCGGAAGCTCTGAACCGTTCGCCGCGGACATTCCAGTCCTATGGTCACAACACCGTCGATCGCTGGCAACGAGATCTCCCTGTCCTACTGGAACGTCGTCACAGCTGGCCCATCGCCCTCGCCGCTCCGCAAGCAGACGCCATCTGTGCAGAATTGGCGAACCTCTCCGGAGTCACGGCTGTATCCGTGACCGGCAGCGTGCGACGCCTTGCGGCCATGAATCGGTGTATCGAACTCGTGGTTGCATGTGCGGATCGATCCGCCCTTGATGCGTGGTGCCAGAAGGCTGGCGCTGTGACACGCATGCCTGCCGATTATCCATCGGCCATCGCAACCATCCGCTGTACGACAGGCAGTGGTGCGGACGAATTGCCGGTGCTGATCCACGTCGCATTGCCGGAGGCGTTTGCGGCCGCACTGTTGCAAAGCACCGGCGATCCGACTCATGTCGAAGTCGTCACGAAACTTTTGGCAGAAGCCGGTTTGACGTGGAGCGAAGCGGGACTTATGCATCGCGAAACAGAATCCATTCCGATTGCCTCTGAGGCGGAGCTATACGCCCGCATTGGCTTGCCCTGGTTGCCGCCTGAGCTGCGGGAAGGCGAAAGCATGCTACAATCCCCGTCCTTCCTCATACAGCAAGCGGATATTCGCGGCGATTTGCACATGCACAGCACGTGGAGCGACGGCTCGCTGACCATTGCCGAATTGGCAGAGACCGCTGAACGCATGGGCTACGAGTATATCGCCGTGACGGATCACTCGCAGTCGCTCACCATCGCCCATGGCTTGACACCGGATGATTTGCGGCGTCAACGCGGCGAGATCGAACAAGTGCGCCGGCGCGCCAAAGTCCATATCTTGCACGGCTCGGAAGTCGACATTCTGGCGGATGGAAGGCTCGACTTCCCTGATGAGGTACTTGCCGATCTCGACATCGTGATCGCCTCCATCCACACCGTGTTCACGCAATCGCGCGATACGATGACGCGGCGCATCCAGCGCGCTTTGGCGAATCCACACGTGCACATCTTGGCCCATATGCATGGCCGGCTGATTGGCAAGCGATCCGGCTACGCGGTCGACACGGAACAGGTGCTTGCGGCTGCAGCACACCATGGCGTGATGATTGAGCTAAATTCCAATCCGAATCGCCTTGACATCTGGGATGAGTGGATTCGCAAGGCGGTGAAGCTTGGTATCGCTATCCCCATCGACACGGATGCGCACGAACCCGGCGAGATGAACAACATCACTTATGGCGTCCGCATGGGTATCCGGGGGTGGCTACCCCAGGCCCAAGTGCCCAATACCTTGTCCTATGCAGAGCTTAAACAGCGACTTGACGCGCGACGGATGCAGGCATCGGTCAAAGGGTAGATACAGTTGATCACAAAGGTGTGGCAGATGTCCGAATTTCACATGATAGCTCCTGACCTGCAGATGGAAAACCTGTAGACTAGCAGTTGTGAGCCGCCAACAGCGGATAGACAACGAAGCTAGGGGGCTTTGTGATGAAGTTCGTATACTGGGTGATTGCCGTTATCATCATCATCGGAGGTTGTCTGTGGCTATTTAACTGGTTGCGCAGGTCCGACAGGCCAAGCGATGACTATTTTGCATTACTCGAAAAGTTGCAGGCTCGTCCCGACGACAATGCCTTACGGGAACAAATTTATGCAGTAGGCCGCAAGTTCTACAAAAACCGAATGAGTGGAATTGACGATGCCATTCAAATGGATGTCGATCTCGCTTTGCGCGGGGAACTCAAAATGCCTGTTGACGACAGGTACTGAGCCGCCGGCAATGGCCGCCGCAGTATGGAGACGGCCATTGCCACGCGTCGAAATCTCAGGCGACTTCCAGTTTGGCGACAATAGCCGCCAACACTTGCAGCAGCAACTGAAGCTGGACGGCCAGCTCGGTTGCAACCACCTGAACGCGCACCGCATACGCGTTGTCGACGCGAATCACGCGGCGAATCCGCTGTGCTGTGCAGATTCGTGCAAGCAGGTCTTCCGTCACCTGCGAAGCCGCGTTTCCATCAGCGACGGACACGCTGAGAACAATCGCCAAGGCCAATTCAAGAGCAGCTTGCAGCGATAGAGCCGCTTGCAAGTCGTGGCTGTTAATTTCGACGTTTGCCGAGTCTTTTACAATGATGTCGAGAATGGAGGACTCGTTGTCGTCGATTTCGAGAATCGCATTCTGTGCGATGCCGGGATCTCCTAATGGCAATTCGGCCTGCGGCAACTCGCACGACTTGTCGACGTCGTAGTCAAAATCCGATGCCACAGGGCGAACCGTTGTGCGTCCTGCGTTAAGCAGCGGCATACGGTTGTGATGTCGCCGGCGCCGGACATTCCGATGTGTGTTTTTCCCCTTCACCCAACGATGCCTCCTTCTTGGCCGTTTGCGCGACCCTCGGCTTGGGTCTGCTTCTGGAACGCCCAAACGAGCCGCCTTCTAGGTTTCGTTTCGCACCCCGCGGTGGACGCTTTAGGACCCGTTTCCTCTGCATTGGACTCCGGCATTCCCATGCGCGCCATGGCGTCGCGATATGCCTCTTCCAATACAGCGCGGATGCGCTCCAACCGCTGGTTTGGTTCCGTTTCGTGCATACGCTCCCCTCCGCCAATCACAGGATTTCAAGCTTTGCAATGAGTGCCAAAAGCACTTGCAGCAGCACTTGGATATTGACACTTGCTTCCGTTGCCGTCGCTGTGACCGTCACGTTGCGGGAATTCTCGATGACGGTGCGTTGCTTAATGCTCTGGCGAGTCCGGATTCGTTCAAGCAAGTCCTGTGCGATGTTGTTGGCTTCATTGCCATCGGCGATCGCGATGCTCAACACGAGTGCGATGGCCAATTGAATGGCCACCTGGAGATTGACGGCCGCCTGTGTGTCGACAGTGGTGACGGTAATTTCACACGAGTCCTTAATCAGAATGTGCTCGTCGTTGAGCTGCTCTGTGCGGGCCGATTCCGTCGCTCCCTGTGAGACACCGCCGAGCGTTGTAGCACACGGATGTGCCTGTTGTGGATCGAGTGCAGACCAAGTTGTGTTGGTTGCCAATTTTCCTCACTCCTTCTTTGGAATTACCACACTGTATGGAGTCTCCTGATCAGCCGTAAAGGACAGGTTCCCTAGGACAAACTCGCCAAATTTCCGTGCAGTGCGTCATTTCTTTCGCTTCGACTTTACTTCCTCACTTGAGGATACCTTTTGCGATTGCAGAAAGTCCTCGACTTGTGCTTGCAGCGTATGAACGAGATCGCGCAGTTTGTCCCGCTCTTCGGGCGAGATGGGCTTGCGCTTTGCTTGCGAGATGTTGTGCTTGCGAAACACGTCCTCAATAAGTAAATCCGTCAGGTTTTTCGTCACATTGTCCATGTCATGCATGAGAGATGCCTCCTTAGACTCAGATGTCGAGCTACAGTATGCAGGGGTCGCCATCCTGTCCACGACGACCGTCCTACTGACCCGTTAAAATGGTTGATGGTGGAATTGCCAACGCGAGACACCGGCTCGCCTATGCAACAAAAAAACGTGCGGCCCTGAATAGAACCGCACGCTCACGCAATTTCATTTATCTTGATTCTTCGGGTGGCACTGGCAGTCGGATCACCACGGTCGTCCCTTTGCCGGGCTTGCTCGCGATTTCAAGCGACCCCTTGTGTTCTTCAAGAATGCGTCGGCAAATCAAAATGCCAAGTCCATTGCCGCTCGCCTTCGTCGAATAAAACGGACTGCCAATGCGCTCGAGTTGCTCAGATGTCATGCCTGGACCTTCATCGGTAAATTTGACGACCACTTGGCCATCGTGCCGAAACGCACGCACAAATAGACGCCCGCCCTGTTGCATCGCCTCAATCGCGTTTTTCATCACATTGATAAAAACGCGCTTTACTTGATTGGAGTCGCCTGTCGTCCATAAGGGTTCATCCCCGATTTGCCGGACGATCTCGACGCTATGCATGTTCGCTTGCGCATGCAACAGCGCGATCGACTCCTCCAAGCGTTTTCGGACGTCCAGTTGACCGTGCGTAATAGGCTGCGGCTTGCCGAACAACAGCATCTCTCCGACAACGGCCTGAATGGATTGAAGTTCAGACTCCATAATTTCGCAGTAACGTGCACGATCCTCAGGTGCCGCCTGTGGCATCAACTTCGTGAAGCCAATGAGCGCCGTCAACGGATTGCGGATTTCGTGTGCGACGCTCGCCGCCAATTGGCCCAAAGCGGACAGCTTTTCCGCGTCGTAAAGCATCTGTTGCGCTTGCGCCAGTTGACTTTCGGCACGCTTGCGCTCGGTGACGTCAAGATGCGCCGAAATGATGGCGGTCTGTCCGCGATAGCGAATGGTGCGCGCGAGCAACGCCGTGACAATCTCGCGACCGTCGAACGTGCGCATGCGCCGTTCAAGCAAAGGTTTGCTGGCTGTTCCAGTTCGCATGATCCATTCGATCTCGCGACGAACCTCATCGACATCATCTGGATGGATCACATCGAAAACCGGTTTGCCCAAGATTTGCTCAAAGGAAGCCGCACCGAGCATCCATATCGCTTCCCGATTGGCATACACCCAGCGGCCAGCGACGTGCACGAAGATAGGAAATGGCGCATCATCCAGAAACGTTCGATATTCCAATTCAAGTCGGCGCGCTTGTCGCGATAAGCTGTACGTACAAGCGGCGCCTATCGCGAGCATTCCGACAAACCGAAGCCAAACCGAGAACGCCGGCAATTGCTTGCCGTAAATGCTAGATAGAATATAGTTTGCTCCAAAATGCCACACGAGCGCGGCCACGATAAAATACAAGGTGTACACCGCCGGCGCCATGCGGTCCACGCGTAACCGTCTCACGGAGAAGCGGACGTGATTGCCCGAATTGCGTGATACAAAACCTCATTGACCGGCGTGGGTATGCCTAGCTGACGCCCAATCTGACATACCTTCCCGGCCAACTGTTCAACCTCGGTGCTTCTTTTGGCCTCGACATCTTGCAACATCGACGTTTTTCCGGTTGGTGCCATCGCATGTAGCACTTCATCAAAACGAGCGATATCATCTTCTGAAAGACCAATGCCAAGCTGTTGCGCGATGGCAATCACCTCGCGCATGGCCATCGCCATGACCGTATGCGCGTCTGTAGATTGCTGAAAAACCCCGTAGGGCGCTCGTAGAATCGCCGATGTTTGGTTAACGCCAACGTTCACCATAAATTTCCACCAAATAGTACGCAAAATATCCTCGGGAATTTCATAGCCAATACCTGCGCGCTCAAACAGTTCTCGCACACGCTCGACCGCTTCCGCTTGTTCTCCCGACGCATCTCCAAAGCTGATATAGCCCAGGTTGCTAAACGTCACATCTCTGCCGTTGCGAACGGCATCGATGGCGATGCAGACGGCATGCAGGATGGGATTGCGCGGGTAGGCAGCGCGGATGTCGTCTTCACTTGCAATACCGTTTAACAGAGACATGAAGATGGTATTGGGCCCGACTTGCCTGCGTATATCGTGCAGTGCCTGCTCCAAACCATCATATTTAACCGCAATCAAAATCAGATCAGCCGGTTCCACATCTGCATCCGGGAGTACATAAGGAAACGCGATTTCTTGGCCGTTAACCACAACAGGACGCTCGCAGTATCGACTTTTGCGTGTTTGGTCAACAACCACGCTCAACTCTGTCTCTGGAGCCACGAGCAGTCGACTGCCGTAAGCAGCTCCAACCGCCCCCAGTCCAATCAGCGAAACGCGGCGAATTCGCTCCATTCTCAACTCACCTTTCTCCATCTCTAGCATACGACATGGTGCAAGCCCAAACATCTACAGATTAGGATACATGCGTCCTGTCACCGCATGTTTTTCTGCATTCTGTGTCAGGATAATGTACGTGGACAATTGCATAAAACCGAAGTTTGTATTTATAATTTTGCAGACTAGAATTCATAGGGGTGAAAATGTGAAAAAATCCATCATGTCTTTAACCGGTGCAGCTGCCCTCGTCTGTGCGCTTGTCACAGGTTGTGGCACTGCAGCTTCGTCCAACAATACGGTCAGTTCCACGAATACAACTTCCAACACCGCAAATGCGGGTGCCGCATCCATCTCGGGGACCAAAACGTCGGCACTTGGCTTAAACGCTGTCGTCAATCCCAATGCCATGCCAAAGCCTGGACAGGTCGTGATTGCCGTCGACGATACCTATCCGCCGATGGAGTATACCGATCCAAGCAACCCGAACAAACTGATTGGTTTCGATATCGATCTCGGCGACGCCTTGGCCAAGTACTTGCACGAAAAGGTCGTCTGGAAGCCGACGTCCTTTGACGGTATCGTCGAAGGCCTGAAGGCAGGCAAATACGACATGGTCATCTCGACCTTAAACGATACGCCGCAGCGCGAAAAGCAAATCGACTTTGTCGACTACATGAGCTTCGGCCAAGTCATCGTCGTGAAAAAGGGACATGCAGGCAACATCAAGACCATTGCCGATTTGAAAGGAAAGAAAGTCGGCGTTGAAATTGGCACCACAAGTCAAGATGCCCTACAAAAAGAAGGTGGCATCGACGTCAAGGAGTACAACACCTTCCCAGACGCATTTCAGGACTTGGCTGATGGCCGGTTGGCTGCCTGTGTCGTCGATGAAGTTGTCGGTCGCTACTACGTGAATCTGCAGCCGAACAACTATCAAATTGCCGGTAAACCGTTCCTGTCCGAGCCTGTCGGCATCGGCATCAACAAAAAGAATGCCAGCCTCGACGCGAAGGTGAAAAAGGCCATTGCCCAAATGAAAAAGGACGGAACTTACAACAAGATCTATACGTACTGGTTTGGCGCTCAATAACGATAATCCATTCGCCCGCGTTCTGACGCGGGCGAGCGTTTGCTAAAGGAGTGTAGTATGAACTTCTTTCAATTCTTAGCGACGTACGCCGGGACATTTGCGCAAGGTGCGCTTGTCACGGTCGAGTTAACCCTTTGCGGTCTTATTATCGGTCTTATACTCGGCGTCCTGGTTTCGTTGATGAATTTGTCACACATCTGGCCATTTCGCTGGTTCGCCCGGCTCTACACCTGGGTTGTCCGCGGCACGCCACTTCTGGTTCAACTGTTCATCGTCTACTACGGCTTGCCACAAGTCGGGCTACAATTGACGCCATTTCTTTCGGCCATTATTGCGTTGGGACTGAACTCGGCAGGCTACGTCGCGGAAATTATTCGCGCTGGCATTCAGTCCATTGATCCCGGCCAAATGGAGGCCGCCGAATCACTCGGCATGCGTTATGGTCAGGCCATGCGCAGAATCATCTTCCCGCAGGCCTATCGCCGCTTACTACCGCCTATTGTCAATGAATTCGTCGCCTTGCTCAAAGACTCGTCGCTCGTCTCGACCATCTCGATGACCGAGCTCATGCGCATTGGACAAACGGTGAGTTCCTCCACCTTTCTACCCATGCAAAGCTACATCACGGCTGCTTTATTCTATCTGGCCATGACCAGTATTATCGTCTTCTTCTCAGGAAAACTCGAACGTTGGCTGGAGGTGCGCGGATAATGCCATCGGACGAATCAATCATCTTGCGCGGTCGCGCCGTGAGCAAGTCCTTCGGCCCGCTCGTTGTGCTTGACGGGATCGACATCGACGTGCGCCGAGGCGAAGTCGTCGCCATCATCGGCCCCAGTGGCTCCGGCAAATCGACGCTCTTGCGCTGCTTTAACGGCCTGGAGACGCCGACAAGCGGCAGCATCGAGGTGGCCGGTGAACCGCTTAGCCGCAACCGGCGTCAACTGGCCAAACAGCGCGAACATCTTGGCATGGTATTTCAGCGATTTCACCTGTTCCCGCACCTGACAGCTCTGCAAAATGTGATGGAAGGCCCGCTGACGGTCAAGAAAATGGATCGTCGCCAGGCCATGGACAGAGCCTACATGTTGCTTGAGAAGGTCGGTTTGCGCGACAAGGCCGACGCATACCCATCGAAATTGTCAGGAGGTCAACAGCAACGCGTCGCTATCGCGCGAGCCCTGGCGATGGAACCGGCCGTGATGCTGCTCGATGAACCGACCTCAGCGCTCGATCCCGAACTGGTTGGCGAGGTGTTACAGGTCATTCAAAGCTTGGCCAGCGAAGGCATGACAATGCTTCTGGTCACCCATGAAATGGCGTTTGCTCGCCACGTAGCGGATCGTGTCATTTTCATGGCAGACGGAAAAATCGTCGAAGAAGGCCCGCCAGATGCGTTGTTCGATCGGCCACAGTCGCCTCGCACACGACAATTTTTGCAAAACGTAGCTCGGCCCGCACAAATGTGACGGGCCGAACTTTTTATGAACTTCTGACGCCCAAACTCATATTTTTGCGCCTTCTGGGGTATCCCTTACAGAAAAAGGAGGTTTTGCAGATGGACGAGGATACCCCGAAATTCGTCATTGAGCAAACGGTACAGCGCGTGGAGGCGCGCGAACTTCCGTCAGACCCCCAGGTGGCGGGTAACCTCGCGGCCGCTGCCGAACGTCCTCGCGAGGAGGAAGAGGCATAGTCCCAAGGACTCTGCCTCCTTGCACCTCTCCTTGTGGTACACTCATCACATCTTCATTTTGCGCTCTACATGGAGAGGAACGTGATGAACATGTCCCACCTCGTTCGCGTAACCCGCGGTTCCATCGACGAAAGTTGGCATGACGCAGCCGTCGTCGTGACACATGCAGACGGTCGGCGTCTGGCGCACGCTGGCGAGATTGACTTCGTGACCTTCGCCCGCAGTTCATGCAAGCCCATTCAAGCCATCCCCACCGTCGAGGCAGGTGCGCTTGCCCGCTATGGCCTGGATTTGGCCGATCTCGCTCTATTCTGTGCTTCGCACAGCAGCGAGCATATCCATACGGATCGCGTGCAATCCATCCTCGACCGAATTGGTCTCGATGCTTCTCTGCTCGTCTGTGGACCGCATCCACCGCACAGCCACGAGACATACGAGGAGATCATCCGCAAGGGTGGAGAATTGACCGCTATACATAGCAACTGCTCGGGAAAACATGCCGGCATGCTCACCTATTGCGCAGCCACGGGATCTGATCCGGCAACGTACGCCGATGTTTCACATCCTTTACAACAAAAAATCCTGACAACGCTCGCCGAACTGGCCGAAGTCCCACAAAGCGACATCATCCTCGGCGTCGACGGCTGTGGCGTCCCTGTGCATGCCATACCGTTGCCCGCATGGGGGCGCGCCTTTGCAAAGTTTG
The DNA here is from genome assembly GCF_027923525.1 of Alicyclobacillus hesperidum subsp. aegles. Taxonomy (NCBI): domain Bacteria; kingdom Bacillati; phylum Bacillota; class Bacilli; order Caryophanales; family Alicyclobacillaceae; genus Alicyclobacillus; species Alicyclobacillus hesperidum. The sequence goes on along the minus strand of NZ_BSBJ01000049.1, from coordinate 111,482 downwards.
TTCGCGATGGCGAAGCACACGGTCCGGCGATGCGCGAAATTCTTCAGGCCATGGGGAGCCACCCGGAGTTGGTGGGAGGCACGAAAGACCGCTTCGATACCGACTTGATGCGGGCGACTTCGGGACGCATCGTCGCCAAAGGGGGAGCCGAGGGATTCCTCATGATCATCGATACGGCGCAGCGTGCGTCCGTGGTCATCAAGGTGCGCGACGGCAACAGCCGGGCGATCCCGCCTATCGCGCTTCGCGTACTCCTCTCCCTCGACGCCCTTACGCCGACGGAACGCACCCAGTTGGCGCCATACGAGAGGCCCATCGTGCGCAACACGCAAGGACGCGAAGTCGGCGAAATCATCGCGGACTTTGAGCTCGTACGCGCATAATTCGCGCATCATCGGTTTCGCCACCTACAGCCGTGCCCTGTCGTCATGGCTGTAGGTGATTTGCTCAACCTTCCAACAGAAGCAGGAACTTGTCAATCGATGTCGAACATCGTTGCCTTGGTGGTGATACGCGTGGCACTGGATCGTGACGATCAGCAAATGCGTCGATGGGAACGCAAAATTGCGATTGGGTATCGCATGTTCATCGGGCTATACGCCCTTGCGGGTGCAGGTACCTTGCCCGTCGCGTGGCTGATCGCACGCGCCAGTTTTTTTTCATACGTGCAATCCCATCTGCTATACCCGCTTGTGTTGCTGGCTGTCGTGGAAGGCTGTGTGGAATGGAGCTTGCGTCGCCTGCGACGTGGTCGACAAACGCTCTTGATTGTCACAGGAGTCCTGCTGGCAGGCATTGCAATCTATTTCAATCCGCGGCTTCATGCAATCGAGTCGATTCTCTTACTGCCTGTTTTAGCTTCTGTCTTTTTTCTAAGCCCTAAGAAAGTATGGCTCGCAGGCATTCTTGCCATGCTCGCAGAGTGTATTCTGTACTGGCTCAATCCGTTTCATGGCCATGAGTCGGGCACCACGCCGTACGACTTGATCACATTTATTGTGGAGCTTGTCGGCGAAACCGTCGTCTGCCATGGCATTATTGCGCGCGGGGCGGAAATTTGGGAGGAACTGCGCAAGCGTGGCCGTTTGGAAACCGAGCTACTGGTGCGGCAAATCGTCTCCGAGAAGGATGCCAAGACGGATGCTCTAACGGGTTTGTACAATCGCAAGTCGTTTAACGAATATCTCGAATTTGCCCTGCGCATCAGTGCAGAGACGGATACGCCGTTGCATTTAGCCGTGATCGACATCGACAACTTCAAACAGGTCAACGACCGCCATGGCCATTTGGTGGGAGATGATATTCTTCGCCGCACCGCGCGAGCCGTTGAAGAACACCTGGCGGCCGGAGATTTTCTTGCTCGCTATGGCGGCGAAGAATTTGCACTCATCATCCCCGAAATGAGCCATGAAGAGGCGGTCGCCCATGTGGAGAAAATCCGCGAGTACATCGCGAACATTCATCATGCAGAACTGACTACGCAGCACGCGACTGTAAGCATCGGACTGAGCACGTATGTGCCGGGCGAAGATAGCCAGACCCTGTTTCAGCGCGCTGATCAATGTCTTTACCAAGCCAAAAAGTCTGGGAAGAACCGAACCATTGCACACCCCTGACAGCTCAGTCTTGCAAAGGTCCAAATTCAATTTCGCTCCATTCCTCGGTCTCACCCGAATCCCACTCGATGACCAGCGTCCTTAATAGACAAGCTGGGTTTGTGATAATACCAACAACTTGGCCCGACTCGTCGCGCTCCGGATGCTTGACGGTATCACCAACGCACTTTCGCATCATACGTCCCCCCAACTTCTTTACGCCTGTAAACCTGACCGCCACATATGTGCTGCCATACCATCATACGCATCAACAAAAGGGGTTGTAAGCACTTTCAACTCTATGCTATCTTCATGAATGATGCAATGTTCATATGCGTCAGCCAGTTGTGCAAACGATTGCACAAACAGACTACTCTCTTCACACCATTGCACACCCGCATTGACGCTTGTGACAAAACGACACAAAGGGGGATTTTTGTGGGCCAAATCAGAAAAACGGCCGTCGCGACGCTCATCGCCCTGTCCGCGGCTCTGCCAACAGCCGGTTCCGTAAAGCCAGTGTTCGCCGATGCAAACGATTCGACACCGTCCATCCAAATTACTTCGGGAAACGACGCGAGAGCTGGCGTGGCGAGTGACACCCTCACCGTCGCCGTGAGTGGTATGGACATTGTCGGAACCACCCCAGACGTCACCTTGGCAGGCGCAGACGGCTCGACGCGCAATCTCACCACCGATACGACCGTCGCCGACAATTCGACACTGCATGTCGAATTGCCCATGGGGGACAGTGGTTTAGGTGCGGGCACGTATACCCTGACGGTCTCTGCTGGTGGCGCCAGCGCATCCGCGACGCTCACCATTGAGCCGTATACCAGCGCAAGCACCATTCAGTGGGACGGTATCTACACGGACGATTCTGCAACCTACGTCTCCATCCCCAATCCAAGCCCGGGGCAAAACGTCACCATTCGCCTTCGCGCCTACAGCGGCAATTTGACCAAAGTCGTACTGAAGGCGTACGACACTGCACAGAGCAAATCGTTTGACGTCGAGATGACGCCGACGTCGACGTTTGGCCCTTATCAGCTGTGGTCGGCGACTGTGCCGGCGTCGAATGGAGGTACTATCTATTATCGGTTTGACCTGTATGACGGCAATGACTTCGCTTGTCTTTCCGGCGATGGCCTGCACACAAGCGACGACACGAATCAAAACTTTCCCCTCCCTGTAGGCGCTGTGACGCTGTCCACAACCGACGCAAATCCAGGAGACACGGTGACGGCCTCCGATCCCGTAGGGGATTTCTCGGGCAGCGGCCAGAGCCAAACGACCGTCAACTTCCTCGACCAGAGCGGGAACGTCGTCGCAACGACGACCGGATCAAACGCAAGTTGGTCGAGTGTCGATTTCACAGTGCCAAAAGATGTCCCCAACGGACTCTACACGGTCGATCTCGATACCACCGCCAAAGACGCGGATGGTGTGACAAACGTCTCGCTGGATCGGCAGGTGCCACTTTTGGTCGGCCCGGAACCAGCCTGGATGCAGAGCTTTTACCACGACTCGTACAGTTCGTTTTATCGCAGTCCGTTTGGTGCTGTGGCCACCGGCACACCCGTGACCCTGCGCCTGCGTGGACCTGTAGATTTAAAATCGGCGCTCCTTCGGCTATGGGGTGCAAACGGAAGCGAGTCTGAACTCGACTTGCCGATGCAGCCACTCGCGATGTCCGCGACGGAGATCGAACAGGCAACCGGCACGCCCGATGCCACACAATACAGTTGGTGGACCGTGACCATCCCCGCCTCCGATGTGACCACCGCGGGAACAATGTGGTATCAGTTCGCAGGACAACTGGCAAGTGGCCAAACCGTGTACTATGACGACAACGGAAACCAGCTGGAGGGCCCTGGCCAACCCAGTTTTTCTGCCAGCGGGCCCAGCTATCAGTTATCTGTCTACAACCAAGGATTTACGACACCCGACTGGTTGAAACACGCGGTCATCTACGAGATTATGCCGGATCGATTCTACAACGGCGACATAGCGAACGACGAAAATCCAAAGACGCAAAAGGGTATCTACACAGATGCCGCTGGTCAGGAAACGCTGGGCCCTATTCAATTTCATCAAGATTGGAATAGTCAACCGTACGATCCGAATATCCCGGCTTCCAGCGATCCAGCCATCCAGGCTCTGCGTGGCAACGGTCAGTGGAACATCGACTTTTTCGGGGGCGACCTGAAGGGAATTCAGGATAAGCTGGATTATCTGAAAAGCCTTGGCGTCAATACCCTTTATCTCATGCCTGTGTTTGAGGCCGAGTCCAATCATAAATACGATACGGCCGATTACATGAAGATCGATCCGGGGTTTGGCACCGCTCAGGACTGGCTGAACCTCGCAAAGGCTGCCCATGCAGACGGATTTCACATCCTCCTGGACGGTGTGTTTGAAGACACCGGATCGGACAGCGTGTATTTCAACAAATTCGGCAACATGGGCAGCCTTGGCGCCTGGCAAGCTTATGTGCAGAATCAACCGAATCTCTCGCCCTACTATAGCTGGTACGAGTGGACCAACAACCCAGCGAATCCGTACAACGGCTGGTGGAACAACGACACGTTGCCGCAGACAGATACGAATAACCCTTCATTCCAGCAATTTATTTACGGCGGCAAAGACGCCGTCGCGAAGCATTGGTTGGCGCTTGGCGCCGATGGCTGGCGCCTCGATTCGGCGGACAACAGCAACTATAACGTCACATGGTGGAGCAATTTCCGCAACGCCGTAAAATCGATTGATCCTAACGCCGCAATCGTCGGGGAAATATGGAACAACGCGACAAACGACAACGGCACGGACTGGCTCACCGGATCGACCTTCGACAGCGTGATGAATTACTCATTTCGCAACGCCGTGATCGACTTTTTCCGTGGAACGTACAACGACGGAAGCGTCCAACATCACGCGGTCGACGCAGCGGGATTCAACCAGGAACTGATGCGCCTGTACAGCGAGTATCCTTTGCAGTCGTTCTACGCGATGATGAACCTCGTCGACTCCCAAGATACGATGCGGATTTTGACGGTTCTCGAAAACGCGCCCGAGCCAGGCTCCATGAGCGCCTTGCAACAGGCCACCTATCAACCCACGGCAACCGATCAGCAACTGGGTATCAAGCGCCTGGAGCTCGTGTCTGACCTGCAGTTTGGCTTCCCGGGCGATCCGACCATCTGGTATGGTGACGAAGCAGGCGTTTCGGGTTACAGTGATCCGTTGTCTCGTGACACGTACCCATGGGGCCATGAAAATGAGACTCTGCTCAACCACTATCGCTTGCTTGGCGCGATTCGCGCGGCCAACCCTGTGCTGCAAACCGGCACGTTTACGCCCGTGTACGCCCAGGGCGAGGTCTATGCGTTCGCACGCACCATCCAAGGCGGCCAGGACGTATTTGGCAAGCCCGCAGCCGACGCGTCGGCGATTGTGGCACTGAACAACCAAGACCAAGCGCAAACCGTGAGCCTTCCGGTTGCGGGCGTGATCGCCAATGGGACGAAACTTCTGGACGAACTCAACGACCAGTGGTACACCGTGGAGAATGGGGCTGTGCAACTGACGTTGGCGCCATACGAAGGCGCTATTCTGGTCACGCCCACAGCGAATCCTGTCGCATACCTGCAGACAATCAATGGGCAAACCTCGATTGCCTGGACGCCGGTGGCTGGGGCGAACGGATACATGTTGCTCCGACGCCAAGGCGATGTATGGGTACCCGTGGGTCGCCCGCTTTCGACGAACACGCTGTCTGCGCCGGTAACCCAAGGTGCAACCGCCGTCGACTATGCGGTTGTGGCCCTGCCACCCGTGGCACCAGGTGTCGGCCTTAGCTTTGGCCAAGCGCTACAGGCGGTTACGGTGCCGGCAGCATCGCTCAGCCAGCCCCAAGTGCAAGCGGATGTACAGCAGAGCGGGATCAGCCTGCGCATCACACCGGTGCCAAACGCGACACAATATGTCGTCTATGTACAACAGCCCGATGGATCTTATCAGGCCGTCGCAACTATGGCGGCACATGGCGATGTCCACCTCAGGTTGCCTGTGGCGCCTGGAACACAGTCCATATCCGTGCGCGTCGCGGCGCAAAATGAAGACGGCCAGGCTGTGACCGATCCGATGGTGATTACGATAAAGCCATCCGCCAAAGCACAGCGCTAAGCCACACAACAAACAGGGCGTAACCTGGCGGCTACCCGCCGGGTTACGCCCTGTTGTCTTGTCCTCCTATCATGCCAATCTGTTCAGGCTGACCTCGAAAGACGAGCCGCGGCCGATGGCTTCAGAAACCGTCCCATCGCGCCAGTGCATACGAATCAGGCACTCCTCGTCCGCCTGCCCATAACCATCGTGGGTCGCATTCGCTCGCACGAGCACGTGGTCTGGGTGAAATTCCGCAGTGAGTTTGCGATCCCGATAGCGCCCCTCGCGATAGGCAAACGTCAACCCGTCGTCCTCATAAAGGCGCCCTTCCCCAACTTCGCCCGCCTTACCCTCGTATATTTCCAAGGCCAGTTGACCGGGGCGATTGCTTTCGCCGAGATCGACCGGAATGATGGACCCTGCTCGGACAAAAAGCGGTAATGTGGCAAGCGGCGCATCGACCAAGACGTGCCGCCCCCCATCGAGGTGTTCACCCGTCCAGTAGTTCACCCACGTTCCCGCTGGCAGATAGACGGCTCGACAGCGCAAATCCGGACGACACACGGGCGCGACGAGGATGTCGCATCCGACAAGAAATTGATCGTCAAGGTTGTAGGTCGCGGGATCGTCAGGATATTCGAGCACCAGCGGTCGCATGATGGGAACGCCTGTTTCACTTGCCTCCCGGAACAACGTGTACTGGTATGGCAAGAGTCGATAGCGAAGGCGAATATACTTGCGCACGATGTGCTCAATGTCTTCGCCAAACGACCAGGGCTCCTGACGCAGCGTCTCCAGCGCGCTGTGGTTGCGGAAAAACGGGAAGAACGCGCCCATCTGGGTCCACCTTGCCAGCAGTTCTCCGGTCGTATGATGCGCGAATCCCCCGACGTCCGGGCCGCCAAACGCAATACCGGACATGCCCATGTTTAAGACCATCGGGATGGCCATCGCCATGTGTTCCCAGAAGCTGCGATTGTCTCCGGTCCACACTGCCGCATACCGCTGTACGCCACTGTACCCCGCCCGTGTCAGAAGAAAGGGGCGCTCGCCGCCGAGTTTTTCGGCGAGTCCTTCGTATGTCGCTTTCGACATCAGCATGCCATACAAATTGTGCAATTCCCTGTGTGTGCGTGGGTGACCGTTGTTGCGGTGCATCACCCCGATATCCATCGTCTTCGTCTCGTTGAAGACGGCCGGCTCATTCATATCGTTCCAGATGCCGCGAATGCCTCGTTGCAGGTAGAAGTCGTGTAGATCCGCCCACCAGCGCCCGACGCGATCGTCCGTAAAATCGGGAAAGGCGCTCGGCCCCGGCCACACATCGCCAATAAAGATGTCGCCTTCGACCGACTTACAAAACACGTCGTTGGCGATCCCGTCGCGATACACGTGATATTCTGGGTCTCGCTTAACCCCCGGATCGACAATCGTCACGACGTTAATGCCCATGTCCCGCAGTTCGTCGCACATCTGTTGCGGGTTCGGAAACCGATTTCGATCAAACGTAAACACGCGGTAGCCGTCCATATAGTGAATGTCGAGATAAATGGCATCAAGCGGGATCTCCTTGTCTTGAAACGTATGCGCCAATGCCAATACTTCGTCCTGCGTCTCGTAACTGTACCTGGACTGGTGGTAGCCCATAGCCCAACGCGGTGGCAACTGCATGCGCCCCGTCAACCGGGTGTATGCCGAGATCACGTCTTTAAGCGTCGGCCCTGCAAACAGATAGCAATCAAAGCCGCCCGTCGCGGCCGACACCTCGTAAGCAGGAAAGCGCGATCGAAAATCGAACTTCGTCTTGCCTGGATTGTCGAGGAACAGGCCCGACGCAACGCCTGCATCAAAGCGAATGACGAACGGAATGGAGACGTACAAGGTCTCCATTTCTGGAACATGCGGGGCATACACGTCCGAATTCCACATCGTGTAGGCCTCGTGACGCTTATCAAGGCCCCCTGCTTCCTCCCCGAGCCCGTAAAAACGCGTGGCCGGCGCCGCTTGCAACACGGCACCCACGCCGCCTGTGGCCGGTGAAAACAGCTGCATCCCCGCCGCAGCCAAGCTGCCCCTGCTATCGGTGACGTCAAACTTGCCAAGTTGCCGGTCAATCCTTACCGTCCACGACTCAAGGCGAAGTGTGACCTCCGCATCCGTCTCCTCGACGGCACACCTGTCTGCCCTAGGCTGCACTGCATCCGGCAGCACCGCGACGGTGGAAGCCGGAATATGTCCACTGTCGTCACACAATACCAAACGCAGGATGTCGTTTGAGATGGCCTGTAATGCCAATTTGCGCTGTCCAAGCGTCAGCGTGACACCCCAGTCATGCGCCTGCCATCCCTCCAAAGGTGCAAGTGCTCGCTCTGCGAGCACCGGTTGTTTCACTCGATCCGGTTTGATCGATTCACTTGTCTGCATGTCTGCACCTCGTCTCTAGCATTCACTCCGTGTCGGGCGTTCTGCGCGCCCGCTCATCGCCAAACTGTGATTGCACAACCCTCGCTGAATGCCAAAGCCTGCTCGCCTTGCGCGACATAGGGCTCTGTTTGTTCAGCAAAGAGGACCCTGGCCGTTTTAGGTATTCCCGCTCCAAGGCGGTCGGGCGCCGCAAACTGAACCCACACGCGCTCCCCCGTTTGCCCTTCGCGAACATAGCGCAACAAGCCGGGTTCCGCACGCTCCATCCGCATGAGCCCACCCGCCAAGGCCGGTTCCGAGAGTCGCAGCTTGACCAACCGCTTGACAATGTCCAGCAACGCCTTGTCCTGGCGGTCCTCGTCCCAAACCATGCCTCCGCGGCACAGCGGATCGGCCCCACCTTGCATGCCGATCTCGTCGCCGTAGTAAATCATCGGAATCCCCGGAGCCGTCATCAGCAACGCCATGGCCTGCACGACGGCCGCGACCGATCCGCCGGCCAACGTTCGTATCCGCTCGGTGTCGTGACTCCCTAGCAAATTGAACATCGCGCGCTGCGCCTGCGCGGGATAAGCAAATTGCCAATCCGTCACGCGCTTTGCAAACTCGTCCTCGGCTACCCTGCCGCGCACAAACAAGTCGAGGATGCACTCGCGCAGCGGATAATTCATGACGCCGTCGAATTGATCCCCTTGCAACCAGGGCAAGCTGTTGTGCCATACTTCGCCGATGATCAAGGCATCCGGCTTTGCTCGCTTTACCGTTTCGCGAAACTTCCGCCAAAAGACGTGATCGATCTCGTTGGCAACATCCAGCCGCCAGCCATCGATGTCGCACTCCTCCAGCCAATACTCGGCCACCTTGAGCATGTAGCGCTCGACCTCTGGATGAGCGAGGTTGAGCTTTGGCATATTGCGCAATTTGGTCGCGAACGTCTCATAATTGACCGCTTCGGTGTCAATCTCATCGCCCTCGATAAAAAACCAGTCCCAATAGCGAGACTTGCGGCCATTGCGAATGACATCTTGAAACGGCCGAAAAGAATATCCGCAGTGATTCAATACTGCGTCGAGCACGACGCGCATCCCCCGCGCATGTGCGTCAGCCACCAAGGCTCGTAAATCGTCCTTGGTGCCAAACTGCGGATCTATCTCAAAGTAGTCCGCTGTATCGTACTTATGGTTCGATCCCGCCCGGAAAATGGGGGTCAGGTAGACAAGGCGAATCCCTAATTCATGCAGGTAATCGAGCCGCTGCCGGATGCCTGCTAAATCGCCGCCGTGAATGCTGGTGGAAGTAGGCGTGTCGTACCAACCACACGCACCTTCCGGCGTGATCAGCGGATTGCCGTTTGCAAAACGCTCGGGGAAAATTTGATACGCTACCGTTTGATCCACCCAATCCGGTACGGTAAAGACATCGCGCGGGCAAATGTATGGAATATAAAAGGGCACCGCTTCATCGAGGTCGCGCGTCCACCCCATCTCACCGAACCACTGCGATACGTTCTCAGCCAAAACAACCTCGAATGCGTATTTCAAGCGCCGTGTCGGCACCGGTACATCTGCGACAAAGTAGTCAAAGTGTGTACCTTGCCCCGCGCCTTGCATGGTCAGTACGTCGGTATAGGTGGTCTCATATTTATCTCCGTAATGTACCCTTATCTCCTGCATCTCATAAGGCCTGTGCACCTGCACGACAAGGCGGACAACCTTTTGCCCAAGCGGGTACGCAAAGGGACTATTAGACTGATGCTGCAGACCAATGTCCATCGGGCCATCTCCTTACCCATTGCGCGCTGCGGCGTGAGCGCCGCAGGAATAGCGAATGACCAACTCAAAGTCCACGATTTCCGAAATGTAAGCCGGGCTCCCCGACTCGATCTGTTTCAATAGCAGTTCGGCACAACGCACCCCTAGTTCATGCATGTTGACACGGACGCTCGTCAACGCGGGATTGGCCAATTCCGCCAAGCGAATGTCATTAAACCCGACAATCGCCAACTCCTCAGGCATGCGAAAGCCGAGTTCAGCAGCGGCGCGCATGCCGCCAAACGCGAGTACGTCGTCGGATGCCAGCACGGCCGTCGGACGATCCGACATCGCCAAGAGCCGCATCATGCCCAGATAACCGCCTTGTTCAAGGAAAAAGCTCGATACTTCAAGCCTTGGGTCCGGCTCAATCCCCGCCTCCAGCAGTGCATTGCGATAACCTGTGACGCGGTCAATCGTAACCACCATTTCAGAAGCGCCGCCAAGAAAACCAATGCGCCGGTGCCCGAGGTCGATTAAGTGTTTTGTGGCGCAGTGTGCGGCCTCCACATTGTCGTTGTTCACCCAACTCACAGGAATCGGATCAGCAGGACGGCCGAGCAGCACAGCCGGAAATTTTTGATCAGACACGCGGCGCAAGACCGGATCGCCCGGGCGCGTGCCCAAGAGCAACAGCCCATCGACACGCCGACCACGCACCATGCGGTCGACGACCTCTTCCTCGTCGCGAGCAGACGTCGAGAGCACCGTATCGACGCCGTGCTCGCGCGCCACTTCGGACACCCCACTCATCCACTCGGCAAAGAACGGGTTGACGAAAAACTGATTCATCGAGGGGGGGATCAAAATCCCGATAGCGCCAGTGCTATTGGTCACCAATCCGCGTGCAAACACGTTTGGATGGTAATCGAGTTGTTCGAGAGCCTCGCGCACACGTCGCTTTGTCTCCTCCGATATCCGCGACGAATTCGAGAGCACCCGCGATACAGTCGACGGTGACACATTGGCCAAGCGTGCTACATCTTTGATAGTAGCCATGGCGTTGATCCCCTCTCAAAACGCAAATTAGCTTGTCATTATCCTTTCACCGATCCGGCGACCAAGCCGGTCGTCAAATACTTTTGCGCCAACGCGAACACAGCGGCGAGCGGAACGGCAGACAAAAGCGCCGCAGCGGCAAACTCACCCCAGTTCTTTGCGAACTGGCCGCTAATCAAATTGTACATGCCGACGCCGAGCGTGTAGTTGCTGGGCGACTGCAAGATCGTTCCCGCAAACAGGTATTCGCCGAATGCCCCGACGATCGTCAAGAAGAATATGACGACGAGCATCGGTAAACACAGCGGCAGCTGTACGCGAATGAACCGTTGCCACGTGTTTGCACCATCGATCAGGGCTGCTTCGTCGAGTTCCTTCGGGATTGAGTCCATGAACCCTTTTAACAACCAGACGTTGAACGCGCTGGCCCCCAACATCACCAGAATATAGGATCCAAGATAGTCGATCATGTTCAATTTGGCGAGCGCCGAATAAAACGCCGCGATCGACAGGATGTTCGGAAACATTTGCAACAGCAAGAGCACCATTAAACCGTATTTGCGCCCGTAAAACCGCAGCTTGGAAAACGCGAATGCGGACAGAGCCGTAATGAATGATTGGGCGATGGCGACCGTTAAGCCAACGATCAAGCTGTTGCGCACCCAAACGAGGAACTGGCCGCCTTGAAACAGCGCTCTGTAGTTTGCAAATGTCGCGTGCGCCGGGAAAAACGACACTGAGATGTACGAGTTCGACGGGTCGAATGACGCTGTGAAAACGAACCACATCGGGATGAGCACGACGATGATGACCGCCCAGATGATGACGCGCGATATCCAAAGGCGCAACAGTTGCCCGGGCTGCAAGCCCCGCTTGCGCGGGCGCGGCGAGGTTCCCGCTTGTGAAAGACTGCGATGCGTGACCGCCATTAGGAATCGACCTCCTGGAACGCCCCGGTGTAGCGCATCTGGAGCCAACTGATAAACGCGACGAGAATAAAGAGCAAAACAGCGATGGCAGAGCCGAGATCGTAACGGTTAAACGACAAGGTCATTTTGTATGCGGCTGAAGCCAGAATGTCAGTTTGCCCAAGGAAAGGATTATTCGAATTCGGTGGACCACCGCCAGTCAGCAGGTAGGTCGCGTTGAAATTGTTAAAGTTAAACGAAAACGACGGAATTAACAGGGGCAAGGAAATGCGCCAGACGGATGGCATCGTCACGTACCGAAAGACCTGTGTCCAGGTGGCGCCGTCGATTTCGGCTGCCTCGTATTGATCCGTCGGGATCGACTGCAATGCACCTAGACAAACCGTCATCATATATGGAAATCCAGCCCACACGTTTGCGATGATGATGGCCACCCTCGCCCATGTCGCGTTGGTCAACCACGGAATGCGTGGCAAACCGAAAACGCCGTGGAGCAGGCCGTTGATCTGGCCGTATTGGTCGTTGAGCAGCCCCTGCCAGGCAAGCATTGTGATGAGCGTGGGAACGGCCCAAGGAATGATGAGCAAGGTCCGATATACCGTGGCTTCCCGCATATGCTTGTTATTTAATAACACCGCAAGCGCAAGCCCTACCAAGTAGCTGAAACCAGTGGCACACAACGCGTAAACGATGGTCCAAATGAGCGTCGGTATGAACAAATTCGATAGCGGATCGTGTGGGTTGAGCAGCTCTTTATAGTTCTGCAGGCCCACGAACTGATAGGAAGTAAAATGCATCTGATTGAAATTTGTAAACGAGATATAAATCGTATAGAAGATCGGGACAATACTTAAAACGCATATCGTCACGAGCGCCGGAGATAGATATCCGTACGCCACCCAATCCACTTTGCGGCGCCGCTTGCGAGCTACTGGTGTCGTTCCCGTCTGTGCAACAGCAGCCACGTGTACCACCTCCAGATATAGCAAGAGCCGACCAGCGGGGCGGCCGGCTCCTGAAACAAGCTGTCACGACGGTTTATCCTTGGGCCAAGATGCCCTTTTGGATGTTTTGCACAAAGTCCTTACCGCCTTGTTGCGGCGACACCTTGCCCGCGATGATATTCTGCAGGATGGTGTCCGCTGTCCACACCGCTTGCATTTGTGGGATGTTCGGCATCGGCACCGAGTTTTTCAAAGCCGCCGTGAACGCCTTAAATGCAGGATTGTTTTGTACGGCCGGCGATTTCTGTACACTCACAAGAGCCGGGATCTGTTGTGAATCCGAGAAGTACGTCTTTTGCGCACTCGCATTCGTCAAAGCTTGCACCAGACTCCAGTCCGCTGGCTGGGTCTTGCTCTCCTTGTTGACAAACGCCGTGATCACACCGAGGAACGGAGTCGCAGGTTTGCCGTTTGGCAACGTCGGCCATGGCGTGATGCCGTAGTCGATTTTTGCCTTTTCGATGTCGCCTGTATCCCACGGACCACTGACATACATGCCAATCTTGCCGGCCAAAAACTGCGCCTTGGCGATAGAACCGTTCACGCTTGGCGTCATCCACTTGTATTTGCTGTCCATGTCATGCATCAACGCATACGCTTTGACCGATCCGCTGTTATCAAGACCAATGTCGTTGGGATTTAACGTGCCGTTTGTATCCTTGAACACATAACCGCCCATGCCGCCAATCAGCGCATAATCGAAATACAGGTTTGCCTGATCATACATGAAACCATGCGCATTCGCGTCCTTCACAAACGCAGCCCAGGTGGTCGGTGCTTGTGGCACTAACTTTTTGTTGTAGTACAGAGCCGCAACCTGAACGGAGACCGGCACAGAGTACATCGTGCCATTGACTTTCACGGCATCCAAAGTATTTGCCGCATACGCCTTCGTATTGATAATGCCGTTTGGCACGGACGCCATCAGACCTTCTTCGGCAAACGTCCCGTTGTTGTCATGCGGCATGCCAAACACGACATCGGGGCCTTTGCCCGTGCGCGCCGCCGTCGCGTAAAACTGAAATCCCTTAGGATTGGAGCTTTGGTCGACGACATTGACCGTGTCGCCATGTTGCTTTGCCCATGCCTGCGCGATTTTCTTGACGTCGGTGAGCTGAGGACCACCGGCCCAAGACCAGACGGTGATGGTCTGCCCTTTCGGCAACGTGCTGGCGGCGCCAGTATCGGCTTGGCCTGTGCTGGTGTTTGCAGCATTGGCTGTGTTGGTGCCGCTGTTTGTGCCGCAACCGGCTAAAACGCCGCCGGCTAGCGCAAACGCCGCCACACCCGTCGTGACGATTTGCCACTTTTTCATCTCAAAACTCCCCCTTGAAATACACAACTCTTTTTTCCCTAGGACTGACTGAGATGATGCAAACGTTTGCACGTAGTATACCGCTTACATAAGGCGCGATCAAGAGTCAATTTTGTCTTTCTATATCCACAAATCATTTTCATAACAGGTATATGAATAGCGCGATATCATTTTCTGCAGGAAGACACGTTCTGTTCAAACGTTACCACAGGCACGAACGGTTCGTCGGTAATCCACAGGCAAATGTAACGCTGTGGTCACATTTCTTGTATTCCTGCGACAACTGATACAATGGCGATAGATGTGATGCTCCATACTGAAGGCGCAGTGCAGGAGGTTGCCGATATGTCACTTGATCCAGTGATTCGCGAATTCCTCGACCGCTTACACGCGATACCCACACCCCCACTGACCAATATGACTGTGCAGGAATACCGCCAACGCCAAATGTTCAATTCTGCGCCCAACATGCCGATTGCGGAGACACGCGATTTCGGCATCGCACTGCCGGATCGAACGTTGGCTGTTCGCATGTATCGACCCGCAGAACTGCACCTCCCATCGCCCGCGCTGGTCTTTTACCACGGTGGCGGCTGGGTGCTCGGCGACATCGAATCACATGATCCAATCTGCAGAGTGGTTGCAAATGTGGCCCATTGCGTCGTATTTTCAGTAGATTACCGCCTCGCGCCAGAGCACAAGTTCCCCGCTGCGGTTGCCGACGCGTATGATGCTCTTGCTTGGATTGCAGACCACGCCGCATCCTTCGAGCTTGATCCCGGCCGCATTGCTGTGGGGGGCGATAGTGCGGGTGGTAATCTGGCCGCTGTGGCATGTATCCTCGCGAAGGAACGCAAGACGCCACGGATCGCTTACCAGTGGCTGTTGTACCCGTCGACTGGCTACCACCCCGCGCATCCGCCGGCATCCATCGAAGAAAATTGCGATGGCTATCTTCTGACCGGCGAGCTGATGTCATGGTTCCGAGACCACTATCTGAACAGCCAGGAAGACTTCTTTAATCCATATTTCGCACCCATTCTTTATCCCGATTTAAGTGGTCTTCCGCCCGCCTGTATCGCGACAGCCGAGTACGATCCGCTGCGTGATGTGGGTAAAATGTACGCCGATGCATTGCGCGAGAAGGGCGTACCTGTCATTTATCGCAATTTCGCAGATCTCATTCACGGCTTTGCGCAATTCCACGGTATATCGCCGGGAGCAACCACAGCTTTACAATGGTGTGCGCTAGCGTTGCACGATGCCTTCTACAAGGAGAGACAATAGGATGACTTGGTTAAAATACCCTGGGGGACAGCGCGCAAGCACGATGGGACAGGAGCATGCCCGCGTCTTTCCCACGCGCCACACGCCCTACATCGATCCATTTTTATTGCTTGATCACTTTGCCGTTGAAAAGCCTTACGGCTTTCCGGATCATCCGCATCGCGGCTTTGAAATTTTGACATATGTCCTGGAAGGGGCATTGGCCCATGCAGACAGCGCGGGCCACGAGAGCGTCATACCGGCAGGAGGTGTACAACACGTCGTAGCCGGCAAGGGCATTGTACATTCCGAGATGCCGGGCACCGATGGGATCGACAGTGGATTGCAACTTTGGATTAACCTGCCGCGCAGTGAAAAAGGGATCGATCCGGGTTACGAGGACATCATGCCTGCCGCACTACCGCGCGAACAGATTACCCCAGGTGTTGAGCGCACATGGATTGTCGGTGGATTGTCACCTGTCAAGACGCGCAGGTCCATGCAGTTTGAAGATGTGACCATTGCCGCAGGACAGACACACACGTTGCAGGTACCGACAGGCTACCAAGGATTTATCTACGTTCTTGCCGGCCACGGCTACCTGGGCGAGGATGAAACGCCCATCAACAAAGGAGATCTACTCGTCTTTATGGCCAACGGCGACGTCGAGAGCATGCCACTGACGCCGGTACGCGCGGGAGATGATCTGCGGGCCGTGTTTGTGTTCGGCGAGCCTGTCGGCGAACGCCCCATCTTCAATGGACCCTTCGTAGATTAAGACAGACGCCCGGGGTAAGGGGTACATGTGCTGCATGTGCCCCTTTATTCTCATCATAGAACGTGAAAGTACTGCCAGAGCAAGCGGTAATAATCGGGCTCTCTGTGGACGAGATCAACCATTTGCACCTCACAGACATCATGCGTCCACCCTTCATCGGTCCACTGCGCCCCTTCGAGAACGGCGCTTTGTGACTTGCCGTCGACCAACTCCTTGAAGCTGTTCACCGCAATTCGGTAGAGCCCACTCACTTCATCGGCAGCCACTTGAAACCTGTGCACATCGTGCACGTACCCACAGCGTAGGACGAAGACATGGCTGAATTCATTGTCAATAACGCCGTTCTTACGAAAGTGATGCCTCGCCACGCCAAGCTTGACCAGTTGACTAGGAGAAATCGCAACTCCAAGTTCCTCCTGTAGCTCGCGCACGCCATCCTCCGGCAATTCCCCTGCCGCCAGGTGCCCTGCACAGCTCACGTCCCATTTACCTGGGTTGGTGTCCTTGCTCGGGTGCCGACGCTGTAGCAACAACATGTCTTCCCCAGCGATACAGTCGTACAGCCAACAATGAAACGTCTGGTGCCACCACCCCGCCTCATGCACTTGGGAACGCGGTGCCGTACCTATGCGGTTCATCTGTTCATCCAAGACGTCGAGCAACTCGTCCATCGTGTCACGTCCGTTTCCGTATCCTTTTGTCTTTCATCATAACACGCTGTTCTTATCTGAACCGACGCGCTGGTCTAGGCCTAAGACGCATCTAGCCCCGTGCCCCGAGATGGAGTACGATGGATCACAGTCTCGCAAACGGATTCCCCATCAAGGAGGTTGTTCTGTTGCCTCTCTATGTTTGGCTCGCCTGTGGTATGTATCTCATGAACGGGATGGCAACGGTCGCACTTGGCAGTGTATTACCAGTCTTCATTCACCACTATCAATCGTCCTATATGTTTGGTAGCGATCTCGTCTTTGCACAATTTGTTGGCTATCTTGTCGGCGTCCCACTCTCACCGGTCCTCGTCAAGACGCGTGGCTACCCTGCAGCGATTGCCATGGCAGCAACCGCGACAGGCATTGCAGAAATCGTTTTTGGCGCCCTACCGGCTGTTTGGTGGTGTATTGCGATGTCGTTCATCAATGGTGTTGGCATGGCTCTCTTACAAGCCACCATTTCGACATCGCTCGTCGAGTGGTTTCCCACCAGCCGCGCCGTCGTGATGAGTCGCACCGAGGCTGCTTTTGGGCTTGGTTGTGTGATCACCCCGCTCTTGGCAAGCTGGTTTATCCGCGTCGGCATATGGCGACTGGATTTTTTTGTCGTCGGGGCACTCGCTGTCCTGCTTGCGACGATCACGTTCATGACGCCGATTGTGCAGCCAGAACACCACAGAGGCCCAATCGACGCACCGACCGCAGCCGTGAATATTGCCCGGCGGTCTGAGAAATGGCTGCTCTTTGCTCTCTTTATGTTCGCCATCCTCGTGTACGTCGGCGTCGAGTCGTGCGTCAACAACTTCTTCCCCGCCATTTTTGCGAACCACTTGCACCTCTCGGCAAGCACCGCGTCGCTTTCCGTGAGCTTGTTTTGGATAGCGATGGTCATCGGCCGCATGGCCACAGGTTGGATCATTCGCAGATTGCCATACCGCCCATATCTCATGTTGGCGACCGGTGGTACGCTCGTCGTGATCTTGGCAATCGCGGCGACGCGTTTGCCGTTTGTTGCGTATATCGAAGCATGCGCCACCGGCATCTTCATGTCTGGCAT
Organism: Alicyclobacillus hesperidum subsp. aegles; assembly: GCF_027923525.1. NCBI lineage: Bacteria > Bacillati > Bacillota > Bacilli > Caryophanales > Alicyclobacillaceae > Alicyclobacillus > Alicyclobacillus hesperidum. The sequence goes on along the minus strand of NZ_BSBJ01000049.1, from coordinate 93,424 downwards.
CTATGTCGTCACGCTCGTCTTTGCCAATCACTCATTCCCGGAGATGACCGCCCTCGTCACGCGCCTTGTCACCTTTTTTGCCGGAATTGGCGGCGCCATCGTGCCTACCGTTTTCGGTTGGCTGATCACGCGTTCCAGCACTGTTGTCGCGGTACTTTGTCTCGGCGCCTTTGCTGCCATTCTGTTGATGACCATCGTCACCGCAAGTGCCTTTACACGATCGCGATCGCGCCTGTCACAAAGCACCGCTGGATGAACGAGCAAAGGGCGGTCTCCCGCCCTCTGCCACCTTACCGAACATACTTGGCATGTGCCTAGACTGTCCTGCATCTATGCCAGCAGAATTGCGACGACCGTCGCCACCGCCAAGCCGCAGATGACGGGAACGAAGTTGCGGCGCGTCAACTCCTCCGGATCGCACCCTGTCACACCTGCAATGTCGAGTACGCCCCACGGAACCAAGGTGCCACCACCGCTCCACACGGAGCCCATCTGACCGAGCGCAGCAAGCACGGCCACGTTCGCACCAATCGGCGTGCCTAACGCTTGCGCCAATGTCCCTACCAACACGAGACCGGAAAAGCCCGAGCCGTCCAATCCTGCGATCACGCCGACTAGCACGATAATAATCGCCACCGGCGCAACCGAAAGCGGCACATGTGCGGCCAGGGCCTTGCCAAGATCGAGCAGGAAACCAGGCGCACCATTGCCTAAGATCTGCGGCGAAACGTCAGGAGAGCCCATAAAGAAAAATCCTGCGATAGGGATAACCGGCGCGAAGACGCGGATCGAGAAAATAAACCCATCCTGCAGGAACGTCATGACCGCGGCTGGGGCCTTTAGGCCGTACTCCAAAATCGCGATCGCAAGGAATAATAGAAGTGCCACACCGCCAATGAATGCGGTTGCGTCACCGCCCCGCAAAGGCAGGAGAATGGTGGTCAATATCGTCGCCAGAAAAGCCAATGGCACGACGACGGCGGCAAATTTGGCGGCAGCGCCAAACTCGGTGCGCACCTGCGCCGCCTGCACTTCGCCCACGGATAGCTTGCCGCGGCGCATATCGCGACGCAAGAACAGATAGCCAAGCACCGTGCTGACCACGCCTGTTGCCAACACCAGCGGCACGCTCGCCTGCAGTACCGAAGTCACCGAAACACCTGCGGCCGAACTGGTCAGCTTGGGTGCACCTTGAATGACAAAGTCACCGGAAAGTGCAATGCCGTGGCCGAACAGGTTCATCGTCATGGCCGCGCCAATCAGCGGCAAGCCTGCACGCATGGCAATCGGCGTCATCAGCGGCGCGACCATCATCGTTGCCGGTGTCGGCCAGACAAACAGCGAGACGGCACCTTTGATCAGCCCTGTACCCCAAAAGGCGACGCCAGGCGTTTTAACGGAGTTGCGAAATGGCCGAAGCAGGAGTTGGTCCGCCCCAATCCGCTCCATCAAGCGCAACAGCGCGACCATCAGGCCAATGATGATGATGATCCCCAAGAGGTTTGTTGCACTCGCCAAGTTCGCATTGTACAGCGTCTGCAACCCTTTCACGAAACTGTGCGTGTACACCCAGCCGATGGCGAACGTACCCAACACACAGATGGGTATGACGCCTTTGCGCAGAGCCATCCCAATGATGACCAGGACGACCACAGCCAGGTAAATCCAATGTGAAGGCGTAAGATGCATGCCATGCCCCCCCAACCCGTATAGGCTGATGTTGGGGCATCATATGGCGAGCGCTGCAACAGGGTTACGAGTTGCACGCGGCAATTTGCGATGGACGTGCTGGTATGAAAACGGCGGGCCGCTCACTCTGGCGGCCCGCCGTTTTCTGCGTGCGATGTACGCAACACTTACCGCTTAGTACATGCCGCCTGCACAGCTACAGCTGCTTGCAGCGACACCGACAGCCGGTACTAAGAGGAAGAACAATACGAAGATAATCAAGAACACCACTGCCCAGCGCGTGTATCCACCAAATGTACCCATGAACCAATTCCCCTTTCGGTTAGGAATGGTCCATCGTACGTCCGCATTTGTATCGACACAACCGACAAGGGCCGTGACCTTTTACACACTTACTTGCGCACTTGTCCGTCTCCGTGCACGACGTACTTGTAACTCGTCAATTCACGCAGTCCCATCGGCCCGCGCGCGTGCAATTTTTGCGTCGAAATGCCGATCTCGGCACCAAACCCAAACTCAAAGCCATCGGTGAAGCGCGACGATGCGTTATGATACACCACCGCCGCGTCCACCCTCCGTAAAAACTGTTGAGCCGCTGCCTCGTCTTCGGTCACAATCACTTCCGAATGCAAGGTCCCATAGCGCTCAATATGCGCAATTGCGTCGTCCAACGAATCCACCACGCGGACGGCGAGCGTCAGTGCGAGATACTCAGTCGCCCAGTCCTCCTCGGTTGCATGTTTTACGCCATCCGTGAGGCCGGCTTCGGCTAGCACTGCATACGCACGCTCACACACGCGCAACTCGACACCTTTGGCACGCAGAGCCTTGGCAGCCTGCGGCAGCCAGACCTTTGCCACGTCCTGATGTACCAAAAGCGTTTCGGCGGCGTTGCAGACAGACGGGCGATGCGTCTTCGCGTTGACGACAATGGGCGTGGCCTTGGCAAAGTCCGCCGCCTGATCGACATACACATGACAGTTGCCGACGCCCGTTTCGATGACCGGCACGGTGGCGTTTTCGACGACGCGCCGAATCAAACCTTCGCCGCCGCGCGGGATGGCGAGATCGACCAAGCCGCGTGCACGAATGATGAAGTCGACCGTTTCGCGCTCCGTCCGCTCAATAAGCAACACGGCATCGCTTGGCAAACCGGCCGCCGCGATCCCCCGGTGCAATGCCCGCACAATCGCCTGATTGCTTTGCAACGCCTCGCGCCCCCCCCGCAACACGGCCACATTGCCGGTCTTCAATGCCAACCCAGCCGCGTCGACCGTGACGTTTGGGCGAGCTTCGTAAATCATCGCGACAACGCCCATCGGCACGCGGAGCTTGCGGATATCCAGGCCATTCGGGCGCACAAAGTGCTCCATCTGCTCCCCCACTGGGTCCGGCAGTTCAATGAGAGCCTCCAGCCCAGCCACCATCTGCTCGATCCGCCGCTCATCCAGGGCAAGCCGGTCGATCCGCGCTTCCGGTTGCCCTGCTTCGCGAGCCGCGGCGACGTCGGCCGCATTCGCAGCAAGGATTGCCGCGCGATCCGCCCACAGGGCCTCCCCCATCTTGCGCAGGGCGTCATTTTTCTGTTTGGTCGGCGCAATGGCCAGCGTGCGCTTCGCCGCTTGGGCGCGCCGAAGCACGTCGGCGACCGCTTTCTGCAGCTCCAGCGCGCCATCGAAAATCTCCGTCATCTCGCATTCGCCTCCATCACGAGCACCATGTCGTTGCGGTGTACCACTTCGTGCACGTTGTGCAAGTCCTCACCGGATCGGCGGCGCGCCAGCAAATCGTCGAGATCGCGAGCGGAAAAACTCGTGATGCCCTTGCCCACCGGATCGCCCTTTACGTTTTGCAGAAGAATGACCGCTCCTTCTTGGAAGTCACCGGTGACCGAGACAATGCCAGGCACGAGCAAGCTCCCTCCGCCTGTGAGCAGCGCGTGCACGGCGCCGGCGTCAATGGTTAGTGCACCTTCTGGCTTCGGCGCGTGCATCAGCCACGACTTGCGCAGGCTCACCGGTTGCGCAGCCGGCAAAAAGCGCGTCCCCACAGGCTCGCCGGACAAGGCGCGGCGCAACACATCGGGTGTCTGTGCGCTGGCGATCACGACTTCGACCCCCGCCTGTACCGCCGCCTTGGCAGCGGTCATTTTCGTGCGCATGCCCCCCGTGCCGACGGCACTGCCCGCACCCCCTGCCAGCCGTTCGATCTCGTCCGTGATTTCAGCGACCTCATCGATGCGCGTTGCCTCCGGATGTGTGCGCGGATTGGCCGTGTACAGACCATCGATGTCGGTCAGCAAGACGAGTTTATCCGCCTCTGAGACCAACGCAGCAAGGCCCGCGAGTGAGTCGTTGTCGCCAAACCGGATTTCCTCAACGGCCACCGTGTCGTTTTCGTTGATGATGGGTACGATCTCATGTCGCAGCAAGGCCTGCACCGTGTTCCGAATATGCACAAACCGCTTGCGATCTTCGACATCCGCGCGCGTCAGCAGCAACTGCCCCACATGCAGACCCTCTCGCGCAAACAGCCGCTCATACTCCTCCATCAGCGCCGTCTGCCCAACCGCCGCGGCCGCTTGCTTCTCCGGCATCGAGATACGGGCACGCTGCCAGCCTAGCTTGCCAAGCCCTGCAGCAATCGCACCCGAAGACACCAGCACGACGTGCCAACGCCCTTCTCTTTGTAGCTCTGCGATCTGCTTGACCAACCGTTCCATCTTCGCGACCGACAACACCCCAGCGCCATCTGTCAAGGAACTCGATCCGACTTTCACGACAGCCCGTTGCCGACGCCTCGCTCCGATACTCATTGAACTTCGCCTCAACTTGTTTGTAGTGCTGGAATCCACAGGGTGTTTGTTCTCAAGCTGTTCCTCATCAGCTAGGTTTCCATGACCGAGTAACTAGCGCGCAAGGCGCGTACATAACCGTCCAAGCCCATCAATTTCACAGACAATCTCGTCGCCGGCATCCAACCAGCGCTGTTCTGCCATACCGAGAATGACCCCTTCCGGTGTACCTGTATAAATGAGGTCGCCCGGCTCGAGCGTCATGACCTGCGACAAATCCGCAATGACTTCTGCAACGCTGAAAATCATGTCGGCCGTCGTCGAATCCTGGCGCAGTTCCCCATTTACCCAGGTACGCAGGCGCAAAGCCTGCGGGTCTGGCACTTCGTCCGCCGTCACCAGGTACGGGCCAAGCGGTGCAAATCCATCAATGGCCTTGCCGTACAGCCACTGGCTATTGCGCATCTGCAAGTCGCGGGCACTCAGGTCGTTGCCGACAGCGTACCCGTACACTGCCCTTAAGGCGTCCTCGACGGACACCTGACGGATGCGCTGTCCGATCACGGCGACAAGTTCAACCTCATAGTCACATTGCTTGGCAACTGGCGGAATCGTCACCGTTTCCCGATGCCCAGACAGACTGTTCGAAAATTTGGTGAAATATACAGGCGATGCCGGAATCGCCATGTTCGACTCCACGGCGTGCTTGCGATAATTGAGCCCTACGCAAATGATTTTATCTGGATGGGTAACAGGCGGCGCAAACACGACGTCATCCACAGATAGGGCGACACTTCCTTGCGCGTACACTTGCCGAAGTTGCGCCGTGGCCTGCTCGCCCCCTGCCAGCGCAGCCATGACACTCAAAGGCGCCTCGACACCGAGTGCATGCGCGCTGGCTGCGACGTCGACGACATGGTGGTCACGCACCAGCCCTAAACGGACGGCTCCGTCCTGGTAAAACGAACATAGTTTCATGATCAACGGCACCTGCCTTTTCGTTCAGATTGCCGAAATAGAATGGCTTTCAACCATTGTACCAAAGCCCACACGCTGGAACGATATGTGACGTGTCAATTTATGGAGTGTGCAAACATTTATGCGTCGGAAAACTACCAAAAACGGCCGTCATCATGATCAAAAATCGCAAATTCCCCGCAAAAAGTTTTGATATAATCCCGACAATCTAAACAATTTGGACTCCGCCATCGGCAAAGTCTGAACGCTTGGAGTGACCACCATGAAATTCAGCGACGGCAACTGGCTCAATCGAAAAGGGGTTTCTGTGCACAACCCTGCGCTCGTTCATGACGCCGTGATCGAGCAGAACGCAGTAACGCTGTACACACCATGTAAGCCCATTCACCACCGCGGGGCCACTTTGGATGGGCCCTTGTTGACCATCCGCTTATCTTCGCCGATGAAGGATATCATCCGCGTGCAGGTACAGCATTTTAAAGGAAAAAGAGATCCAGGGCCGGCATTTCAGCTTCACGAAGAACCATGCGCGATTGAGATTGCCGAGACAGAAGATACCATCGAGATGACTAGCGGTTCTCTTAAAGTTCGGGTACAGCGCAATCCATGGTCGATGTCGTTTATCAATGACCGCGGCCTCCTTACCCAAAGCGGCAACAAGGGCTTGGCATACGTGATCGACAACGGCGTTGCGCACATGCGGGAACAGTTGGGCTTGTCGGTAGGCGAGTGCGTGTATGGTTTGGGTGAGCGTTTCACCTCGTTTGTGAAAAATGGACAGACGGTGGACATATGGAACCGCGACGGTGGCACAAATTCGGAACAGGCATATAAAAACGTGCCTTTCTACTTGACCAATCGCGGATATGGCGTATTTGTCAACCATCCCGAGCTGGTTTCCTACGAAGTTGGGTCCGAGGTTGTCTCGCGCGTGCAGTTTAGTGTCGAAGGCGAATCACTGGATTACTTCGTCATCAACGGGCCGACGCCCAAACAGGTGCTTGAACGTTATACATCGCTCACAGGCAAGCCTGCCCTGCCCCCCGCTTGGTCGTTTGGCCTGTGGCTGACCACATCATTCACCACCAATTACGATGAACAGACGGTCAATCAGTTCGTCGATGGCATGGCGGATCGCAAGATTCCGTTGCGCGTGTTTCACTTTGACTGCTTCTGGATGAAAGAATTTGAATGGTGCAATTTCGAATGGGATCGGCGGGTCTTTCCAGATCCCGAAGGGATGCTCTCGCGGCTGAAGGCCAAGGGCTTGAACATCTGCGTCTGGATCAATCCATACATCGCACAAAAATCACCGTTGTTCGACGAGGCGGCTGCTCTTGGCTACTTGCTGAAACGGTCGAACGGCGACATCTGGCAATGGGACCTATGGCAAGCAGGCATGGGCATCGTAGACTTCACCAACCCCGCGGCGTGCGCTTGGTTTGCAAACAAGTTGAAGCGGCTCATCGACATGGGCGTCGACTGTTTCAAAACAGACTTCGGCGAGCGCATTCCGACAGATGTCGTTTACTATGACGGATCGGACCCGCTGAAGATGCATAACTACTACACGCATTTGTACAATCAGGTGGTCTTTAACACGCTTAAACAACACGTTGGGGAGCACGACGCCGTCGTCTTCTCACGATCCGCCACGGCTGGTGGTCAACAGTTTCCCGTGCACTGGGGCGGCGACTGCAGCGCGACCTACGAGTCGATGGCCGAAAGTCTGCGCGGCGGGCTGTCGCTCACGCTGTCGGGTTTCGGCTTTTGGAGCCACGACATCGGCGGATTCGAGGAGACGTCGACGCCGGATTTATATAAGCGCTGGACAGCGTTCGGCCTGCTCTCCAGCCACAGCCGACTGCACGGCAATGCATCGTACCGCGTGCCATGGATTTACGACGAGGAGGCCGTTGACGTCCTGCGCCATTTCACAGAACTCAAGTATCGCTTGATGCCATACCTATACGCGGCCGCCAAAGAAGCGGCTTGCACAGGCATCCCCGTGATGCGTGCCATGTTGCTTGAATTCCCGGACGATCCCGCATGTGACTACCTGGACCGGCAATACATGCTCGGCCCATCACTGATGGTGGCACCCGTGTTTCAGGAGGACGGCTTCGTTTCGTATTACCTTCCACACGGAACATGGACGCACCTGTTGACTGGCGAAGTGGTTGTGGGCGGCTCGTGGCGACGTGAGCGGTATGATTATTTTAGCCTGCCGCTATTTGTGCGGGAAAACTCGATTTTGCCCTTCGGGTCACGAGTGGATCGCCCTGATTACGAGTTTGCAGATGGCGTCGAGTTTCACGTGTTCCAAGTGCAAGAGGGTGCTGTGGCGAACTTCACATTGTATGGAGCCGCTGGCGACACTGTGGGATCGCTCATTGTGCAACGGCGTGGAGGCGTGATCGAGCTGGTTCCAGACGGCCTTGCAAAGCCGTGGACCGCTTGTTTGCGCGGAGCATCTGCTCAAGTGGCAACAGTCGACAGTGGAACCGTGGAACAAACGGAACTTGGGCTACGGGTTACGCCGGGCCATCCATCGCACGGTGTGACCATTCGGCTACAGGTTTGAACGGACAACCTGACGGTATGTGCCGAATGGTAACGATACTGAAAAACATGGCCCGGTTGAATGTCGGGCCATGTTTTCATTCGAGCTTATAACGCACTTTAGGCAACGTCGTAACCAGCGTCTTCAATGGCTTCCTTCAATTGCTCCACCGTTACCTGTGTATCGTCAAAGGTGACGGTCGCCTGATGTTGTTCCAAGCTGACGTCGACGTTTTGCACACCTGCAATCGCGTGCAACGCCTTGGTGACGGACTGAACGCAGCCCGAGCAAGTCATGCCTTGGATGGCGATGGTTGTTGTAGCCATGCAATCCCCCCCTTTCTTGCCTTCCTTATGTTCGATGAAAGGTATGATCGCGAAGCTCTCGGCTTCAATAACCATCCCCCTTCATCGCGAGATGGGCGCGCTTGAGCAGAAGACTGTTGGATACGACCGATACGGAGCTGAGTGCCATCGCAGCGCCAGCAATCATAGGACTCAACAGACCGATAGCGGCAAGCGGGACACCAAGGATGTTGTAGAAAAATGCCCAGAACAGGTTTTGGCGAATCTTTCTCATCGTCAGGCGCGAGAGCAAGATGGCACGAACAACGCCGTACATCTCGGATCGCACGAGTGCGATATCTGCAGCTTCGATGGCGACATCTGCACCCGTACCCATGGCGATGCCGATATCCGCCGCCGCCAACGCAGGGGCATCGTTAATCCCGTCGCCCACCATGGCCACGATTCGACCTTGCTCCTTGAGCTCCTTGACTTTCGTCGCTTTGTCCGCAGGCAGAACACCCGCGATGACCCGCTGGATCCCCACCTGACTCGCCACCGCATGTGCCGTGCGCGCATGGTCTCCCGTGATCATCCATACGTCGATGCCCATACGAGTAAGTGCCTGCACAGTCCTCTTGGCATCTGATTTAATTCGATCCGCGATACCGAGGACACCCGCGAATGATCCGTCGATGGCAACGCAAACCACGGTCTTCGCCTGTTCCTCTAAATTGGCAACCATCGTCGGGTTAAGCCCTGCGATACCCTGTTCCTCAAGCCAACTGATCTGACCAATCAAAACTTGATGTGCCTCGACGGTACCGACAATGCCACGCCCTGGAATGGCCTCAACGCCAGTTGCAGCTGTATCCGCAATACCGCGCAGATTGGCGTACTCGGTCACCGCTCTCGCAAGGGGATGTTCGCTTTGCGCTTCCAACGCCGCCGCAAATCGGATCAATTGGTCGCTATCCATTCCTTCTGCAGGAAGGACATCCGTTACACTAGGTTTGCCTTCCGTGATCGTCCCCGTTTTATCAAGAATCACCGCATTCACCTTGTGTGCCAGCTCCAAGTGTTCGCCGCCCTTGATCAAGATCCCGAACTCTGCCCCAAGGCCTGTTCCCACCATGATCGCGGTCGGAGTCGCTAAGCCTAGTGAACACGGACAAGCGATAACCAGTACCGCAACGGCCGCCAGGAGCGCGTGGCTCCATGTGCCAAACAGACCCCAAAGAAGAAACGTCACGACCGCAACACCCAACACCGTTGGCACGAAAATACCTGAAATCTTGTCGGCCAACCGTTGCACGGGCGCCTTCGATCCCTGTGCCTGATCGACGAGTCGGATGACTTGTGCCAGTGCCGTGTCGGAGCCCACGCGGGTTACCTGCATTGTGAATGCATTCAACTGATTTACGGAGGCACCGTAGACTGGATCGCCAGCTGTTTTGCTTACCGGTACGGACTCACCGGTCAGGAAGGATTCATCGATGCTGGGAGAGCCTTCGACAATAAGGCCGTCGGCGGGTACTTTCTCCCCCGGACGGACGCGCAATACGTCGCCAACACGCAATTGCTCAACAGCTACGTCCACTTCCTGACCGTCGCGAATCACATGGGCCTCTTTTGCAGCAAGGCCAGCGAGTGACTCCACGGCAGACGCCGATTGTTGTTTAGCCCGCGCCTCCAACAACTTACCCATGAAAATAAGCGTGATAACGGTTGCCGAGCTATCGAAGTACGTATCCGAATGACCCAAGGCAGCCAGGATTGTGCTGTACACGTAAGCGACAGATGTCCCCAAGGCCACCAGGACATCCATGTTTGCGGCACCACCACGCAGAGAATGATATGCACCTTGGTAAAATCTCCAGCCTACGTAGAACTGTACAGGCGTCGCGAGGGCAAAACTCAACCAAATTGGCAAAAAGGCATGCCCGCCAGCCAGCATCACAAACATCTGGATGACAAGCGGCAGTGTCAACACGACCGAGCCCCAGAACGTATATAAATCGCGGCGATACCTTGCTTGCCGGCGACGGCGTTCGTCAACTTCATCGACGTTTTTCATCGCAACAGCGCCATACCCAGCCTTTTCAATGCGTGCAATAATGCCTTGCTCGTCGATCAGGCCAGGAACAAACGCTACGGTGCCCTTTTCGGACGCAAGGTTCACCTGTACAGACGCCACGCCGTCAGCGCGGCCCACGACCTTTTCAATGCGCGCCGCACAGGCAGCACAGGTCATACCAGCAATTTTGAATTCTGCTGTCCTCAAAGGAACGGCATAGCCGGTTTTTTCAATTCGTTCTTTGACGGTACGCCAATCCATCCCTGGACCAACCACAACCATCGCTTTTTCCGAGGCGAGATTGACATGACATGACTGTACACCGTCTAAACGTGAAACCGTCTTTTCTATGCGTGCTGCACACGCGGCACACGTCATGCCCTCGACGGGCAAGACCAGTTCTTTTGCCCCTTGTTCCCCCATCATCAAGCACCCCCTTCAGTAAAGACTTGTGGTGGAGATAGGCCTGTTGAGCCTGTATGGAAAAGCAAATCACTTGATAAACTGCCGAATGACATCCATCAACTCGTCAATCTTTTCATCTTCCGATGTGTGGTGATGGATGGCATCTGCAACGCAACCGCGCGTATGGGCTTCCAGAATCGATAACGCAACTTTGTGCGTCGCATTTTTAATGGCCGCCAACTGCGTGAGTAGGTCGACACAATACCGATCTTCTTCGATCATCTTCTGAACACCACGCACCTGTCCTTCAATCCGGCGCAGGCGTGTCAGCAAATCCGCTTTTTCCTTCGCGTAGGGATGACTCATTCGATTCACCTCGCTCTCGTATGTACTATACCCCTGTATGGTATACGAGTCAAATTAACTTATTCATCCGACCGTCCCATAGGTGTCACACGAAAAAAACACCAAAAGGCCGTACCGCAAGCGACGTTCGGTACGGCCGATTTGCACTTTGCCTTAGCAACGAGTGAGTTGGACTACTTACTTGGCCGAAAGGTACTGCATTTGATAAAAGCCACCCCAGGACCAAGGATTGGGCTGTGCCCCGATGACACCCGTGCGCTCCAAATAATACGTCTCCCCGTAGAACAGCGGGATCGTATATCCTTGTTGAATGAGCTGCGTCATCAATTTGGCCGCTGTGGAAGCGGAGGCAAACATGCTCGGGCTGTTTTGGTACTCTGCTTGCCACATGCGCCAGTTCTTCACATCAGCAGACTCGTTTTGATCCCAGTACACTTGCACGTCGAGGCTCGATGTATTGATGCCACCACCACCAGATCCTTCGGTGTAAGGTGCGACGAACTTCCACGCTTGGACGTACGCCGCGTGCTTTGCCGTGGCAGATTTCGCTTGGTTCCAACTATTCACAATTTGATTCCACTGTTGCGTCAAGCTTAACGATCCCGGTGGATCCATGATGGAGCGCCACTGTGCCGGCTGTTGCGACGTCCACTTGTTAAGATAGGCAATATCTGCCTTCGCGGCTTTCACCAGCGCCGACCACTGGCTCCACTTCACACCCTCATTCGGGTTATTGGGATCGCCGTACTTTTTAATCGAAGCTGGATCATACGGCGTGTTGTACCACGGCAGGACGTGCTGTACAAATTGATTCGAGTAGCCGTACGTACCTGGCCAGTAGACCCCTTGATCGCCGCCAAGGTTGAGAGACGCCGGATCGAGATCGTTTGTGCCACCAACGGCCACATTGTAACCGGGCTGAATATTCTGCTGTGGCCCGCCGTACGTCAAATTGCCCCAATCGGTTGCATTCAGTTGCACAATCTTTGTCTGAATCCCGAGGTTTTGCTGTAACTCTTCCTGCACCGCTTCGGCAACAGGCACAGACTGCGGGCTCGAGCTTGGTACCTCGGCGTACAGATAAATGGTGGGCAAACCTTTGCCATTTGGGTATCCTGATTTTGCCAGCAACTGCTTCGCTTCCGCAATATTTGTCGCTATACCCTTCTCATATTTCGCCGTTGGCCAGCCAGGTACCGAGAACGTATTCGTAATGCCACCCATGCCGCCGAGCACGTCGTTCACGATTGGCTGACGATCAATGGCCATCGCAATCGCCTGGCGCACGGCCGGCTTATCCAATGGCGACGGCACAGCTGAATTGTCGTATTGCAAGTAGGTAACACCGTAATCAGGTGCCTTGTTCATCTCCGACTGCAGCTGACCATGGGTCTTGACATATTGCAGATCCGAGGTCGAACCAATGGTCGTGACATCGATTTTGTTCGCCATAAAATCCTCGACCGAAACGCTTGTCCCCGGCAGGACGTCGATCTCTTTGGCGCTACCGAAGTTCACCTCACCCGGATGGCCCACATACTTCGGATTGCGCACGAGGATGAGCGGACCGTTTGCTTGGAACGACTTCACCGTGTACGGAGCATCGCTGACAAAGTACTGTGGTAAAAACCAGTTGGTCGGATGCGCCTTGGCCACCTGCTCATTGATCGGCATCGATCCCGCTTCGGCGAGATCGCCCAAGATATAGTGCGGTGCGGAGGTGGTGATTTGCAGCGTATAGTTGTTGATCACCTTGAGTCCGACGGCGCTTGCCGGAACGGTGCCGGCGTGATAGGCGTATGAATTTTTCACGACGTTAAGCACGCTGAGCCATAACTGGCCGTTCGGATTAGACGGGGACATCTGGCGCATATAGGCGTAATAGAAGTCCTGCGCCGTCACCGGCTGACCATTTGACCAGCGCGCGTCTTTTCGCAATGTAAAGGTCCATGTTAAGCCGTTGTTCGACAACTTGTAACCAGCGGCGATTTTGGGCACGATTTCATTTTTTTGATTGTAGCCATAGAGTCCTTCCATGATGGTGCCCTGATCGACGAGAATCTGTGCACCCCATTGGGACGGATCGAGCGATGTGAGCGATGTCCCCGTTGGTGCTGAAATGCGGACGACACCGTTGCTTACGCTTGGGCCAGCAGATACACTCGCCGCAGGCACTGCTTGCGCTGTCATCGGAACGCCGCCATCGCCGTCCCCCCTCGTCACCAAGATGACCACCCCAGCAGCAATGACGCCTGCCGATACCAACAATCCTGCCGCTTTCTTGCGCGATCTCGGCACAAAGACCACCCTTTCTTCTGCGATTCGCTGCGTATGCAACACCGCCCAGCCCGATAGCGCTTTCACGGAAGAGCAATTCTTTACGGCAACCAAATGTCGCCTGGCGCTCTCCAGATGCACAGTTCAGGTGGGACGCGGGCTGTTGAATGGAATTATAATCACGTCTTTGCAACCTGCGCCTAACGATTCTGATGCAAAGTGGTATCTTTTTGACATTTTCGCTCCCTTTTCCGATACGTCTCTCTACTTGACAGATAAGGCCTTCTCGCCCATCCTGAAGAACGGATACGTTGAAATTTTCTGGTCAATGACTTGTATCCTGAAGGCGCTTGCAAATGGGGGTGATGCGCCTTGGATGTTCGCGATCTGCTTGAAATGCGCACACACGGGGATACGATGTTCCACCTGCAGGTATATGAAGTCGTTCTCACGCGAGGCCCTTATCAGCAGACCGTCAACTTACATTGGCATGCGGAAACTGAATTTGTGTTGGTCACCGAAGGTACCGTGCGCTTTCGCGTCGGCCACCAGACGTTTGACGTCCCGGCAGGCCAGGCGGTGCTCGTCAACAGCGAAGAACTGCACAGCATGATTGCACCAAACGATGCCCCTAGCGTGTGCCAAGCCATTGTCTTTGACCTGGAACTCCTCTGTAGTTGCGGATACGACCGCATCCAGCATCAGTTCATACAACCGCTGATCGACAAACGGCGCCGTTTCCCCACCCGAATGGAAGTGAAATGGCCTTTCGAACAACGGATTGTCGAACAACTGTATGAAATCGTTCGTTTGTATGGCACAAAGGTCACCGGCTATGAACTTTTCATAAAGGCGTGTCTTTATCAAGTCATCGCCGAACTTGTCACGCATGACATGCTCTTGGGGGATTGTAGCAGCCAACACCTCGACGATGAGCGATCCGCCCGGCTCAAAAGGGTGCTCACCTATATCGAAGACCATCTTAGTGAGCGCCTGCGGCTCGAAGACTTGGCCGCTCAGGCTCACATGAGCGAAGGACACTTCTGCCGCTTTTTTAAAGAGATGACGCAGCAAAAGCCTATGCAGTATATCAATGAACGCCGAGTCAATCTGGCCGCAAGACTCTTACAAGATCCCCAACGCAGCATCACATCTGTTGCCATGGAACTCGGATTTCATGACGTCAGCTACTTTATCAAGGTGTTCCGGGCACACAAACACTGTACACCGCTGGCCTACCGAAAACGGCTGCTCCAACACATGAGCAAAGACAGCACATAAGTAAAGAAATCTGACATACCTATTCTATCAGTTGATATTTCACACAGGGAGTGAAAGCAATGGCCCGTTATCCACTGATTCATCCAAAAGTAAAGAGCTTCTTACACGGGGGTGACTACAATCCAGAGCAATGGCTGGATCGCCCAGATATTCTCGAGGAAGACATTCGGTTGATGAAGCAAGCGCAGTGTAACGTGGTCTCGATTGGCATTTTTGCATGGGCTGCCTTAGAACCTGAAGAGGGCGTCTATCGGTTCGAATGGTTGGATGATGTACTGAATCGCCTTGCCGCGAACGGTATTTTCGCACTCCTGGCTACCCCCAGCGGCGCACGTCCTGCTTGGATGTCGGCAAAATATCCAGAAGTGCTGCGCGTCGAAGCAAATCGTCAGCGCAACTTGCATGGTCAGCGCCACAACCACTGTCCAACGTCGCCCATCTACCGCAACAAGGTGCGCGAGATGAACCACCGCTTGGCCGAGCGCTATGCTCACCATCCGGCGGTCATTGGCTGGCATGTATCCAACGAGTACGGCGGTGAATGTCATTGCCCACTTTGTCAAGACGCGTTTCGGGCGTGGCTGAAACAGCGCTATGGATCCCTCGAACGGCTGAACCAGGCGTGGTGGACCGCGTTTTGGAGCCATACCTACACCGATTGGTCACAAATTGAGTCACCTGCACCTCATGGAGAGAACCAAATTCACGCGATGAACCTCGACTGGAAGCGGTTTGTCACGACCCAGACGGTCGATTTTTGCCGCAACGAGATCGAACCACTTAAACAAATCAATCCCGACTTACCGGTGACGACGAATTTCATGGGCACCTACCCTGGTCTTGATTATTGGCAGTTTCGCGACGTGCTTGATGTCATTTCGTGGGATAGTTACCCCCTTTGGCATCGCGAATCGACGCTCATCGGCGAAGCGGTACGCACGGCGATGATTCACGATCTCAATCGCTCTCTCGGCGGCGGGCAGCCCTTCCTGCTGATGGAGAGTACACCGAGCGTCACCAATTGGCAGCCCATCAGCAAGTTGAAACGTCCAGGCGTTCACTTGCTAACATCCCTGCAAGCCATCGCCCACGGCGCCGACTCGGTTCAGTACTTTCAGTGGCGCAAAAGTCGCGGATCCTGCGAGAAGCTGCATGGTGCCGTGGTCGATCACGCAGGTCATGCCAACACCCGCACGTTCCGCGACGTATCAGAGGTAGGCGACATGCTGCAAAAGATCAGCGAGATCGCAGGCACGAGTCCAGAGGTACAGGCGGCCGTGATTCTCGATTGGGAGAACCGATGGGCCATCGAAGATGCAAAAGGTCCACGAAACGCGGGAATGCATTACGAGCGCACGGTCATCTCTCACTATCAAGCATTGTGGGAACTTGGCATTCCGACCGATGTCATCAACATGGACTGCGACTTTTCTCGCTATAAGCTGGTGATCGCACCCATGCTGTACATGGTACGCCCAGGCGTGGCGGATCGGCTGCGCGCGTTTGTGCATAGCGGTGGTACCCTCGTTGCAACCTATTGGTCAGGTGTTGCCGATGAGAACGACTTGTGCTTTCTGGGCGGGTTTCCCGGGCCACTACGAGACATCCTGGGCATCTGGTCAGAAGAAATCGATGCTCTATACGACGGAGAATCGAATCGAGTCGAATGTTGCCCGGGCAATATCCTAGATCTCTCTGGCTCGTACAAGGCGTTTGAGCTGTGTGAATTGATACACGCGGAGACAGCAGACGTCTTGGCCACCTATCAAGAGGATTTTTATACGGGCCGCCCGGCTGTGACGGTGAACCATTACGGCGAGGGCGTAGCCTATTACGTGGCGGCGCGATTGGAAGATGCATTTCAGCATGACTTCTTCCAAGCGGTCGTGCAGGCAAGTGGGCTCGAGCCTGTCGTTCGCTCGCAACTGCCCGCTGGCGTTAGCGCACAGGTGCGAACGGACGGGGCCCTAGATTACGTATTCCTGATGAATTTTACGCCCGTCGAAGCGAGCGTGCTGTTGGATAACAGAGCGTACGAACCGCTGTTTGGGACGGCACCCGAGAACGGCCATGTGGTTTTGCCCGGGTATGGCGTCTCCGTGCTCAAGCGGGCACACATAGCGAGTGCATCGTATTCCTCGTGACGTAACACTCAGATGTCTGTGAACCGTTCCAACTCGTTGTACGCCGGAATGCCGTGCGCGACAATGTCCAGGCCTTCTTCCTCTGTGTCGATCGCGACACGCAGGCCGATGGTGCGCTTCAGTGCGAGGCCAATGGCGAGCGACGTCAACAGCCCCCAACCGGCGTACACGAGACAACCGAGCAACTGTACCAACAGCAAATGAACCGATCCTGTCGTGAAGAGACCATGCCCCGTGTCAAACAGGCCAACGCAAAACGTCCCCAACACGCCGCCGGCACCATGGACTGCGAAGGCACCAACGGGATCGTCCACCTTCCACGTGTCCAGCCAGCCCGTTGCAAACACGACTAGCACGCCGGCGGCCAAGCCAATCACAATGGCCGCCCAATGGCCGACGTACGCACAACCCGCTGTAATCGCGACCAATCCGGCCAAAACACCGTTGATGGTCATACTCGGATCCGCGACCTTGAACTTTGTCATCGTCAGCAGGACGGCAGAGACGCCACCCGCGGCCGCGGCCAAAACGGTGTTTAATGCAATGCTCGGAAGGAGTACATTGAACGCACTAAGCGTACTTCCTGCATTGAAGCCAATCCAGCCAAAGCAGAGAATAAAGGCTCCGGCAGAGGCAAGCGGAATATTGCTTGGCGCAAACACGTTGACGCTACCATCGGCGTTGAATCGCTGACTGCGTGGCCCGACCGTGTAGGCGAATCCCAGGGCCATAAAGCCACCCATAGCATGAATGGCTGCCGAACCTGCGAAATCCTCCATGCCCAGATTGGCCAGCCAGCCATTCTGCCCCCACACCCAGTGCGCCGAGATGGGATAGATGAGTGCACAGACCAGTACGACGATCACGACATATGCCGAAAATTTCATTCGCTCCGCAACTGCCCCGGAAATGATGGACGCAGTGGCGATGGCAAAGCCTATTTCAAACAGAACGAACGCCGCCTGTGGCAGGTGAGCCGGCGCAATCAAGCTGCCCAAGCCAATGAGATGAGCGTGATCGCGCCCGAACAGGAAATGGACGCCCACTACATAAAACGCAAGAACTCCGAATGTAAGGTCGACAAACACTTTCATCGTGACGTTGACCGCATTCTTGGTGCGTACGAAACCCGCCTCGAGCAGGCTGAAGCCGCCCTCCATGAAGAGGACCAGGCCGGCGGCCAGCACGACCCAGATAGCGTTGAGCGCGGTTTGTACAGACAACAACTATTTGTCCTCCCTCTTCTGGTTCAACTCGTCGATGGTCTCGTCCACGTCCCCCGTGCGAATGTTATATGCTTCGAGGATGTCATAGACAAAAATCTTCCCATCGCCTGTTTTGCCCGTTTGTGCCGCATTGATAATGGCGCGGATGGTTGGCTGAATATAGTTGTCTGACACCACGATCTCCAGCTTGATCTTCGGGTGCAGATTGATGTCGTACACGTGGCCGCGGTAGACACCGACGGCATCCTTTTGTTGGCCGCGTCCCTGCACCGGAATCACCGTGAATCCAGACACGCCAACCTGACGCAGCGCCTTGATGGTGGGCTGCAACTTTTCCGGGCGAATAATGGCGTCAATGCGTTTCAAACAAACTTCCTCCTCAATCGTACAACCGGCATAAGGACTATCCCATTCCCTGCCCGCTGTAACTGTTTAGCAGTGTACTTGTCTGATTCGGGTTTGTCCATGGCGTATGTAAGCTTTCCTAACATACCCGCAGCATAAATTGCGAAATCGTCTGAATTGGACTACCCTTGCGCTAGCATATAGCATATTCGCCACACAACAAAAGGGCCCTGAACAGGCAGGGCCCTTGCACAAAACCATCTTTCGATTAGGGTTCCACGCGCAATCGAATGACGTTCCAAGACAGTTTGGGTAATGGAGCGAAGAGCAAGCCGCCATCGACCTTTGCGCCTTGTACGTGCTGCGGTATCACTTCCTGCGGCTCTGCTTTCGTGTTCGCCGCTTTCAAATCCGAATGCACAAGCACCGTATGCTCGATCACGCTGGCTTGAGAAAACCCGCGGATGTCGCATTCCAACTCGATGCCGCCATCTTGCGAGCGGTTGACCGCAAAAATGGTCAACTCTCCGATGTCCTGGTTCCACACTGCAACGCTCTCGACCAGCGGCACGTCGGTAAATTCCTTACAATCGTACTTCGGCGATTGTAGCGAGCAATGCATCACTTTCCCTCTGCCGTACCGCGAAGCGTGCAAAAAGGGATAGTAAATGGTCTGTTTCCACGACACCCCGCCGTTCTCCGTCATGATGGGCGCAATCACATTGACCAACTGAGCAAGGCACGCCATCTTCACCCGATCCGCATGGCGCAAAAGCGTGATCAACAAACACCCGACAACGAGCGCATCTTCGAACGTATAAACGTCCTCCAGCAACGGCGGGCCAACCTGCCACGGTGCAACTTGTTTGTCCGCGTCGTTTGAGTGAAACCACACATTCCACTCGTCAAACGAGATGTTGATGGTCTTCTTGCTGCGTTTTTTCGCTTTGACATAGTCACATGTCGCAATCACCGAACGGATGAAATGGTCCATATCGAGTGATTGGGCAAGGTACGTCGCGAGGTCATTCTCGCGATTTCCGTAGTAGCTGTGCATTGAAATATACTCGACGTGATCGTATGTGTGTTCGAGGACAATTCGCTCCCAATCGGGAAACGTAGACATCTTCGAGCCAGAACTACCGCATGCGACGAGCTCTATCGACGGATCGACCCATTTCATGACCTTAGCCGCTTCTTCAGCGATCCGCCCGTATTCGTCGGCCGTTTTGTGCCCAATTTGCCACGGGCCGTCCATCTCGTTGCCCAGGCACCACACCTTGATGCCGTGTGGTTGTTCATAGCCATGCGATTTTCGCAGATCGCTCCAATAACTGCCGCCAGGATGATTGCAGTACTCGACAATCTGCTTCGCTTCGTCGATACCACGCGTGCCAAGATTGACAGCCATCATGACTTCGGAGTTTGCTCGCTTGGCCCACTCGACAAATTCGTTGACACCTACACGATTGGGTTCCAAGCTTCGCCAAGCGAGATCGAGTTGGGCGGGCCTGGACGCAAGCGGCCCCACTCCATCTTCCCAACGATAACCTGACACAAAGTTGCCTCCCGGGTAGCGCACGATGGGCACCTGGAGTTCGCGCACCAGTTCGAGGACGTCCTGACGGAACCCCATCTCGTCGGCAGACGGGTGGTCAGGCTCGTAAATACCCCCATATACGGCGCGCCCGAGATGCTCGATGAACGACCCGAACAACCTTGGATCGACATCGGCGAGCTGGTACTGCGGATCAATCGTCATGCGTGCAATCGACTTGGACATTATGCATTCTCCTTGTGGAAAGACATGGGTTCCTTCAAAAACCGGAGCATCGTATATCGATTTCGCAGCCTGTGCGCACGTGTAAGACTCGCGGCCACCAAATGAGCGTCAATCCCGAGTTCTGCTGGCTCCTCGGCCCCGCCAGCAAGCCGAATCCACGCGCGGATATCGTCGGCCGACGGCAGACCTGCGAGCAAGCGAGATACTGCTTCGACCTGCT
This sequence comes from Alicyclobacillus hesperidum subsp. aegles, assembly GCF_027923525.1. NCBI lineage: Bacteria > Bacillati > Bacillota > Bacilli > Caryophanales > Alicyclobacillaceae > Alicyclobacillus > Alicyclobacillus hesperidum. The sequence continues at coordinate 72,992 of NZ_BSBJ01000049.1, read as the reverse complement.
CGCCACATCCTTCTTGTCCCAACTGCCCTTCTAAGCTCTGCATGGCCGCTAGCACATTCTTTTTGTACGTTTCTGCGATCACGGCGCTCGCCGCCCCCACCTTCAAGCCATGAAGCACCTGTGGTTTGCCTGTGCGCAACAACTCCATCTCCCAATCATGAGACAAATGATGTTCACCTCCAGAGGCGGGATGAGACTGCCCGAACAATAGCATGGCAAGGCCCGATAGAATTAAAGCACGCATCAGGATGGAGAGCCCTTCCGGGCCACCAGCTTGGATCTCATGCACGTGATCGACACAAGTTTCTAAGGCCTTGGCCGTCAGTGTCGCAATCCACGGACAATAGGGCTCATCAGCAACCAGATGTCCAAAATTCCAATCGGCAAGCGATGTGAACTTCCCAATCATGTCGCCAAATCCAGACGCGGCCAACCGCCTTGGCGCCTGCACCAATACGTTCACGTCGGCGAACACCGCAATGGGTGCTTGCGTTTGGAATGTCTGCTTCACCCCCCGTACAATCAACGGCGCCCCCGCCGACGTGAATCCGTCGACCGACGCGGCGGTCGGGACTGAAATAAACGGTATCTTCATTTTAAAACTGCAAAAACGCGCGATGTCATGAACCGTCCCGGCGCCGACCGCCAGTATCGCTTCGGTTTGAGGCGAGCATGCAAGAAAACCTTGCACGAGTGTCCGCTCATCAGCCACGACGTCGCCATTCACATCGGGCTCCATGATGCAGACACTCGAGGTCACAGCGAGCTCTTTCAACCTATTGGCCAATTCCTGCCCCGCCGCTCGAAACGTGTTTGCATCGGCAAATATACATACATGTCGAAACGAAGATTGCACAAATGCCGCAGCCCGTTGCAAAGCATCCGGCTCCACGACAATTTCGCGAATCTCGATAGGATGATGTGTCAGCCCACATGAACATTCGGCTGCGAGGCGATTCAATTCCTCAATCGTCCAATCCATAGCGCACTCCACTCTCCCTTGAACACAAACAGGGCTGCACCACGCAGCCCTTATCTATCCGTCTGAAACGCATCACCGATAACACACTTCATTCCAGCGCAGCTCATTTTGAATAGAGACCGGATTCGTCGTCTGGTCGATCACGATGCATTCCACGCCTGCCATTTGCGCAAAATCCCGAAGTTGCTCGACGTGCACGCGATACGAAAAACAAGTGTGGTGCGCGCCCCCAGCCAAAATCCAACTCTCCGCAGCTGTGGATAGCGAAGGCAACGGTCGCCACAATACGCGTGCAACTGGCAATTTGGGCATGTCCCTATCGGGTTGTACCGCATCCACTTCGTTGACCACAAGGCGGAAACGATGCCCGAGATCGACGAGGGTCGCCTGCACGGCGCGGCCACTCGCCCCGTCGAACACAAGGCGTGCCGGATCTTCCTTACCACCAATCGACAGGGGGTGAACCTCGATACGTGGGCGCGTCGCTGCAATCGTCGGACAAACTTCCAACATATGTGCACCGAGCACCAATTCATTCCCCGGTTCGAAGTGGTAGGTGTAATCCTCCATGAAGGACGTGCCTTCGCCGCGCGCCATAACCTTCATCAAGCGGACGAGTGCCGCCGTCTTCCAATCTCCTTCGCCACCGAACCCATAGCCGTCTGCCATCAAGCGCTGTACAGCCAAACCAGGCAATTGCCGCAACCCATGCAAATCTTCAAAGGTTGTCGTGAATGCATGAAATCCGCCCTCTTCCAGAAAGGCACGCAACCCTAGTTCGATACGCGCCTGCTCGCGAACCGCATCGCGCAGTGCCCCTTCCGATCGCGCCGCCGGATCGAAGTCGTACAACGTCTCATACTCGTCCATCAATTGATCGACCTGTTGCTCAGAGATAGCCTGAACGCGTTCGACAAGATCGCCAACACCATAGCCGTTGACCGACCAGCCCAGTTGCAGCTCCGCCTCCACCTTATCTCCCTCGGTGACGGCCACCTGTCGCATGTTATCACCAAAGCGAGCGACGCGGATCTGCCTGCTCTCCGCAAAGGCCGCCGCCGTCTGCGCCCAATCGCGAATACGCGCCTGCACAGCTTCGTTCTGCCAGTGGCCAACCACGACTTTGCGCGCAATGTTCATGCGGCTGACCATGAAACCAAACTCGCGATCGCCATGCGCAGACTGATTCAGGTTCATAAAATCCATGTCGATGCTGTCCCACGGAATGTCGCGATTAAACTGCGTATGCAGGTGCAACATGGGTTTGTGTAGCACCGACAAACCATGAATCCACATCTTTGCCGGAGAGAACGTATGCATCCAGACGATTACCCCCGCACAGCGATCGTCCGCATTGGCCTCGAGACAAAAGCGCCGAATTTCCTCCGAGTCTTTGAGCACGGCCTTAAAGGTAATAGCATGAGCCGGCTGGACGACTTGGGTAAGCGTCTGCGCGACCTCGCGAGCATGTCGTTCGACTTCTTCCACGACCTCCGGCCCGTAGAGAAACTGACTGCCTACAGCGAACCAAAACTCATAAGACTTCAAATGCATGTTTGCATCCTCCATTTTGACGACTTGTTTGATACGCCGGAAGTCCCTTGGCCACAGCCACCGTTGTCCGGACAAGTCAATGTGTGCTTACGCGATTCGTTTGCCCGTAATACGCATGGGCACCGTGTTTCCGGTAATAGTGTTTATCAAGGAGAAATTGATCAATGGCGGCCCAGTTCTCGTTCAAGCGAACCGTATTGAGCGCCATCTTTGCGACAATTTCAAGGACAACCGCGTGATAGACCGCATCCTGAGGATCTTTCCCCCAGCAAAACGGCGCGTGATTGGCGACGAGAATGCCTGGCATGGCTTTCGGATCGAGTCCCAACTCTGCAAAGGTTTCGACGATCACGTTGCCTGTCTCTAACTCGTAAGCCTGCTCCACTTCGGTTTGCGTCAACTTGCGAGTGCACGGGATATCCCCATAAAAGTAGTCCGCATGCGTCGTGCCTAAAGCCGGGATCGGCATGGCGGCCTGTGCCCACATCGTGGCCCACGGTGAGTGGGTATGAACGATCCCGCCAATTTCGGGGAATGCCTTATAGAGTACGAGATGTGTTGGCGTATCAGAGGATGGGCGCAGATCGCCCTCGATGACGTTGCCGTCAAAGTCGACGACCACCATATCCTCCGCCGTTAACTCTTCATAAGGCACGCCGCTAGGCTTGATGACCACAAGGGAATCCGCCCTTGAAATACCGCTCACGTTTCCCCACGTAAAGGTGACGAGTTCATGTTTAGGCAATGCGAGGTTGGCTGCCAACACCGCTTGTTTCAATTCCTCTAGCATACCGGCACCTCATCCTTTGTCGTTGCACTTTTCAGTTGCTTCAAAGCCTTCATCACGTTGTTCTCTCCGCGCCCGAAATAGTCATACAAGCGCGCATACTCGGCGTACAGCACGTCATAGACCTTCACGGCATCTTCTTGCGGCACATAGGCATCCGGCTTTACGCCCCCCATTTCGCGGGCGGCATCCTGGATGGAGTCGTAGCCACCGTTGGTCTTGCCCGCCGCAACCGCCCCAAACATGGCCGAGCCCAACGCAGGAGTCTGCGACGATGCGCCAATGCGAATTGGCATGTTCAACACATCGGCGTAAATCTGCATCATCAGGTCGTTCTTTTCAGCGATCCCGCCGCAGGCATAAACCTCGTCAACCGGCACGCCATGTTCGCGGAACGTCTCGACAATCATCCGCGTTCCAAACGCCGTCGCCTCAATCAACGCCCGATAGATTTCCTCCGGCTTTGTGGCAAGTGTCGCGCCAAGCAACATGCCAGTTAAATCGGCATCCACTAAGGTCGAACGATTGCCGTTCCACCAATCAAGCGCCAGAAGCCCACTTTCACCGGGACGCAAAGCTTTTGCTCTTTGGGTAAGCAACTGGTGAATACCTACCCCCTGGCGCTTCGCTTCTTCCGCATAACTGACGGGTACACACTGTTCGATGAACCATTCGAAATGGTCCCCGACGCACGACTGTCCAGCCTCGTATCCCATATACCCAGGGATAATCCCGTCCTCGACAACGCCACACATACCTGGCACCATGCGTTCTTCCGTCCCAAGCAAGACATGGCACGTCGAAGTCCCCATGATCATCAGGAGTTTGCCCGGTTCCGTAATCCCTACAGCCGGCATTGAGACGTGCGCGTCGACGTTAGCAACAGCGACTGGCGTGCCTGGTTGAAGCCCTATGAGGTTGGCCGCCACCTCGGTCAACTCACCGGCGCGCGTGCCAATGGGCCGAATCTCTCCCCGCAACTTGTCGTCGATGACGTTTTCCAACCGCGGATCGAGCGCACGAAAGAAGTCTTGGCTGGGATACCCGTCGCGTTTGTGCCAAATGGCCTTGTACCCTGCAGTACACGAGTTGCGAACCAGCTTTCCGGTCAACTGCATAACGACCCAGTCTGCGGCTTCCACCATGAAGTCTGCGGCATCATAAATTTCTGGCGCCTCATTGAGGATTTGCCATAGCTTTGGAAGCATCCACTCAGACGATATTTTGCCTCCGTATCGCGCCAAAAAAGTCTCGCCGCGAGAATTTGCGATCTCGTTCAGGCGATTCGCTTCGTCTTGTGCTGCGTGGTGTTTCCAAAGCTTCACGTAGCTGTGCGGGTGGCTTGCAAACTCAGGACGCATACAAAGCGGCGTGCCGTCCGCTGCGATAGGCAACATCGTGCAAGCCGTAAAGTCAATGCCTATACCGATGACGTCAGCGGGTTCCACGCCAGCGGCTTGGAGGAGTTGCGGAATCGTCTCATGCAATACCTCTAAGTAGTCGCCAGGGTGTTGTAAGGCCCAGTCGTCTTCTAAGCGGGTCACGCCATCCGGCAAATACGCGTCCATGACGCCGTGCGTATATGCCTTCACAGCCGTCGCCACTTCACGACCCGTTCCTATTTCCACCAAAACGGCTCGCCCAGACTGTGTACCGAAATCGACCCCGATGCTGTACTTCGCCATATTCATCACCACAACCCATCGATTAGTGGAACCGCTCTCACTAACAAATTGTACTTACAACTACGAAGGATAACAACGACTTATTCGTACAAGTTAGCGCGAAAAATTGGCCTTTTGCACTGAATTCGGGTCTTGTGCGGAAGATCCCTTGCGCATCGAAGCCTTGCCACGCATCCAAAACTGTTCAATTTCCTCAAGCGACTTGTTTTTCGTCTCCGGGACGAGCGTGCTCACAAACACAAAGCAAACTACATTGATAACTGCAAAGATCCAGAATGTATCAGCACCGCCAAGTCCATTGAGCAACATGGGCGTAAATTGACCAATGGCCCAGTTTGCGCCCCATAGGAAGATGGTCGCAACGCCTGCAGCTCGTGCCCGCAGGTGATTCGGGAAGATTTCCGGAATCATGATCCACGGGATAGGACCCATCGAAACGCTGAAGGCAGCGGTAAAGCCCATAATAAAGAGAATCAACCAGAAACCGTTGGAAATGTGGAAAAAGAACGTCGCCCCCATTAAAGCCATGAATATCGCCATCAGTGCGGAACCAATTTGCATGAGGCGGCGGCGGCCAACGCGATCGATCAAAAACACCGCAACGACTGTGAACACGACCCACATGGCACCAAAAAAGGCTTGGATGGAAAAGTCGGAGTTTAAACCGAAGCCAACCATTTTAAAGATTTCAGGCCCATAATATGTGACCGCATTCATGCCAATGACTTGATTGAACAAAGCAAGCAGAATGCCAACCACGAGCGCCTTACGCAGACCTGGTTTAAGCAAATCGCCAACGCTACTACTAGCTTCATTGCGCAGTGAGTCCTCAATGGTCTGCAACTCGGCCTTCGCGACGGACTCCCCGTTGATTTTCGTCAAGATAGCGAGGGACTGTTGACTGCGCCCGGCCTTAACCAACCAGCGCGGGCTTTCTGGAGCAAACAACAACACGAAAAAGAAAATCGCAGCTGGCACCGCACCGAGCCCAAGCATCCACCGCCACCCGGTGTGTGTGTCCCATGCGACGGTACCCGACCTTTGGATGAGAAAATTGGTTACATACGTTGCGGAAATGCCGATGATAGTAAGCAACTGATAGAGCGACGAGAGTGCACCGCGAATACGAGGGGGCGCACATTCGGAGATGTACGTGACCGACAGAGATGATCCCATACCGATGCCCAAACCACCAATGATACGTGCAACAATGAGTACGGTTACATCAGACGAAAACGCTGACACGATGGCTGCAATTGCAAACAAGAAAGCCGCTGTCATCAGGACCTTGCGCCGACCGATGCGATCACTCATGAAGCCGGATACACCAACACCTATCACACCGCCAATCATAATGCTGGATATGACAAGGCCTTGCATGAATGCACTCAGGTTATAGAGCGTTTTCAAGAACCCAATCGCACCAGAAATCACGGCCGTATCGTAACCGTACAGTAAACCCCCAAGAGCAGCTGCGCAAGAAATCATGACGACATATAGAGCCGAGCCAGTCTGGTGAGGCCTTCCTTGTGATATGGAGCGACTCATCGATAATTCCTCCTTCCGGGTACATCAAACTTCTCGCGAAACACGATTAACCATAGTCACCATGGGCAATAAACGACCGACTAGCCCCCTCCCGCGTAGAATCCGTTTACAAATGTTCGGATGAATATTAGTTATACTGTATTTGTACGTACAACTTGTAGGATAATGCGCTTTATTGGCTTTGTCAATCCAAACTGATTTTGTGATGGTCCAGAGGCTTGGTGGAGGCAGCACGATACGCAAGGTTTTCCTTGGCAGATGCCGCGACAATATGAGGGAGTGTATAGTGGAGGCTGGCGATAAGAACATGCCCCAGGCAGGGTTGCTAAAGCCCTGCCTGGAGGCTATACACAAAATCCCTAGAACGAGTTCACCTGCATGTTTGGGACCTTAACCAGACCGCCATTTCGCCCGAACCGCGATTCCCCCATAAGAAATACGGAATAGCTCGTATCTGTGAAGACAGTTCCGACTCTGTCTCCGCATTCAATGGTCGATATAGTACGTCACTTGGCCACGCCGAGTCGTCGCGGCGAGTGGCATCGACATCGATCACGACAGCTTGCACACCCGCGACGTCGCACCGTTGTTCTCTAAGTTGTGCATGTGTGTCGATGGCTATTGCAGCGAGATTGGCTCCGTTGTCAGCCTCCTCCACGCAATAAACGATTGGCCCTCGCTCAATGGCAACCATTCCATTTGTGGCACGTACCTGTGGGTGGCTTACTATAAATGACGCCCTCATAGGCAGGTCAAGTTCCAGTACATCTCCATCAGTCCATGTACGTTCAATTTCGATGTAACCATCCTTTGTGGTCACGGAGGCAATGGACAGCAAATTGCCATTCACGCGTACCGAAGGCGTATCAGCACACCAACTGGGAATTCGTAAAGCCAGAGAGAAATTCACGGGGCCTTCACCCAGTGCTACACGAAACTTCACCCGGCCCTGCCAAGGCATTTCCGAATCCTGAATCAGTACAATTTTTCTCCCACCGACCGAAAAGCTCGCTTCACTACCAATGTAAAGATGTACATATACCTTGCCTTTTTCCTCGTCGATGGTGTAAATGTAGTCACCCAGCGACATCATAAGTCTTGCAACATTGGGCGGGCAACAGGCACATCCGAACCACGCCTGACGTACGGGCTTTACATGCTTGCGGTCCGGATTTTGAATATTTGCTGGCGGCCACAAAGCCAGGGGATTCACATAGCAGTAGTGCTTCCCATCCAATGCCATGCTACCTATGACGACGTTATATAGCGCACGCTCCATTACGTCAGCATACTCACGTCTCGGGGAGATTCTTATCATCCTGTTTGCAAAAAAGATGAGCCCAATAGATGCACACGTTTCCGCATAGGCAGTCTCGTTCGGTAAATCATAATCAAAGGTGAAAGCCTCACCATGGCTAGTGGATCCAATACCACCTGTGATATACATTTGGCGTTTAGTTACATTATTCCACAATCTCTCACACGCCGCCTTCAAATCCTGATCGCACGTAAGTTGTGCAATATCCGCCATGGCTGTATACATGTACATTGCACGAACAGCATGACCAACTGCTACCTGCTGGTCCCGTACAGGCTTGTGCGCCTGGTGATACGCGAAATCTGGTTCCTCTTGTTTATACCATCCCCAAAACGAAGAACGACCTCGACTCTCCCACTCTTGACGCAGAAAATTAGGATCAGTCCCCCGAGCATCGATGAAGTATTTTGCAAGATCAAGATACTTTGTGTTCTTCGTCACGATATACAGCTTGACGAGAGCAAGTTCGATCTCTTGGTGACCATCATAACCATGAATCTTCCCCTCCCCAGAACCAAATGTGTCCGCGATGTAGTCCGCGAATTTGCACATAGCATCGAGCAACTTTCGCTTTCCCGTAGCTAGGAAATAAGCAACCCCAGCTTCAATCATGTGGCCAGCACAATACAGCTCATGGCAGTCCATTAAATTAGTCCAACGGTTTCCGGGTTCCTGAATAGTAAAGTATGTGTTCAGATACCCGTCCGGTCTTTGAGCCGCTACCACGAGGTCGATTACCTTGTCCGCCATAACCTCCAAGTCCGGATCCCGTTTCTGACGTAGCGCATGCCCCACCGCCTCTATCCATTTAGCAACGTCACTATCTTGGAACACCATTCCTGTAAAGTTCCCTTTTTCGAGCCCAGCTGCAATTCGAAAGTTGCGAATGGCACCGCTTGGTTCGCTACCAGGGATGTTGTCACTTAATATATCCAGCTGGTATGGCAAAACAGTCTCACGAACAAGATCTTGATAAGGTGACCAAAAGCGCGATTTTAGTTGTACGTACAAATTATTCATCGTTATCACGTTCCCTTCTATCGATCTCGGTAGACCTGCTGCCCTACACACCAAGATAACCATGGGAAAGGGAAAAAGAAAGCGCTTGTATTCCTTTTTTAATGAAGTTATACTGACAAGTGAATTACACTCTTTGAATTGTCCGCACAAATTAAAAGGGGGCCTTAACATGGTTAAGCAACAATGGCAAAGGGCATGTCTGTTTGTGTCTGCTAGTGCACTCACAGTTGGCGTGGTATCGGGCTGCGGTACCACTGATACAGGCGCTGCAAGTAGTACAACCACGCCAACAAAGAATGCGGCTGCATCTTCCCAGAAAATCACTATCACTGAAATGGACTATTATACTGGTTCACTTGCGTCACAAGGGCTTAACGACATTGAGAAGGAGTTTGAGAAGACACATCCGAACATAATTATCCAGCGGATACCAGTTCCATATACAGAGTTACTCCCTAAATCTTTGCAGGAAGCACAAACACACACACTACCAACTATGGTTATATGCGACAACCTCAATATTCCAACCATGGTAGCAGCCGGTGCGCTTACTCCTCTTACCAAACTTGGAACAATCGATAAATCACAATATCTTGCCGGCCCGCTAAAGACAGTGACTGTGAACAATCAGATATATGGGCTTCCCGTAGGCAGCAATGATCTTGCTCTTTTCTACAATAAAAAAATGCTTTCAGCAGCGCACATCTCACCACCTAAGACATGGTCACAGTTGCTGACAGACTCAAAGAAATTATCCAAGGGTTCTGTATATGGTATGGTTTTTTCCGCACCAAATAACGAACAAGCTACCTGGCAGTTTGCACCCTTTCTTTGGACAAATGGAGGAAGCTACACGCAATTTAGTAGTGCTCGGGCTATCCAGGCAATACAACTGTGGGAAACACTAGTGAAGGAGGGAGGAGCGTCACCATCGGTGGTTAATTATAGTCAGAATGACGTCTATGACGAGTTTGCTTCTGGTCACGCAGCAATGATGGAAATGGGGCCATGGGAAATCCCCTCCCTCAAGGCTGCCCACGTTGATTACGGGGTTGTCCAGTTGCCTGTTCCCAAGCTTGGCCAGAAGGCAATCAGCCCCATAGGTGGTGAAGATTGGACCATTACAAATGACGGATCTCCTGCACAACAAAAGGCAGCTTGGGAATTTATCCATTGGCTACAGCAACCTCAATTATTGGCTCATTTCGATAGTCTTGAAGGATACGTACCAGCGTATATTCCCGCAATGCAATTATTACTGAAACAAGATCCGTCTCTTAAGCTCTTCGCTGATGAATTGAATAATGCCCTGCCACTCACCACTGGACTGGGTACTCAACTTCCGAACGTGTCCAACGCGGTAAGTACAGCGTTGCAAGCAGCTATTAGCGGCTCACAAAGCCCAGCACAAGCTGCGAAGACCGCTTCCCAAGCAATCCAACAGTATCTACACTGACACGATGGGATCAGTTGCATAGTCTAGGGTCCTGGAATAACCCCAGGACCCAGCCTTTTCCGCACTGCAATTTTATATACCATATCTAGGAGTGGCATTTGGGGGACTTGTGAGATGCCTAGTAAAAAAGTATTTGCCTACCTCTTATTAATACCGAGCATAGTTTACCTCATAGCGGTATTCGGATACCCAATTGTATATAATTTACTAATCAGTTTCACAAATTACTCAGTATATTCAATCCCCGGATCGGGCACTTCATTCGTTGGATTTTCCAACTACGCATCGGTTTTTCGCAACCCTATTTTTGGAACAGTGCTAATCAATACCGTCATCTTTGTCGTTGGCTCAGTATTTGCCCAACTCGTAATAGGCACATTATTAGCCATACTGTTTAACAAGAAGTTCCCTATGAGTGGAATTCTGAGGTCGTTAATTATTATTCCATGGCTAATTCCACTTCTTGTTTCGGGTACGGCCTTCAAGTGGATGATGGATCAAGAGAATGGGGTAATAAACTGGCTCTTACTGTGGCTACATGTTATTCACCATCCCCTAGGATGGCTCGTGAACCCGCACCTAGCACTTATATCCGTAACTATAGCCAATATTTGGATAGGTATACCGTTTAATATGGTCCTTATATACAGTGGTTTACAGGAAATACCACAGGAGATATTGGAGGCCGCACACATTGATGGCGCTAATGCGTGGAAGAGATTTTGGAGAGTGTCCCTACCTTCAATTAAATCAGTGATATCGATAACGGTTCTGCTGGGCCTAATATACACTCTTAAGGTGTTCGATATCATCATGGCCCTTACCGGCGGCGGTCCGGCCAACGCATCGCAGATCTTCGCGACATGGGCCTATCAACTGTCATTTCAACAATTTCTTTTCAGTCAGGGCGCGGCTGTTTCGAATGTCATGGCTGGTATATCAATTGTGCTAATGATTCTATATCTCCGTGTATCAAGGGAGGATTAAACATATGCAGTCGTTACGAACCTCAAGACAGACCGTAGTTCGCATGTTCGTTGCTTTCATTGCAACGATCCTAATGCTGTTTCCCCTTTACTGGGTAATCATATCGTCGCTTGAAACAAATTCAGATATCTTACACGTTCCTCCATTTTTGTATCCACCTCACCCATCCTTGGTAGCATATCGAGACGTCTTTCTATCACAACTCCCCCACCTCGTAAACAGTCTAATAATCGCAATTGGCGCTTCGGTTCTATCACTACTTGTTTCGACTCCTGCAGCTTATGCGTTGGGACAGTTCAAAATAAGGGGTGAGAAACTTTTTATAATCCTATTCCTAATATCCCAAATGATACCTGGTATTTCGCTGGCTAATGGACTATTCCTTATTTTTAATAAGATCGGCCTAATTAATCATTACTTTGGTGTTATTGTGTCAGATTGCACCTTTTCCATTCCATTTGACCTGCTTGTAATGCGGGGCTTCATGCAACAAATCCCCAAGGACATAACTGAAGCGGCATTTATTGACGGAGCCACTGAACTTAAGACCTTCTACAAGGTCATAATACCGTTAAGCAAGAACGCCATTATTACTTCAGGGCTGTTTTCGTTTCTGTTCGGCTGGAGCGACTTTCTCTTCGCCATCACACTTCTCTCAAAAGAAAGTATGCAACCAATCACGGTTAGCCTATATAACTATATAAGTAACTACAGCCAGTCATGGAACGATATGATGGCGACATCAGTCATAGCATGCATTCCCGCAGGAATATTGCTTGTAGCAGCTCAAAGATATATCGTTGCTGGTATTTCAGGAAGTGCCCTCAAAGGGTGAATTCGAATTACATAACGCTTACAAGGGGTCTATGAAACAGACTTTCGTTAATACACGGAGCTAAAAAACCAGTAGCTATGACACCCTCGCCTTTAGAATAGGCCTACAGTGAGTCACTATGGCGAGGGCTTATTTCTATTGGTCGTTGACACGCAGATTTGTCGGACCGGAGCGACGGCACAACACTAGCGACCTAAATTGAAGCAAACGTTAGCCCCATGATTACTTGTTCCTAGACCCCCAATGCACCGTGAAATTACCTTGTACGACTGCTAGGCGTTCCTCGCCGTTGACTGCCTGACCACCAACTTCGGCTCATAGACGATGGATTGCGGATTCTCGCCATCGCGTTTGCCACGGTCAATGGCACGCATCACCCATTTCGCCGCATCCAAACCCATCTGCATCTTGGGATGCTCCACGGTTGTCAACTTGATCTCCGTCGCCTCGGCCAAGTACGAATCATCGTAGCCTACCAGTGATATATCATCCGGTACACTCAACTCCAATTCCCGCATGATATCCAACACTCTTATGGCCAACTGGTCGTTATAGCACACCACGCCCGTCGGGCGCTCGTTGGTATCCTGACTCAGTACCTCCCGTACACGGCGAAGTACGTCGCTACTCTCCTCCTCTGTCCGATACGTGATCAACATCTCCGGCGCCACCGAAATATCCGCCTCTCGACACGCGTCAATAAACCCCTGCATCCGATACACGCCCTGCAGATCGTCCGTCTTAAACACGCCCATCAACCGACGATGGCCTAACTGAATCAAGTGCTCTGTTGCCATCCATCCACCTTTTTTATCGTCCACAATGATATGCGGGGGATCCAACTGGGGATAGAACTGGTTGATCATCACATACGGAATCTTTCGACGCTCCAATTCCAGATAGTAACGGATGTTAGGGTTGTACGTACTACTCTCCGTCGGCTCGATGATCAGTCCGTCTATAGGCCTGCTCAACATCGACTGCAGACACCGCGCCTCTTTCCCAATGTTGTTGTACGTACACGCCAGGATCAACGAGTACCCCTTACTCGTCACATGCGACTCAATTCCGCGGATGATGGACGGAAAAATATAATCCGAGATGTACGTCGTGATCACACCGATATACTTGCCGCTCTCCTGCACTGCCGGGCCACTCGTTGTACGCTCTTCCGGCGGATACGCACAAAACGTACCTGCGCCTTGCTCCCGATACAACAGCCCTTCGTGCACCAAATCCCCCACCGCTTGCCGAATTGTATGTCGGCTCACGCGGAACATCTTGATGAGCTCGTTCTCCGAATAAATCTTTTCCCCCGGTTTTACTTTCCCACTCCGGATCCACTCTTTAATTTGTTCTTTGACCACCACGTACTTTGCGGGCGTGCTCATCACGTATCACCAATTCCTATATAAAATCCGTACAAGTCCGTTGGTTCATTGTATCCTGTGTGTAGAAGCACGGCAAATGGGACGTCCACCATCACAAGTGGACGCCCCACGAGCATCTGTAAAGCTTATTGCTTGCTTTGCAACCCTTTCATCGACAGCCCGATCCGCCCGCGTGCCGCGTCAATGTGAACCACGCGGACACGAACGACGTCACCAACCGTCACAACGTCGAGTGGATGTTTGACAAATGTATCGGCAAGCTCGGAAATATGCACAAGCCCGTCGTTTTTCAGCCCAATGTCGACAAACGCGCCAAAGTCCACCACATTCCGCACTGTTCCGTTTAGTTCCATACCCACCGACAAATCCTCCATGCGCATCACATCTGTCCGCAGAATCGGCGGTGGCACATCTTCACGCGGATCGCGGCCTGGACGTTCGAGAGCATCCAGGATGTCGCGCAACGTCGGCACACCGGTGCCAAGCTCCTGTGCCAACTCGGCAAGTGGCAGGCGGCGGGCAGCGGCAATCAGGGCTCGACGCTTAGAAGTCTCGCGCAAGTCAGTCGGATTGGCTTCCAACCTGGCCAACAGACGCTCGACGACACCGTATGACTCCGGGTGAATGGGCGTTGCATCCAAAACTTCATCGCCATCCATGACGCGCAGAAAGCCAACGCACTGTTCGAGCGTCTTCGGCCCTAGGCGTGGAACTTTGGCCAACTGGTTGCGCGTGCGGAATCGCCCATTTGCCTCACGGAACTGTACAATGTTGCGTGCCGTTGTACGGTTCAACCCAGCAACGTACGACAACAGACTGGCCGAAGCCGTATTGACATCGACACCGACCTCATTGACCGCTGTCTCGACGACCGCGCCAAGTTGTTCTCCGAGCCTCGCCTGTGAAACATCGTGTTGATACTGGCCGACACCAATCGACTTTGGATCGATCTTGACCAGTTCCGCAAGTGGATCTTGCAGACGGCGCGCGATGGAAATAGCACTTCGCTCAGCGACATCAAGGTTAGGAAATTCCTCGCCCGCCAATTCCGATGCAGAATACACGCTTGCCCCCGCCTCCGACACCATCACATACGCGATCCGCCAGCGACCAGATTGTGCGTGCCAAGTGCGAATGCAATCTGCGACAAACGCCTCCGTCTCGCGTGACGCGGTTCCATTGCCAATAGCGAGCACGTCGATATGATGCCGCTCGACAAAGGAAAGGAGGACTTCCTCGGCCTCTGCAACGCGATTTTGTGGTGGTGTCGGATAAATCACGGACACCTCTAAAAGCTTACCTGTATCGTCGACGGCAGCTAGCTTACAACCCGTCCGATAAGCCGGATCAACCCCCAGGACGCGCTTCCCGCGCAGAGGTGGTTGCAACAGGAGACTGCGCAAATTCGCACCGAATATCCCGATGGCATGCTCTTCCGCCCGCTCCTGCAACTCGGCCCGCACCTCGCGTTCCACCGCTGGCTGAATCAGCCGCTTATAGGCATCTAGCGCCGCCCGCGCCAGCAAGCCTGCAACTGTATCGGTATCCGGCTTGTCCGATCCGGCATAACGGCGATACAAGCGAGCGACGATGTCAACCTCTGGAGCGGCAATGGAAACGTGTAAGGCTCCTTCGCGTTCACCCCGATCCATCGCCAGCACTCGATGCGGCGGCACACTTACAAGAGGTTCTTCGTAGCGGTAATACTGCTCATAGACTGTCTCTGCACTTTCATCGACCGCCGAGCTCACCATTTTGCCATGTCGCATGGTAATCGTGCGAATGAAACGACGGTTGTTGGCATCATCCGAAATCGCTTCCGCCAAGATGTCCAATGCACCCTGTAGGGCTGGTCCAGCCGACTCGACGCCTGCTTCGACGTTTACATACGTCTCAGCTTCCTGCATGACCCTTGCCAAAGGCGTTGCCCGCTCCACCGTCTGAAGCCATTCCGCAAGCGGGCCTAGTCCACGCTCGCGAGCAATGGAAGCGCGTGTTCGCCGCTTGGGACGGAATGGCCGATAGATGTCGTCGATCTCGGTGAACGTCTGTGCCACCTGAATGGCTTGGCGCAGTTGACTCGCCTGCGGTTCGGTGGCTAAAGCGCCTTGCTCCGCAAGCAGCCGCAGCACGTCCTGACGACGCGCCTCCAGGTTTTTCGCCTGTTCGTACTCCCGTGCAATCGAGCGCAATTCATTTTCGTCGAGCTCGCGAGTCATTTCCTTCCGATAGCGAGCTATGAATGGAATGGTATTGCCCTCATCCAACAGGCGAAGCGCCGCTTTGACCCGGGCTTCCGCAATACCAGTCTTGTCCGATACGATTCGCGCGTAGTTTGGTGGTGTCTCCAGCACTTGCTCCAACTCGTCTGTCTCCTTCACATTTCGCTACGCAAAGTCTACCGAAAAACTGGCTTGCTTCAAACATCTCGCGCTCGAACCGGTAAGATCACAATGGCGAAAGCGCATTCGCGCCAACCAAGCTCTTCATGTATGATGATGACTAGATTTTCTTTATTGAGGTGCCATGATGGCTTTCACCCAAGTTCGAGGAAACGCCCGCAGCTGTGTGTTGGCGGAGCCGTTATTCGTCATCCCATATAACATGTACACCACCTATGCATCCGTCTACATGCTCGACCTGCATGTATCCGATGCTGGGCTTGGTATCGTTACCACCATCAATCTCATCTTGCAAATGTTGTCCGCTTTTGTCAGCGGGTATCTGACGGATCGCATGGGCAGACGAAAAGCCCTTTGGTTGTATGATATTGTGAGTTGGTCATTCGCGACATTGGTATGGGCTGTCTCGCAAAACGTCTGGTGGTTCTTGCTTGCGGCTGTGCTCAACGGGTTTCAACGAATACCTGCGACTGCTTGGTATTGCTTATTGGTCGAAGACACGCCTGTCGACAAGCGGACCTGGGTATTCACAGGTCTTCAGATTGTCAGCGTTGTCGGCGGTCTGTTTGCACCTATTGGGGGCATCCTGGTCAACCATCTCTCTCTCGTGCCAGCGACGAGAGTCATGTACTTGTTCGCTTGTCTGAGCATGTCCGTTATGATTTATGTGCGCCATCTCGGTCTTCGCGAAACCGACATTGGCTTACGCAAGATGACGGAGCGCCACACCTTTGACGCCCGAAGCGAATGGCACAGTTACATGGCCGTTGTGCAGCAAATCGTGAAAAACCGCAGGCTGTTGCTTCTATTTGCGGTCTATGTATTGTGGAACATACAAACCACCATTCGCACCACATTCGTTTCGGTGTACCAAATTGACTATCTCCACATTCCAGCCTCACTGATTTCGCTTTTTCCGGCCATCTCGTCGCTTTCCATGATGGCCCTGTTGTTTACGGCGGTTCCTCGTTTCCGTGAGGAACACGCAGCGCGGTGGATGAATGCTGGTTTCGTGCTTATAGGACTTGCCAATCTTGTCCTTATCATCATGCCCGAAAGCAACTTTGCCTGGGCTGTTGTAAGCACCATACTCGCAGCCATTGGCACAATCATTGCTAACCCGTTTGTCGAGTCTGTGGTCGCCAATGCCATGGATGACGAACAACGTGCAACCATGCTTTCCGTGCTCAACGTGATGATCCTTGCTTGCACATCGCCCGCAGGCGTGATCGGCGGTTACACGTATAGCATCAACCCGCAAATCCCCATTGATTTGGTGATCGTGACTTTTGTTATGAGCATCATACTCGTATGGATGGCCAATCGCAGACAAACATCTGAAATCACAAATAGTCGCCATACGGATTTGGGAAACGGTGTGTAAACATATGCACGTGCTCTACAATGCGAAATAGGGGTTCATTCAGCGTAACACTAAATCTCCCACCTCTATGCTAAACGCCTTCCGCGATGGCTCACGGAAGGCGTTGCTGTTTCGACGTTAGCGGAACACGCGCATACGTGCTTCCACCGGTTGTACTTCCTTTGTGCGTGGTTGTTGCGTTGGCGAGCCAAACGGCATTTGCGCGATCATCCGCCAAGTCTCTGGAAGCCCCCACTCGGCCTTGACGCGTTCTTCCACCATGTTATAGTGCTGAAGGCTTGCGCCTAATCCTTCTGCCTCAAGCGCCACCCAAACGGCATACTGGTGCATGCCATTGGTCTGCTCGGACCAGACTGGGAAAAGTTCTTGGTTTCTTGGGAACTTCTGCTGAAACCCTTCCACCACGGCTTGATCTTCAAAAAATAGGACGGTTCCATACCCGTTGCGAAAACCTTGCAACCGCTCCTGGGCACTGCGAAACGACTCGGCAGGCATGACGGCCTGCATCACTTCTTCGACAATCTCCCAGAATTTTTTGTGGTGCTTACTAAGCAACAATACCAGTCGTGTGCTTTGCGAGTTGTACGCAGATGGCATATGCCTGACAATGTCGGCCACAATCTGCTCCAGCTTCGCATCCGGAATGGGTGAAGCGTTGCTGATACCGTAAATGGAGCGCCTCTCCCGCAATACCGTTAAAAGGTCTTTATTGGCTGTCAACGTCGTCATAATTATCCTTCCCCCATCCTGTCCAAATCGACGCCAAAAAGGACTATCCAACGGCCATAGGCCAACGTTATTATATCCGATGTGCATGTGCACATGCCGACCATCGCCGAGGAAGTGTTGTTACTTGGATTCGTTTCACTTTTGGATTGACTTGGCCTGTGTCGTACTGCCTCTACTGGTGTTGGACGCCTGGCACCTGCGCAGCACCCTGCCTCCAACGCGTACCTATCAATCGCCGTATGTGGCAGGGACCCTATTTGTCGCGTCGGCCATCGCCAGCAACTTTTTTGCGTTCCATATCGGTTCATCGGTCGCCGTCAACTTCAGTATCGTGTCACTCACGTTGAATTTCTTCCTCTTGACCCCACTGTGGTCACTATTCTGGATGTTCGTGTACATTGTCGTGCAAATTGCCCTTAGCGTGTACCTCATGAGCCACGGACACCTTTCATGGCATTCGGTAATGCACACAATGCACATACTCCCGAAGTCACTTGCTGTGGTGATGGTGTACATCAGTCTCATGATGCTATGTTCCTATGCGACAAAATCGGAGAACCCGTATCGGCGCAGCTATTGGTTCGCTCTCGCGCTCTTTTTCTACGCCAGCCTAGATTTCGTCATTGTGCAGCGCGAGCACCAATTGATTGGCTTTCCCATTCAGCTGTTTGTCACGTACGTACTTGGCTTCATCGCGCTGTGGCTGATCTGCGTGCGTCTTGTCCATGCGGTGCAAGCCGTAGACGCTACCAAATCTGCCGCCAGAACGCGGGAACAGTATGAACTCATCGGCCAGCTTGCAGCCTCAATGGCACACGAAATCCGCAATCCAATAACGGTCGTGCGTGGCTTTGCACAGCTGATGGCACATCACCCGGAGACCTCTGCGACACATCGAACGTATTTGGATACCATCATTGCGGAACTGGATCAGGCGGACGCCATGATCGCCAGTTATCTGCAACTTGCCCAAATGGGTACTGACGAGGAGAAATCGCAGATCTCCGTCAAGGCCGTCGTCGACAATGCCTTGCATCTCTTGATGCCTTACGCTCAATCACACGCCGTTACGCTCTATAGCGAGTGCGATGAAAACGCCATGGTGTTCGCGGATCGAGATTGCTTGTTGCAGTCAGCCATACACCTCATCAAAAACGCGATCGAATCTCACGATCGCGCAGGAATCGTCAACGTATCCGTGCAGATTGAAGGCAAATGGGTCGTTTGGCGTATCGCGGACGACGGGCGCGGCATGGACGCCCAGACTTTAAAATGGCTTGGCCAACCGCATTACACGACGCATTCGAATGGAACCGGCTTAGGATTGACCTTCGTCTATAAGACTGTGCACGAACTCGGTGGCAACGTGGAGGTTACGAGCCAAGTCGACCATGGCACGACGTTTCTTGTGCGCATTCCGAAAGCCAATTCGATGGCCACTCGCAAAGCCACGCATGCAGCCCCGGTACAGCCCTAAACAACGGCCTGGCCGGGGCGCGGTCCACATCATTCCCCTTTCTATTGGGCATTCAATGAACTACATGTCTGTCATATCCACTTGCGACAACCGGATCGCGAATTGTCTGGGGAGAAGGAAGCGGAGACGCATGTCAAAGATATGCGCGGACGGGGGATACGTGGCGCGATCGAATCCTGATTGCGACGTACTACCCGCTCGCAGTTCGCCGACGTCCCAACTTGGAAATCCACCGGCAAGAAGATTGGCGATTGCTACAAGAGCTGGACAAACCGTAATGGCAACTGGGCCAGAGCCGACCTTATCTCGCCGTCCAGCCGCCATCAACAACCAAAACGGTACCATTGACTAAACCTGCGGCATCGGAAGCCAGGTACAAGACCGCAGCGGCCACATCCTCAATGGTCCCGACCCTTGCCACCGGAATGCGTGAAACCACCGATTCACGAAATTCCGGTTGATCAAGTCTCTCCGCCGTGCCCGGCGTATAAATGAATGTCGGCGCGATGGCGTTGACCGTGATGCCATAAGGTGCCCACTCAAGTGCCAAGACCTTCGTCAGCATGTTGACGCCGCCCTTTGATGCCGAGTAGGCCGCATGCCGTTCAATCCCGACGATGCCTGCCTGTGAACTCATCTGAATGATACGCCCCTTACCCTGCCGCATCATCAACTTCGCAGCCTCTTGGCTACAGAAAAAGACGCCCTTCAGATTGACAGACATCATCTCGTCCCAGTCTTCCTCGGTAACGTCGAGGGCATCGTGGTTATAACCGAGGCCTGCATTGTTGACAAGCACATCGAGCCGCCCGTACTTACCGTCGATCACGCTGAACGCTCGGCGGATGTTGGCGACGGATTTGACATCCAACAACAGCGGCTCAATTACACCCGTCCCGTCACCCCCTTCGCGCGCAAGCGATTCGAGTGCACTTGCATCGCGGCCAGCGGCGATGACCGTGGCACCAGCTGCCGCAAGATGTTGTGCCAACCCACGCCCAATGCCCCGCGACGCCCCCGTGACGAGCGCAATTTTCCCATCTAATCGAAAGTTCAGTGATCCCATGCATGCATCCCTCTTTCCACGAAAACAACGCTGCAAAACGCATAAGGCGTTTGCAGCGCTGTGCCACAGCATATTTTATTGTACCGGTTCTGGCTCTCGTTCAACATCCGGATGCGAATCGATATCGTCAAATTCATCCTCAGGAATGTCGCCGTCGAGCGGAGAAGCCGGATCCCCTTCGGTCAAATCTCCCTCTTCATGCGGAGTCGACCCGTCCTCTTCTTGCGTGGATACCTCTGTATCCTCTACGGACAAGTTGTTTTCACCTACCGCGTCGACCGCCTCAGCTTCCTGTTGTCGCACCGCGTCAGGCAGGGACTGCGCACCCTTGGCCCCAGCCTCGGTAGATCCTCCACCCGCGCCAGCCACAGCTTGCGCCGCTTCCGGAGCCTTCACGCGGCGAATGAAAAAGGCAAGCACAAATGCGAGCAAAGAGCCCATCGTCGCCCACCAGAACGCATCGTTGATGCCTTGGATGGTCGACTGCTGCATTGCAAGCTCGTACAACACCTCGTGTGCCAACTGCGTCGCTGCGACGGTCGAATCGTGTAACTGCAGCGTAAAGTATTGCACAAGCTCGTGGAAAAACCCACTCACCGACGGATTGTTGTTCGTCATGACGTTCTGATATTCTGCGTAATGCACTTTCGTGCGATCCGTCATCACCGTCACCAACACCGCCGTACCAATGGACGACGCAACGGTTCGCGCGGTGTTCGATGCCGACGTTCCGTGTCGGTAGAGGTGTCTTGGCAACTGGTTCATACCTGCCGTTTGTACAGTCATCGCGAGCATCGACATGCCAAACATGCGCAAGGTGTATAGCAGCATGACGTGGCCGTAAGTGGTCTGCGCGTTGAGTTTTGTGAACTCGTACGTTGCGACCGTCGTGATCGCTAGCCCAAGTACGGCGAGCGGACGAGCGCCGATGCGGTCGAACACGGCACCGGAAACAGGTGCCATCACACCCATTAAGATGGCTCCTGGCAACATCAGAAGGCCGGACTGCAACGCCGTAAAACCACGGATGTTTTGCAAATAAATCGGCGTCAGGATCATACCACCAAACATGGCCATGTTGATGACACAACCGACGATGGTGGTCAAGGAAAACGTTCCGTACCTAAAGACGCGCAAATCGAGCATCGGGTCCTTACAGGTCAGCTCGCGAATCACGAAGATGACAAGGAAAACACCGCCAATGATGAGCGAGACATCTACAGTTGAATTGCCCCAACCCTTATTACCCGCTTCACTTAAGCCATAGAGCAAACTCACAAACGCGATCAACGACGTAATCAAACCAATGCCTTCAAACTTCGGACGAACGGGTTTCGAGACGTTCTTAAGCACGAAGATGGCGATGATCATGTCGAGTAAGCCGAGCGGGATGATGACCCAGAACAACAGGCGCCACGACCAGTGCATGATCATCCACCCGGACAGGGTCGGACCAATGGCCGGCGCAAAAAACATCGCAATAGCCATCGTCCCCATGGCTTTGCCGCGTTGCTCGGCCGGATAGAGTTCCAAAATGACCGTCATGAGCAGTGGCATCATGACTGCTGACCCGGATGCTTGAACAATACGTCCAATGATCATCATAGAAAACACTGGTGCAATGGAGCATAAAAACGATCCGGCGACGAACAATGACATCGCAGAAATAAACAGCTGCCTCGTCGTAAACGTCCCCATCAGAAAAGCCGTGATGGGAATCAGAACGCCGTTGGTCAGCATGTAGGCCGTCGACAGCCACTGCGCTGTGGTGGCATTGACGTTAAACGCCGACATCAAATGCGGCAAAGCTACGTTTAACAGGGTTTGGTTCAAAATGGCGACAAAAGCGCCAAATATGAGTGTTGCAAGAATCGAACCCCGGTGCGGATGGCCATGCGCCGCTTCCTGCGGCGGGGCGCCAGCTGCACCGGGCGAGGCGGCGATGACCGCCTGGTTCGCGGTCGGTTGCAGCGTGTCGTTCGACATTGAGCTCACCTCTTACTTATGGATGCGAACCGTCGCGCTCATCCCCGGGACCAATCCACTGCCGGCCGTCGTCCCGAGCGAGATGGTCACCGGTACGACCTGCGTCACTGGTGTGTAGTCAGCCGTCGTGCTTTGCGTTGGCAGAAGCGAGAACGTACCCGCTGTCGCATCGCCAATTTGGGTTACTGTACCGTTGATGGAACCTGCTTTGCCAGCGACGTACACGTCGACTTGCTGGCCGACTTTGACCTTGTCGATCAGCGTTTCTTTGACGTTCGCCACGACGTACAAGTGACTCATGTCATATGCGTAGGCAAGCGGCGTGCCCGCAGCAACAATCTGGTTATTGACCGCGTCGTCCTGCGCAATCGTCCCGGCTGCGGGCATTGTGACTGGAATGTCGACCACCTTGTTCCCCTCTTGCGTCTGTACTTCAGCTACCTGTTGTCCACTGGTGAAATTCGTCCCGACATTGCCTTGCCAATTGATCAATTTGCCGGTAGCAGGCGCTGCCACGGTAATTTGTGTCCCACTGATTTGCGCATCGTCCGTCTTCAAATACAATGTCGACTGGTTGTAGAAGTAGTAGCCCGTGATGGCCGCCGCAACCAAAACGACGAATAGAATGATGTTAAAGACGATGACCTTACGAAAACTGTTTGCTGGGTTCATACGCTTCCTCCTCGTATTCGCGATCCCGATATTGCCTTTGCGGCTTTTTTGATCGCTATCTTTTTAGAGAGTGTACTATTTAACCACTATGTATATTTAATATATTTAGGTGTATGAGTCAAGGGGCTGTTGTGGAAATTGTTTCAGTTGTTTGTCCGTGCCGTGTTACAATGTATATGAATGCCATCGCTATGGATGAGGGGCGTGTCTGGAGTGGGCGATACGGTTGTGTTTAAGCAATGCGCATCCTGTCGAACCACAAATCGAATTCGTGTCGAAAGTGGCCTCAGCTGTCGCTGCGGCAAATGCGGATCGCCAATTGCGCTGACGCACTACGAGGTGCTCGGTATCCCGTCCTCCGCGTCGGCAAGTGAGATTAAAGCTGCTTATCGACGCGCGGCGAAGACTTGGCATCCCGATGTACACCCGGATCGCGCATTTGCTGAACGCCAATTTCGAAAGATTGCGCAGGCATTCTCCACATTGAGTGATCCACGCATGCGCGAACAATATGACCTGTCACTGACCGCATCCACGGGTGCAACAAACGCTCCGTCTGACGGCAGCAGAGTTAAAGATACAAAGGCGAGATCGACGCCCCACAAACCCAAAGAGCACCGCAAGCAGACGCGAACCGAGGGCAAAACGCAGGCGAACGATAGCGCTAAGCCACAGGGCCCCATCTGGCGACGCTATAACTGGGGCACCGCGCAGATGCCATCGCCGACACAGCGGAATTGGCTTGGCTATGCGCTTGCCGGAGTCGGTGCGTTTACGACATTGACCATTAGTGGCGCGATATTTACAGGCTTGTTTGGATCGAAATTGGCGCTCGTGATACTATTGGGACTCGCCATGGTTGGGGCACTTCAACTTCTCTATCTGTTGACGAAGCTTGGTGTCGATTCCGAAGCCTAACCTGGCTCTTCACACCGACCGGAAGGGAGCATCCCTCATGCGAGAAAGCGGCAATACCATCCTGATCACTGGCGGCGCCTCGGGCATCGGCCTAGCGTTTGCCGAGCGCTTTTTGGAAGCCGGAAATCAAATTATCATTTGTGGACGCCGCGCTGACAAGCTAGAGGAAGCAAAGGCGAAATTCCCTGCACTCCACACGCGTGTCTGCGACGTCGGCAACGAACACGACCGCGTCGAGCTGTGCGACTTACTTCTCCGCGAATTCCCGAACCTGAATGTCCTCGTCAACAACGCCGGCATTCAGCAGTGGGTCAACGTGCAGCGCACGGAGGAGGAATGGGCGCACTTCCATCAAGAAATCGCCATTAACTTCGATGCACCCATTCATCTTACCCTGCGCCTGCTCCCACACTTACTCAAACAACCACATGCAGCTATCATCAATGTGTCGTCCGGTTTGGCCTTGGCGCCTGCAACGTGGGCTCCCATCTATAGTGCGACTAAGGCGGCACTCCACTCGTTCACACAGAGCCTGCGGTTGCAACTGGAAGGCACCAAGGTGGACGTTATTGAAATCTTGCCTCCAGCCGTCAATACCGATCTCGGTGGTCCCGGACTCCACACATTTGGCGCGCCCCTCAACGAGTTCGCCGATGGCGTCTTTGCGTCACTCCGACGCGGCGAGATCGAAATCGGCTATGGTGATTCCGAACGGCGATTGCACGCCTCGCGCGAGGATTTGGCAGAGGCGGCACGACAAATGTGGCTGGGTTTCCGCAAGCGAAATCCAGAGTTTTAAGCGGGTCACCCGTCAAGTCCGTTCGCACCCGCGGCGGATGATTGAGTTCAGACTGCGGAAGGCGGCTGCGGCGGATAGGCCACAAAGCCCTGCAAATGGCCGCAGCCTATTCGCGCCGCAAGGCATCTCACTGCTCCCGCTGTTTGATCACAACGGCAACGCCAATCTCCGCAAGATTCGACACCGCACGCGCCACGGCGAGAAGATTAGGTACAAGCGCCAATGCACTCACGTCTGCCTCTGCGCAAGATGGATTCGATACTGCTGTCCCCCATGCTCTTTTGCGGAATACATGGCCATGTCCGCGTACCTCTGTAACGTGTCGACGTCCGAGCTGTGGTCCGGGCAAATGGCCGCGCCAATGCTACAACCAATGGTCAAAAGCTCGCCGCCGACGCATAGTGGCTCTTGGAATCGAGCTAGACAGCGTTCCGCCTGCTCTCGTACGTCGCACTCCCCTGTCACCGGATCGATCACGATGGTAAATTCGTCGCCACCCATGCGGTATACGGTGGCCCCATCCGCCGTAGCTTCCCGCAAGCGGGCCGCGATGGCCTTTAGTGTCTCGTCACCAAAGTGATGGCCAAACGTGTCATTCACATTTTTAAACCCGTCGAAGTCAAGCAACATCACAGCGAGCTTGGTCTGTCCTTCCAACGCCTTCGTGACGCTATCTGCAAGGTCCAGCTCAAACCGCTGTCGATTTGGCAGACCGGTCAACAAGTCGGTATACGCCATCTTGAATAACTCACGTTGGTGTTCTTTGCGCTCTGTGATGTCAATGGTTAACCCCTCGACGAAGACGGGCCTTCCGCAATCGTCATAGCGCGGATATAAACTGTTGGCAACCCAGCGCACCTCGCCATCCTTGCGAATAATGCGGTACTCCGTGCGGATGGGGCCCGGCCCGTTCAATGGTACATAGGCGAGTTCGGTGTCGTCTGGATGAACCACCTCTAGCCAAAGCATCGGGTTTTGGCGGAATTCTTCATGAGTGTACCCATAAATCTTTTCGCCGCCCTTGGATCCATAAACGACCCTATGGTTTTGAATGTCGTGCGCAAACAGACAAACATCGACCGTGTCCAAGATTCGCTCAATCGTGGTTTTGGCTTGCTCCAGTTGAGCAGAGAGCTCGGTTGTTCGAAAGTCCTCCGTTGCAAACGCGAGCACACCTTGGTATTGACCGGCTTCGTCATATTGCGCATAAGCCCAAACGACAACATCGATGGTCTGGCCTGATTTGGTCTGGCGTTTCACGAGTCTTCCATTGACGGATCCATGCCGGCGTACGTGGTGAACGAGTTGTCTAGCCTGTTCCCGCTCATCGTCAGGCACAAAGGGTACCTCGCGGCCGATGACTTCGTCCTCAAGCCACCCGAATATGCGTTCGGCAGGCGGCGACCACACGGTGACTCTGCCCTGTGGATCGACACCGTAAACGGCGATGGGAGCCTGCCTAGACAGCCAGGCAAAGGGATCGCGAGAGGAAAGGCCACTTGAATGCACATTGGATGATCGCCTTGGACTTTGGTTCACACAACTTCCCCATCCCATCCTAAAAAATAAAAAATCCCTAGCAACGGTGCCGCAGGGATTTGGGTGCAACTCGGCCATCATGGGCAGCATCTGCCTGTAGACCCGTAGCTTTGCGCCCACACCTTTCGATGTGTTTGCCGACTGGTTATCTGATCGATTGTGTTTAATCATATTGTACATCGTCGACAAGGAGGATACTAGGGGGCATGCGTAAGGGGCGCGGCTCTTTGCGTACACCCCATCTTACCGTTACGCTCGCTTGGCCTGCGCGCAAACATGCTCACTGCCCTCCAACTGGTGCGCCGCTCGCCATGTCATGAGTTCCCCTTTGACGATTCCCATCGTTGTACGCACAAAGACAACTGTAAAACACACCCACAAGATGGCAAGCTGGACGACCCCCGCTATCGCATAAAACGAATGTCCCATAAGGTGGTCAAGGGCATAGGTTCCACTCGTAAAACTGCCAATCGGAAATACGTAGCTCCACCAGCCAAGGTGAAACGGCAGTCCATCTCCGCGACGAGTCACGTGCAAAAGCGTATGCATTGTCGATATGAGAATCCACCAAACGCCAATGCCCCACATGGCCATCGCAAACACCTCGGCAAATGCATGCAAGGCGTTTGCATACGCCCCAAACAGATGACTTGCCTGAATAGGCAAGCCGCACATCGTCCCCATCGACATGCCAATAGGCCCAATTTCCACCCATAGGCTCGGTGCCTCCTGGCCACTCAAACGGCGATGATATACCAAACGCGCATAGACCAAGGTGCTCATCAGAATAAATAGAAAGAAGGTCACGCCGAACATGGCAACGATAACAGCCAACATGGCAAACTGCACTGCGCTTCCACCCACGTATGGAAGGAGATTGGTTCCAGTAGCCGCCGCAACAATCGGTGGCACCAACGGAATGAGCCATGAGGCTACCGTCTCTTCGCGTTCGACGCGATGTTCGGCAAACAAAAGGTATGGAACAACAATGACCGTGAACAGCGACGCCAATGTGCCAGCCAGCCAGATACCGATGCTGATGTGAATTGCTAGTAAACGTGGCAAGAGGTGGGTTCCAATCAAAAAGTAATCGTTCCCTACCACGTTTAATCCCATGGCGAATGCACCATAAAAAAGCGCTCTCCCAGGTTTACGGAAGTCGTCCACCGCAGTTTCCGTTGCGAGCACCCAGCGCAAGAGCCACATGACAAATGCAGATATAAACACCACGTTCAACGCCGCAAACAGAGTGACGCCCACCACATGTTGCAACGGGATGGTTATGGGTGACGTGTATGTCAGAGCAGCAACAATGCCAATGCCCATTACCGTTGTGAACCAATTTAACCCGAATTGTCGAACGACGCGCATACAGGTCTACCCCCTTCTGTGCTAATCGTCTTTATGGTATGTCTTGTTAACGATTAGGTAAAATACATAATGTCAATATAGGTGATAAGGAATTCATTATCTTTATGTCACAAGGGGGGCATTGCGTGGATTGGCAACTTCGCGTGTTTGTCACCGTCGTGGAAGAACAAAGTTTCACACATGCCGCAAAGAAATTGCACATTAGCCAACCGGCCATCAGCCAACACATTCAAGCGCTCGAACAGCGACTCGATGTCCGCCTGCTCGATCGCGAACGGCGAAGGATTCGCTTAAATCCTGCCGGCGAGATTGTCTATCGACATGCAAAGGAAATCCTCGCGCTATACAGTCGCATGGAACGCATGCTAGAGGAAGCCAAAGAGGAGCCATCCGGCTCCCTGCGCATCGGCGCCAGCCTTACTTACGGCGAATATGTGCTGCCGCATGTGATTGCCTCGTTTCGCAAGCGGTACCCGATGATTCAACCTATCGTCGAGATCGCAAATACACAAACCATCGCCCATCGCGTAGCGGTGCGCGATCTCGATATCGGCGTGGTGGAAGGTCGCGATGTGGTGCACGATGACGTGGAACTGACGCCTTTTGCCGAGGACGAGTTGGTCGTTGTATGCGCGAAGAACGCGCCGTGGCCGCCTGAAGGTGACGTCACCCCGGCTGATCTCGCGGCAGCCAACTGGATGATTCGCGAACCTGGCTCAGGCACGCGGGAATTTGTCGATCAGCTCTTTATCCGCCTCGGTATCGCTCCCACGTCTGTCGCCGAGTACAATAGCACGCAAATCATTAAAGAATCTGTGGAGGCCGGACTTGGCATTGCACTGTTGTCGCGCTGGGTCGTTCGCAAAGAGCTGGCATGGGGAACGCTGCGCATCGTACCGGCACTCCACGAACCCATCACCCGCTGGTTCTCGATTGTCACGCGGCGCTCCGCGTTTGAAACGAGGGCGACCATCTTGTTTCGGGACTTTTTGCAGAGTGGGCAAAGTTCACCATAGGCTGGAATCCTACACAAATGTCCCTGCCTCGGCCATAGGGTAAGCGTAATAGCCTACCTGGTGGTGATGGCATGGACAACGAAATTGGAAACGCATCGCGCAGTGAACGGCACTTGCGGCGGGCACTCTCGGCCCGTCACGTGCAGATGCTCGCGTTTGGCGGCGTGATTGGTGTCGGACTCTTTTATGGGGCGACCGTCTCCGTACGACTCGCTGGCCCATCCGTGATCCTGGACTTCGTGCTGTGTGGCGTGATGGTGGCCATTGTGATGCGCGCTTTAGGCGAAATGACGGTTGCCGATCCGTCCGCGGGATCGTTCGCTATGCTTGCGAAGCACAGATGGGGTGATAGGCTCGGGTTTGTGACGGCAGGCATGTGGTGGTTTTACTGGGTGGCGACCGTGATGTCGGAGCTAGCCGCCATCGGCAAGTTAATTCAATTTTGGGCGCCAAATGTTCCGGCCTGGTTGCCAGGTCTGATTGCGCTCGCGTTATTTACGCTATCCAACCTGCTCATCGTGCGCATGTTTGGCGAGATCGAATACTGGTTCGCCGTGCTGAAGGCCTTGGCCATCGCCGTCTTTATCGTGTTTGGTTTACTCATGATGGCGACCCCCTGGTTGCATACTGGCGGTCCACTAGGTATCGCAAACCTGTACGCACACGGCGGCTTTCTGCCAAACGGATGGCTGGGAGCCGTGATGGCCCTGTCGCTCGTCGTGCAGGCCTACAGCGGTATCGAAACGCTTGGCGTCGAGGCCGCGGAAACAGCCAACCCGAAACGCACGTTGCAACGCGCCTTTCGCAGCGTGACCTGGCGAGTACTCGTGGTGTATATCGGATCCATGTTCGTCATGCTTTGTGCCTTCCCATGGACTTACCTCATTGACCATAACGGCAGTCCGTACGCCCTGATGTTTGCACGCGCCGGCATCCCGATTGCGGCAGGCCTGGTCAACTTAGTCATCGTATGTTCCGGTTTGTCGTCCTGCAATACGGGCCTTTATGGTGGTAGTCGTATGCTGTATGCCATGGCTCGACAAGGACATCTCTCGAGTGGACTGGCGCGCCTGAACCGAAAAGACGTGCCCCACGTAGCTGTCTGGCTGACGTCACTGGCCATCGGAATTGGCATACTGATCACGTACCTAAACTCAAATTACGCCTATGTATGGATCACCAGTGCCTCCGCATTCGCGTCGTTGTGGACCTGGTTTATCATTCTATTGCTGCATGTCACCGGGCGCAGGGTAACCATGACATCTGCATCGATCACAGAACATTCCACATTACGCCGACCAATTCTGTCCTACTTCGGCATGTGCTTGCTCGTCGGCACGTTCGTGTTCATCGTCCTATCGCCACTCACGCGCGTATCCGTCTTTTCTGGAGTCGTGTTTCTGTTGATTGTATGGATATACGCACTTGTGCGCTTTCGCGGTGCTAAAGGCGATCACGATGAGGCCAGACGGTAACACATCCAAGATCCACCCCTACACAGCCTACAAAGGTGTGCATGGGGCAAAGCGCGATCGCACTTGCAAATTGGTATACACCGCCCTGGACCGGGCATTCTAGCCTTCGAATTGAGTTTACCAAGTTTGTGTAAAACGGAGGCTTGTGCATGGATAACCTGAACACGACGTACACCTATCTGAGCCAGTGTCGACAAACGGTACAGCAGTTGATGCAGCAGACCCAACAAGCGTCGATGCAGTATCAACAAATGATGCAACAAGAACTACAAAACGCCCAAACGCTCGAACAGCTGGCGCAACGAGAACGCCAAGCCGCGCAAATGATCCAACAGGCGTTACAAGGGCACCAGATGGTCATGCAACAACTGCAACACATTCAGCAAATGTGTGACAGGTTGGGCGCGGAAGTACAATCCGCATACCAGCGCCCGCTATCCACGCCCGCTTACGGCCAGACACATACGCCGAATTTCCCCATGTTTCATCAGTGATTGGCAACGTGGCTGCCCCACTCTTATCGGGGCAGCCACTCCAACCGTGACGGTTGATAAACCTGCGGTGATGATGGTAACCATGGTACGAGCCATCGCTAGTCTACATTTTAAAATGGTTGAAAGCAGATAAAAACTGCCCTCTGAGGCTGTATGCAACGTTAAGTGGTTGACAATCGTACAGCTTTGACGGACCATCTCGATAACGCTTTCAGGATGTCTCTGAAACAGGAGGGCACATATGCAAGAGAACTTCGTTCGTTTTCTACATGATTACACGTGGACAACAGCGGCAAACCAGCTCCCTGAGGCCACACGCCAAGACTGGGTTCAATCCTCCATCTGCCTGAATTATAAGGAGGTTATCCACCTGTCCGAAAAATGGAACAAGGATTCGCTTCGTGCCTAGGATCTCTATCCAAAATCACATGGAATTATGCCGTTCTTATACTCCCTCTCATGAATGTATGCGACAGTGCATTCTGAACCAGGAGCAAGGCGGCACTTTTTGTGTGGTTTCAATCGTATACCCACAAAATCGCTCTTGTCCGGTCAAGAAGACCTGCGCACAGTCATGCCCCCACAACGATGTTGAATCGCCGAAGTGCCAATCAAAATGACGGCAACGCCATCACCTCGCGTATTTCCACCAATAAATCCTCTAGATACCGATCACGCTGAATGAAACTGCCGTACTTGGATTTTCCGATTGCAAGCCCTCGATCCATCAGCGGCAAGCCTAAGTGCAACGCTCAAATCAGGAGCATCAATGATCCATATTCCAGCGACATACTCCTTTGATTCTGAGGATGGCCCGTCAATGACAACGGCAGCTCCACTGCGGTTGTCTATCACAGTGGCCGAATTCGGAGATCCGAGACCGCCGGCGAAAAGCAAGTAGCCATCGGCCATTAGTCGGTCATTGAAGGCGTCGATCGCCGCTCTCTCGTCCGAGGTTGCCGTGCCATTCGTAAGCTCGGCATCGGACCGAATGGTCATGTCATCCATCACGAAAAGTATGTACCGCATGTCAGGCTATCCCCTTAGAGCAATGAAATGGCACAACGTAAACGCACGGTTCTATGTACTTTCAGCTGCTTCAGAGACTGACCATATCCATTCTCGGTTTTGGAGTGTCCACTGTATTGACTCAATACCAAACACTCTTGAATAAAACCTGGTTAACTCACCCCCTTATAATGACACATCTAATTGTTTTAGGATGCTAGGATGTTGTAAAACAAGCAGCATGACGATAAGGCAAACGAGAGACACAAACATTTGTGTGTGTAACCAGAAAAGCGACGGTAATCTCCGGGTCAGATCATTGAACAAGAACGTCACCGGCAAGGTCTGAAGACCGTATGCAAGTGCGATGATAGCGAGGTACCGCGACTTGATACTGACGTTCATCCGTTCTGCCATGTAGAGTCCGGTTAACATTGCAGGTAATGTGAAAACCATATGCGGTTGTTCAAGCAACGGCGATACCGAGATGGGTAACATCGACGTGAGCCCTACACTTACGTGAGCCTCGGTGTGCTTGGCCTGACGAATCCTCCACACAATGGCCGCCAAGACCGCTACGGCGTAGATATTGAAGGTGAACTGGAGCATAGGTTGGTGGTATAGACCCTTCAGATGAACTAGGAAAAGTTCCATCACCCCGAGTAGCGACTGATTGTATGGTGCCGGCCCATTTTGCATACTGTCGTGGCTAAATTGTAGGAAGTGGATAGCGTATCCAAACGTGCTCCCAGGTCCCAACCAGCACCATGATGCCAGTATGATCAAAGTACCGAACACAGCTGTGTACCATATCGTCCTCCATTTTCGCTGCATGGCAAGCGGGAGCAAAATGACGATGGGGGTAACTTTCACCAAAATAGCCAGGGCTATAGGCAGTGCAGCGACGGTCTCTAATTTACGTCGATATAAAAGATAGAAAGCGAGCGACAAGAAGCCGAACAGCACCGTATTCACGTTGCCCACAGCGAGGTCCAATTGAAATGGAGTCAAAGTCATTACTGCAACCATGAGACCCAACAGATAACCACGGCGCAATCTCCCCCACAACAGCTTCGCCGTCCAAAATACGCCGAATACGCCACATAGAACCGTTAACAACCGCCATACGGCCAGCGAAACTCCAAAAGGCAACCAGGCGAGCCAGGAGA
Organism: Alicyclobacillus hesperidum subsp. aegles; assembly: GCF_027923525.1. Classification (NCBI taxonomy): domain Bacteria; kingdom Bacillati; phylum Bacillota; class Bacilli; order Caryophanales; family Alicyclobacillaceae; genus Alicyclobacillus; species Alicyclobacillus hesperidum. The sequence goes on along the minus strand of NZ_BSBJ01000049.1, from coordinate 39,924 downwards.
ATAACCAAGCAAATTGCGGTGGATAGACATATTGATTGTGCATATCCATTGGATAGTGGTGAGTTTGCAGAAATGCACGCTCCGAAGTACCACTGTATAATGCGGCCCATGTCACGTGCCCCTCGATGACATGCAGGAATGCCGTATAAAAAAACGCATAATCATAGCCCAGGAAGTGGATATGCGCTAAACCCGTCCATTCCTTCCAAACACACACGATTACGATCACGATGGCACAGGAGAACCACCATAGCCGCAGACGTCCCAACCACAGCACACTCACCTACAAGCCCTCTTTCCAGTTAGATTTCCAAAATGCTGAGTTGGCATCACAGTATTCATAGTTTACAAGGCGCACCTCGAAATGGTCTTTGTTTGCTCCCAGCGCCTGTAGGCATCCATACTGGTCATAAGGGCATGTACAATTATCACGAAATCGGATAACGATTATCGGTTAGTGCGTTTATGGCATAGACATGTGCGCAACTTAGCGACAACCTTCCATTCAGCCGTGCAACACAGTACTCTGATCCTCAGTTTACTTGTGATACGGTTCCCCCCGCATAATCCTAATCCCGCGATATAACTGCTCAAGCAGCACCACTCGCGCCAGTTGATGTGGCAGCGTGATCGGCCCAAAGCTCCAGCGCATCGTCGCCTGTTTCCGCAGGCGGTCGTGCACACCACAAGATCCGCCAATCACAAACGCGAGTCTCCCGTACCCCTGCGCCTGCAAATCGGCATACGCCTGGCTCCAACCGTCCGATGAAAGCTGCTTCCCACCAATGTCGAGCACGATGACCCCGTCGCGGGGGCGTAACAGCTTCTCAATGCGATCCGCCTCCCGCGCCAAAGCCTGCTGCCTGTCCGCTTCACTCATGCGCTCCGGCACCGGCTCGTCCGGAACCTCGTGCATGGTCAGCTCGACATAAGCCGAAAGGCGCTTCTCGTATTCGCGAAGCGCCTCCAGCCAATAACGCTCTTTCACTTTCCCTACCGCGATCACGGCAACCTGCATGTTCCCCGTCCCCTGCTTTACGGAGAGCCCACATCTCCCGTCGTCAATTGCGTGTCCATCGAGCCAATTTTCACTCGCATCGTCACAAGGCGAGAGTCCCGGTACACCTTCAGTGTCACCGTATCCCCCGGCTTCGTCTGGAACACCTGCGTCCGCAAGTCAGCCATCGTGCGAATCGTTGTCGCATTTAAACCGACGATTACGTCATTGGAGCGCAGGCCTGCGGCACGTGTCTCTGGAGAAGTGACTTTCTTAACCCACACACCGTAATCCACCGGCACGTCCGGCCACATCTGTTGTGGCAGCGAAGTCAATGAATACGCCTCAATCCCAAGTGCGGGATGAATTGCATGCCCAGTTTGCATGAGTTGCTTGGCCACGACTTTAACTTCGTTTGACGGAATTGCAAAGCCCATACCTTCAAAATTTTGCGCAACGATTTTGCTGCTATTGATGCCCATCACATCGCCATGAATGTCGACCAACGGACCGCCGCTGTTGCCCGGGTTAATGGCCGCATCTGTTTGAATAACCGTCTGGTAGTCCAAAGTCTGTTGAGTTGCCTCATCCTGTACTGGCATGATGCGCGACTTGGCGCTTACAATACCGCTTGTCACCGTATCCGCAAAGTCAAGCCCTAACGGCGTGCCAATCGCAATTGCTGGTTCCCCCGCTTCAATTTTATCGGAATCGGCAAAATTGATGGCGTCAACGCCTTTGAAAACGCTGGCCGGAACCTTCAACACCGCGAGATCGGTGTACGGGTCCGTTCCCACGACCTCAGCGTTGTAGTGCTTGCCTGAATCGCGAACAATATCCACCTTTGCAGCGCCTTCTACCACGTGATTGTTCGTAACCAGATACGCTGACTTATCATCCTTATAAAACATGACACCAGTACCAATGCCGGTAGCCTGCAACTTGGATTGCTGCGAGAAAAAATTAGAGACCAGTTGATAGTTCTCGACTCCAACCACATCCGGTTCGACCTTGCGAACCGCTTGTGTGACATCACTTGAAATTTGGATGGTCATCGGCTGCCCAACTAACCGTGTCGCCATGGGCTTTGGCTGAGCCACATGGTGGCTTTCTGCAGAAACGCGTGTCAACCCGATGGTCAAAGCAGATCCTGATAGTGCCGACAAGGCGACCACTGTCATCCAGCGAGCTGCGCTCCCTGACCATAAGCGCCTCGAGCGGCGCGATTGCTCTCTGTCCTGGTTTCCGTTCACCTCAACACCCCTCCTGCCGGCCTGCGTGGATGGGGCCAACACCGTACCACGCGATCATAATCAGGGGTTATTTTGGGCGTTGAGGCATGGGATCATACTCTTGCCCGGGAAATTTCCGTTAACGTCGTTGCCTCTTGGCGGCTCGTACGTTTAAGTGTAAGGACCTCAGCCAATCTGGGTCTGGCGTCGATCACGATTTGCTCGACAGTCAATTCGGCCAGATCGGGCAGATTGTTATCTGCGCTTAGATGAGCCAGAAAGACCTCAACAGGCGATTCCGGGAGGATGTCGATTAATGCGTAACCTGCGTCGACGTTAGACAAGTGGCCTTTATCACCGAGAATCCGCCGTTTTAGGTGCCATGGATACCTGCCGGCGCGTAGCATGTCCGTATCGTGATTGCTTTCAAACACATAAGCGTCACAGTTTTGCAGAAGCTCCTTTTGGCGATCACTGACGTACCCAAGGTCAGTCACAACGGCAAGGCTGGCATCAGGCGTATCAAAGCGATATGCCACGGGTTGCTCGGCGTCGTGCGACACGGCAAAAGGCGTGATTTGGATATCGCCGATGGTGAACGACTCTTCTTCGCGAACCACTTGAAAGCGGGACTCATCTTCCAGTCTCGCCTTATCTGGCAGGTTTGCGTATGTACCTTCAGTCATATAAATTGGAGCTTGACTTTTTTTGCATACCTGTGCCAAACCGCGTACGTGATCGTCATGCTCATGTGTGACTAAAATGGCAGTGAGATTCGATATTTCCTGGGTACAGGCGAATTGCAATCGCGTCTGCAACTGCTTGCCGCTGATGCCTGCATCAAGCAGAATCTTGGTCTCACCGTCCTCAATATAGACGGCATTGCCATTGCTCCCGCTCGCAAGTACTGAAAAACGCACTACCGGAACCTCCTTACGGTTGCAAGACCGTATTTGTATCGAAAATGACTAAAATGCGGTGGCCATTTCGACCTCTCCCGTAAACGCATTGACGTAATAGGTTCCTGCAGTCGTTACGATGCGCCACACCGGAAACCAGTAGCTTTGTAGCACCTGCTGGTTTCCTGACGCAACCTGAACTTTGCGCGCATATCCGAGATCGACCCTGACGACCGTACTGCTCGTCGCCGTATCGGTTTTATCAACTGCGTCGGCCAAACTGTCCAAGGCGTCCAATGCACTGATGACTGGCTTCGGTGAACTATTGGCCACAACATGTTCGACCAGTGTCTGACTGTACGCCACCAAGAGCCCTTTGGATTCTGTACTGACAATGGCCGCATCAAAAATCGGGTAATTGTCCACCATCTCATAATACACCGCATGATTCGGATCCGACGAGATGGGATCCGGTGTGTATTCACTGCCCCGATATACGTAGGACAGCACCGTATGTGTCGTTGTAATCTGCATAGGACTTTGGTACTCAACCGTCCAATTGCCTTGTGCAGTGACGGTAATGCTACCCTGGTTGGTGGTCACACCCACATTTCCTGTATAGGTCAACTTGCCTTTTACATTTGGGAATGCAGCCTGTACCAACGCACTCAACTTGGGATTGGCAAGGTCCGCCTGAAAGGTCACAAGGTTGGGTTGCCCACTTGGCACCTGCGTGTCCAAACTGAATCCGTGGTTCGCCAGTAGCGTCTTCGTATTGGCAAGCAAGTCCGCAGGCGATTCTGCATAATCACTTGCTAGCTGCCTCGACTCATACAACTGCCACCCAAGCACGGCGTCCAGAACAATAAACAGTGCAATCAGCCACGACTTTGCAACCTCCCAATTCACGCCAACCCCTCCGCAATGATAGCGCCATTCACGGCATCCAAGACCCAGACGTCGCCACCGTTGTTGGTCACATAATAAGCCGGCTCCAGTTCTATCTCACCTGCGGGCATACTCTGGCGCACCGGGACATACCCAAGTTCCACGTGAAACGTATGCACATTGACGCGTGAACCAAGCCTCTCCAGAGACGAAATTAGTTGACTTTGCCCGATCACGCTAACTTGAGTTTGCCTTACGACTGTTGAGAGCGTCCATAATGGACGATCAAACTCGAGTACGTGCCCACTCTCAATGTCGAGATTATAGTCGGCCGCATTGTCGAGAATCGGGTAGCCATCGACAAACTGCGCGAACGACAACGTCGGGCCATTCAAATTGACGGTCAACATGCCAAGCAAGTCAAACCCAATCAGATTCTCCGGGCCGCCCCCGTGCGCGTGCAGGAAGTCGATTGCGGTGAGATAGTCTTCCGAATGCAGGCCCGAAGCTCCTGCATTCGGATCCTCATATTCCAGCTGGTCTGCACCCTTGTCGATTTGCACAGCTCGACTGCCGTCAGTCCAGAGTGTCGTTGAAGCGTTTTCTTGGATCTTGGTGATTGCTTGTGGATTGAGGAAAAACGACTGAATGAGCGGCAAGGCCTCTGGTTCCGTATAGCTATACACAATGCGTTGCATGTGTCCATTCTCAGGAACCCTGCTTTCTCCCTCAAAGTCGTCCCAAACGCTGTAGGGAGCCGCTTCTGCTTCACTTTGCGCCGTGCTCTCAAGTGACGACACGGAAAGAGTTGTTTGTTCTATGAAGATTTGCGTCTGCCCGCCCGCGTCGTTGCCTATCAACGCCATGTTACAAGTACGCCAACCTGACATTGCATAGATCACGATGGTGCGGCATTGCCAACCGACCAACTCCTGCCCTAGACCATCCAACCATGCCTTGCCGATAGCCCCGTTCAGTGGAATACCAAACTGAAAGGAAACGCGCAAAGTGGCACTGCTCGGCATGGCGGTGCTCACAATCGGATGCATCGGTCGAGCTGTGAGCAATTGTCCTGTCCAAAATGCATACGCTGCACTACCTGGCCGGATCACAGTATGTCTATCGCCTGTCTCCACGTCTATCTCATATGGCCGGATCGTTTGCCCCAAACTCGGCGTCGCCGCGATAGGTAAAGAATGTGGCTGGGCCAGACCAATCTCGCTCCCTTCTTGGAGATTGTCTGACCACAGCAAAAAGCTCAAAACCATGCTGCTTGCCACCAACAGGACGAGAATCGCCGTTTTTAACGTGCGTAGGAAGGATGGCATCATAGGGTCCCCTCCTCTGCGCGCCGCAATGAAACGTACGCCGTCGTCCCTTGGTTGGGTTGACTGACAATGCGGATTTCCCCACCCATGCGCTCAACCATCTCACGAGCAAGCGCAAGGCCAAGGCCTGTCCCGCCGCGACGCCGACTGCGCCCCTTTTCAACCCGGTAAAACCGCTCAAAGACATGGGGCAAATCCTCAGCAGGGATACCTATGCCGTTGTCCGACACAGCAAACGTGACAACTTCGTCAGCCGCTTTTACGTGGACGTCGATCTCACCGCCAGGCGCGGTATATTTGAGCGCGTTCGAAATCAGATTGTCAAGGACGCGATTGACCATGTCGCTATCTCCATACACAGCCAAGGACGCCTCTGTGGGTCCGTGCACGCGATATCTCAATTGCTGACGCGAGGCTTGTAGCGCAAAGCGTTGTGCCACCCCGGCAAGTAAAGGTTGAACCCGTAACGCTTGTAGCGCAAAAGCCTTTGACCCACCGCGATCAAGCCCCGACAGTTGCAGCAAGTCCCGCGTGAGGCGTACCATGCGGTCCGTCTCTTCTGCGATCACGCCTAGGAACTCCTGCCTGGTTGCGTGTTCATCGTCATCGAGATCGCGCAGAACTTCGATGTATGACTTCACGGTCGTCAGCGGCGTGCGCAACTCGTGCGAAACATTGCTGACGAAGTCGCGACGCGCTTGCTCAAGCTGTTCCTGCTCTGTGACATCCCGCACGACAGCCACGAAGCCATCAATTTGGCCGCGCCGCTGGATACTCGTCAGGATGATATGAAAAATGGCATTGCCAACAACGCGCACTTGGCGAACACCAGATGATACATCTGCCTTCGCCATGTCATCGAGCTCTAGGAGCGCGAGCGCTTCGTCCTCTTCGTTCGCAGCAGTCCGCAGCATTTGCCTGGCTGCCCGATTCATCATCAACACCTGGCACGACGAATCGAGGACAATGACGCCCTCACCCATCGACGTGATGACGGCGCGCAGGCGTTCCTGTTCCAGTCGATTGCTGGCAAGCGCCTCGTCGAGTTCATCCGCAAGATGGTTGATGGACGCAACGAGTTCTCCAAACTCGTCGTTCCCACTCACCGTCAGTCGCTTTGAAAAGTCACCTTTTGCCATAATCTGTGCCTGCCGCGTCACTTCCAGCACAGGACGCGTGAGGGCACGTGCGACGACCATGCCAAGAATGACGGTAAGCACAAGAACCCCCATCGATCCGGTGTAAAAAATGCTGGTGGCTTGATGAATCGTCTCGTATGTGGATTGTATGGATAATACGTATTCGAGGATGCCAAGGTATGACCCGTGGAGTTCAATGGGAACCGCAATCGCCAACAAGTGGCTCTTTGAGACTGGGTCATAACGTACAGATTGGGCGTTTGAGTGATGTAATAACGCCTCTGTTGCGACAGAATCAATGCGTTTTTGTCCAATTAACGCCCCACCCGCGGTGGTGTACATCACGTAGCCATCCTGGTTCAGAACGTACACGGTTCCGTTCAAAAACTGAGGAACCGATTGCAGGACGGTCGTAATGGATGTGCCCACACTTTTGGCGTCGCTTTGGATTTGTGGCGCCACCAAGGTTGCCATAAGTTGAGCTTGGTTTTTGGCCGCCGCGGCTTGATTGTGAATCAAGGAAGACGTCAGGGCGCGTACGAAGTACGCACCAATCAGTTCGACCGCAAACAGGATGAGCAAGGTGTACACCAGTACAAGTTTGACGCGCAGACTCCGCCAGCGCATTTATTCGTTCCTCACATAGTAGCCGACGCCGCGCCGTGTCATGACATAGCGCGGCTGGCTCGGATCAGGTTCCAGTTTTTCGCGCAAGCGGCGAATCGTCACATCGACCGCTCGCGTGTCCCCCACATAGTCGATGCCCCAAACCTGGTCGACGAGCTGTTCCCGAGTAAATACGCGCCCAGGGTGAGCCGCGAGCAATGCAAGAACTTGGAACTCGCGATGGGTCAGCGAAATGGGCTGTCCACCCTTGGTCACGCTATACTCTTGCAGGTCGATGACGAGATCCTGCACAATATATCGCTCGCTCTCCTTGCCATCGTTCAACACGTCGCCGGCGCGCCGGAGGTTCGCCTTGACACGCGCAAGTAACTCTCGCGTGCTAAAAGGCTTGGTCACATAATCATCTGCACCAAGTTCCAAGCCAAGTACCTTGTCGACTTCGTCGTCCTTAGCGGTCAGCATGATGACAGGTATACCCGAGGTCTGGCGTACAGTGCGCAATACATCAAAACCGTCTAACTCTGGCAACATCACGTCGAGCAACATCAAGTCCGGCGCATGTGCACGCCAGAGATCGATCGCCTCGCGCCCGTCGTATGCGCATGTCACGCGGTAGCCACTGCGTTCGAGTGCAAAGCGTAGGATATTGGCAATAGGCTCTTCGTCCTCGACGACCAGAATGTGCTGCACATGACGCCCTCCTTTCGACGGTGTCAGTGGCTTACCCAAATGATTTGTGGATGAGTCAATATCGGCGCATACTGCCCCAGCTTGTATAACAGCACCGCATAAGGATCCGAAATGGTTCCGCTACTTAAATCCGGGGCGTACAGGCCGAGATCGAATATAGGCGGTCCAAACCACCACGGCTTGACTGTGACATATGCGCGTATGTGGGGCGGCAGAACAGACGCCGCATAGCTCGGAATGTCATACACGTACGCAAAGCGCGCCCAAAATGCAAGCAATAGTAGCAGTACGAGCGCAATTGCCGCCCGCGTCCAAAACTGTAGGCTGCGCAAGGCGCGCCATGCCTTGACGCGACGCACGCGCGCTCGCCTGCGCCGACGCCGGCGCTTTTGCTGCTTAAGCATCATTTCGCGGCGCTCTTTCCGCGTCAGTGTGCGCGGCACCGTCAACCCTGCTAGTTGTTCCGATTCGTCGTTGTTCATGGTCCGCTATGCGCTTTCTCCAGATTGACAAACTTGTTGTAGTTTTTGAGGAATACCAACTCGACCTTGCCAGTTGGGCCGTTACGCTGCTTTGCAATGATTACCTCGACGATGTTCTGACGCTCTGTCTCCGGGTCATAGTAATCATCGCGATAGAGAAACGCGACAATATCCGCATCCTGTTCAATGGAGCCCGATTCGCGAATGTCAGAGAGCATCGGACGCTTATCCTGGCGCTGTTCAACCGAACGGCTCAACTGGGCCAGCGCCACGATGGGAACCTCCAACTCGCGCGCGAGTTGCTTGAGCGACCGGGAGATATCCGAGATTTCCTGTTGTCGATTTTCGCCAGAGGATCGACGGCCGTGAATCAACTGCAAATAGTCGATGACGACGAAACCAAGTCCATGCTCCATCTTCAATCTGCGCAGCTTGCTGCGCATGTCCGGCACGGTGATGCCCGGCGAATCGTCGATGTAAATCGGCGAATTCCCTAAGGTGGTCACGCCCATGGACAGCTTGGGCCAATCGTCGTCATCCAGTGTACCGTTACGCAACTTATGGCCGTCAATATATGCCTCTGCACAGAGCATACGTTGAACGAGTTGGTCTTTTGACATCTCAAGAGAGAAAATGGCAACGGGCAACCCACTGCGCACTGCCACATTCTGCGCGATGTTCAGAGCAAACGCCGTCTTACCGACAGAGGGACGCGCTGCGACAATGATGAGGTCAGACTTTTGAAAACCGCTCGTCATCCTATCCAGTTCGCTGTAACCCGTTGGCACGCCTGTGATGTTGCCATCGCTCTCATAGAGTTGTTCGATCCGCTCGAACGTCGTCTGCAATACATCGGAGATATGCGTGAAATCCCGAGTCCGCTGAAACTGCCCGAGCTCGAGAATCGCCCGTTCAGCATCTGCCAGAACGTCTGCCGCCGGTACCTCCTGCGCGTAGCCTGCCTCCGCAATCTGCGTAGCAGCCGCAATAATCCTGCGCAGCAAGGCTTTTTCACGCACAATTTCTGCGTATTGCACGACGTGTAACGCCGTCGGCATCGCGGCAGCGAGATCGGCCAGGTATTCTGCGCCACCAACGGCATCCAGCGCGTCGTCGCGCGTGCGCAAAGCCGCTGCCACGGTGACCACGTCGACTGGGTTCCCTGCATCATAGACGTCGCGCATCGCCCGAAAAATAGACTGGTGAGCCGCTCGGTAAAAATCGTCCGGCTCTAGTATTTCAAGCGCCTCTGCCACGGCGTCTGGCGAAATCAGCATTGCACCCAGGACAGCCTGCTCCGCCTCAACTTGCTGCGGTGGCATTCGAAGCCCTGTATCCGCAGCGGGCGACGGCCAGAGAGCACCCTCATTCACCATGGCCATCCGTCATTCCGCCTCGACGTAGACAAGCACCTGTACGTGAACCTCCGGATGGAGTTTAACGGTCACACGGTGCCCTCCCAAAGACTTAATGGGTTCACCGAGGCTGATTTTGCGCTTATCGACCGTAAAGCCCTGCTGTTTCATCGCGTCAGCAATATGCTTGCTCGTGATGGCCCCGAACAGGCGTCCACCTTCGCCGGCTTGCGTTTTAACAACAATCTTTTGATTCTCCAGCTGTGCGCCTAATTGTTTCGCATCAGCCAGTTCTTGTGCCTTGTGACGCCTGTCCTTCTCGCGTTTCTGCTCCAACTCGCGCAAAGCGGCAGGTGTAGCCTCCTCGGCCAACCCGCGGGGAAACAGGAAGTTGCGAGCGTACCCTTCACTCACATCTTTGAGTTCGCCTTGTTTACCTTGGCCTTTTACATCTTGCAACAGGATCACTTTCATCGTACCGACCCCCAATCAAAATCCATCGTATCGCCGCATGGTTGCGGGCGCAAATGCAAAACCGACCAACATCGGTCACCTTCGGATCTGACAGGTTCATCTCACCGACAACCGCCGTACATCCTAGATGCGACCACGGAGATGGCGCACGATGTCCGCCATTTCGTCTCGCCGCGGATTGTCTACGGACGGCGCGTCCTGAAAGGCCGCTATGACTTCGCGATCGATCCGGTGCGGTGCAATTCCCATTTGAACACCCAGCAGGTATGCGAAGCCAACAACGCCAGCCAACGCTTCGGTCAAAAGTGTCTGGTTGCCCGATTGGACGCTGCGTAAAACTTCAACCGCCTGCTGCACCAACTCGATCCGATCATGCTCCACAGCCTGCAGCTTTCTCGTCAAGTTTGTCTCCGCTTCCATACCCGTCACCGCGCTACCTCCCAATTGGTGCACTCGGCAAATCTTATATCTTTACGCATTCCACAAACTCACGAATAAGTCCTGCTGGGCCAAGACGAAGAAAGGCCGCCCGAAATTGCGGGCGATCCGCAATCCCGAACGGCCATTCGCCGTACGTTAGACAGCTCACTCTGTGGTGTATGGCAACAATGCAACCTGGCGAGCCCGCTTAATCGCGACCGTCACCTGGCGTTGATGGCGCGCGCAATTCCCGGAAATGCGCCGCGGGAGGATTTTCCCACGCTCCGTCAAGAACTTGCTCAAACGGCCTATATCCTTGTAGTCTGCGTAGTCAATCTTATCGACGCAGTACTGACATACTTTGCGGCGCTTTCCACCACGACCTTTACGCGGCATTCCACTCACTCCTCGTCGTTTTCTCCAGCGGCCGTACGCCTGTCCCACACGCTCGTGCGAGCAGTGTCAGCCTCTGGGCATCGAAATCAAAAAGGCAAATCATCTTCCGAAATATCGATAGTTTGGCTGTCATCCGCAAACGGATCGTCTTCGTAAAGAGGAGCTGAACTCCGATCAGGACGTGGCCTGTTCATTGGTGTTGAACCACCACCGAACCCACCAGCTGACTGTGCAACATCCGATCCGCGATCCAAAAAGCGAACGGTTTCCGCGACAACTTCCGCAACGCGGACCTTTTGACCTTCGCGATTGTCGTAGGTGCGAATCTGAAGGCGACCATCGACCGCTGCCAGTCTGCCCTTTTGCAGATACTGTGCGACAATCTCGGCCTGCTTCTGCCACACGACAATATTGATAAAATCAGTCTGGCGCTCACCGCTCTGCCCGGAACGCATACGATCTACCGCCAGTGTAAACGACGCAACCGCCGTTCCATTGTTGGTGTAGCGCAGTTCAGGATCCGCCGTCAGCCGTCCTATTAAAATGACCCGGTTCAGCATCGTTTTCCCCTCCGCGAATTACTCACCCACGCGGACTGTCAAATAACGAACGACATTTTCGTCGATGCGCATTACACGTTCGAGCTCTTTGGACACATCTGTGCCCGCCGTGTATTTAAACAACACGTAGTAGCCCTCACGGTTGCCTTCGATTTCGTACGCCAAACGACGCTTGCCGATCTCTTGAAGTTCGTCGATTTGACCGCCTTGTTCAGAGATGAGCGTTTGATATTTCTGAACCAACTCAGAGGTCTGTTCAGACTCCAATGTTGGGTTCACAATGAACATCGTTTCGTACTGACGCATACCGTGACACCTCCTTCTGGTCTGATGGCCCCTTGCGGAGCAAGGATGTTGGCAGCATAGATCATGCACCGATTGTCTATGCTATCACGAACAGTCCAACATCACAAGCCAATTTCATCAGACATTGAAACGGAAGTGCATCACGTCGCCGTCTTCTACAACGTAATCCTTACCTTCTAAACGAACCTTGCCCTGTTCTCGAGCAACTTGGTAACTGCCGGCGGCTATCAGATCCTCATAAGCGACTACTTCTGCGCGGATAAAACCGCGTTCGAAGTCGCTGTGAATGACCCCTGCTGCCTGTGGGGCCTTGGTCCCGGTTCGAATCGTCCACGCCCGAACCTCCGGTTCGCCAGCCGTAAAGTAAGTACGTAGCCCAAGCAATTGGTAGGCCTTGCGGATTAACCTGTCCAGACCTGCTTCGGAGAGACCGAGATCCGACAAAAAGGCATCCCGGTCTTCGCCCTCCAGTTCAGCGATTTCCGACTCTAACTGCGCACAGACAACGACCACCTGTGCACCTTCCGTCTCTGCACGCGCTTCGACGGCTTTGACATGCACATTGTCCGAACTGTCGGCAGCATCTTCTTCGCCAACGTTTGCTACATACAGAACTGGCTTTCGCGTCAACAAGTGAAGATCCCGCAGCAAGGCCTGTTCCTCGTCGTTGAGCTCGACAGATCTAGCTGCTTGTCCCGCTTCCAGAGCTGCCGCGATGCGTTCTAGGGCCTCCGCCTCCAACTTAAAGCGCTTATCGCCACTCTTCATGTTCTTCTTCGTTCGCTCCAGCCGCTTTTGCACGGTCTCGAGGTCGGCTAAGATCAACTCGAGATCAATGGTCTCAATGTCTCGGATGGGATCAACAGAGCCCGATACATGCGTGATATCACCATTTTCAAAACAACGAACGACGTGGACGATGGCATCGACTTCGCGAATATGACCAAGGAACCGGTTGCCCAGTCCCTCGCCCTTGCTTGCTCCTTTGACCAAGCCGGCAATATCGACAAATTCGAAAGCTGTCGGCACAATCCGCTTTGGATGTACAATCTCCGCAAGCTTTTGAAGCCGCGGATCCGGCACCTCCACGACGCCGACATTTGGATCAATTGTGCAAAATGGATAGTTTGCGGCCTCTGCCCCGGCCTTTGTGATGGCATTAAACAAAGTCGACTTGCCTACATTGGGCAAGCCTACAATTCCAGCCTGTAGTGGCATGTTGACACCTCGCCGTGTTCTTTGCAGGATAAGTATAGACGGTTGTCCCCAACTGGCAACACACAATTGGAGATTTCTCAACATTCGGTACCGACAATCAAAAAAGTTTGCAAATCCGTTCGCAACCCGGACGTTTACCTGGATAGAGAATCTCCACGTAGGAATACTAATCCACTGAGGAGGTGATTGCGAATGCTGCGTCGACTTTTGCGTCGATTGAGGGTCCGCAAGCTCTCACCGAAAGCATTGGCCATCGAAACTGGACCCTCCGCTCGTGTGAACCGGACAAGACCCCGTTATCATGCGTCGTAATTCCTATACCTACACTCACTTCCCGGTAGTTGCCGGGGCAATCGCGGAGAGCTCTCGCTGAGAGGGCTCTTCTTCATGTGCAGGAGCACGGACAACACTGCAAAAACAATCGTATTGAGCGCTCTGGCTGCCAAAGTCCGCTTTACGCGTATCGGTAAAGTCGTTTGCGGTCACACCTTGCCCAGACCAACCAATCTCAAGGCGCACCGACTTCGCGTGCCCTGCAGCTTGCACGCGAGCAATTGCCCGAATACGAGCACGTTCATTTTCTACATAAACAAAATCGCCGTCGGCAATCCCCTGCTCGTACGCAATCCCCCGACCAATCTCGACGATTGGGCACTCACCGCGGCCTTCCGGGAACGTCTCGCGCTGCGACAACTGCCACTTGCGCGGGTGAATCGTGAGAAGGACATACGGATACATGTCAGTTCCCCGTTGCAACTTGTCGATCTCGATCCGCGCAACCGGATGATGGCCATCGGCAACTGCCAAACTCGATGCAAACTCAAACTTTCCACTTGGCGTACCAAATTTATGATCCGCCCAGGCCACCGCCGGTACATCCAATTTGACAAAGCCTCGCTCTTTCAGTTCCGCAACTTTTTCCTGCGGCCATGGCGACAGCGCCCTGTTAATCCACACATCCACACTGCCCTCCATGATTTCCGGCCTGCCAAGGGCACAAGCGAGATCGGCAAAAATCTGCCAATCTGGCTTTGCTTCCCCTCTTGGCGCAACGACTGGTTTCACGTAGCTGACATAATCGTGCCACATCGTCGTGTAGGCGACATCCTCTTCCTCCAAGACGTTGGTACACGGTAGAACATAGTCGGCCATTTCTGCCGTTTTGGTCATGAACGTGTCGATCACGACTTTACACCGTATCGATGCGAACGCCTTGCGGAACAAAGCCGAATCGGGCACTTGTAGCACTGGATTCGTACGCGTCACAAAAGCAACGCGGATCGGTGGATTCGCCGCAAGAATGTCAGCTGCCTGTGTCGCCCGTTCAAATGCACGAACGTCAGCTTTACTACGCCCGGTCAACGCCTCTTCGTCGAAGAAGCTTGCAAGTTGACGCTGCGCATAGCTGACACCACCGCCCGGAACCCCTACGTGCCCCGTTGCAGCGACTAGTGCGTCAATGGCACGTACCGTCTGTCCGCCTTGCGCATAACGTTGCATGCCAATGCCGAGAATGGTTGCCACTGGCCGCGTACGGCCGTATAACTCAGCCAACCAGTATATGTCTTCGACAGGCACGTCGGTCAGCGAAGCAACCGTTTCCGGATCATACATATCGAGTTCAGCGGCAATCGCGTCCCAGCCAAGCGTAGCTTCCCGGATAAAGTCGTGATCGAGCCAATTGCGATCTCGGCAGACGCGGAGCGCCGCCAGAGCCAGTAGGCCATCCGTGCCTGGGCGCGGATAGATACACTTGTCTGCCCGGCGCCCCAGATCCTGCGCCAGCGGACTGATGACCACCAATTGTGCGCCACGTGCTTGCGCGGTCTTGATAAAGGGTGTCATGTGTACATTGGTGTTAGCCACATTGCGTCCCCAGACGACGATGGCCTGTGCATGCTCCGCCGTATCCTCTGGAGCATGGCTGTTTGCCCTGCCAAAATCGTACGTCTGTGCCGTAAGTCCCGCGTCCCAGCACAAACTCCCGACCGTTTCCGTACAACCGCCGAGGCCGTAAAAGAACCGCTGATTCAAATTCTTCAACAGCGTTCCGGATCCCCAATCGTAACAATGAAAAATGCCGTGATGCCCCACTTCATCAAGTGTCGCCTGAACCTGCACAGCGATCTCCGCGATGGCCTGCTCCCAAGAGATATGAACAAATGTGTCTCCCACTCGCTTGAGCGGATGCAGTACTCGGTTCTCACTGTTCCTTCGAATACTTAGTTGCCTTCCGCGATTGCACAAAGCACCCTTTGTGATAGGATGGTCGGGATTGCCTTCGAGCTTAATGTTCCCTTGCCCATCAACCTCTGCAAGAATGCTGCAGCTGTCATAACAGTCCATCGGGCATGCTGTTTTGACTTTCATCCTTAGCCTCCTCCCCTTTCACCAGTACACTGCGAATCAGCCGCTCAAACCGCGCCCTCGGGATCAACACACTGTGGCCGCACTTTTGACACTTAATACGAATATCCATGCCTAAACGGATGATTTGCCACATGTTCTCTCCACACGCATGTGGCTTCTTCATCTTTACAATATCGTTGAGTCCAAACGAGATTGGCACAATATCGCCCCCTTCTCATTCGGTCGCCAATTCACCCACGCCATGTGCATAGCCACCCTCGGCTTCAGTTCGCTGCAGCGCATCAAGTGCTTCCTTGATCCGTTCTTGTGCCTCTCGCTGTACGGACGAATTTTTGGTCGGCGCACAAATCGCTGTGGCACGAACCACCACAGTTGAATTGGACATTTCCTGAACCCCAAGCACGTGGATATCACCCGTCAATACATCCGGTTGCTCGCGCTTCATGGTGTTAAGCACATGTTCCATCACGGATTTTACGTCATTGACATCCGAATCGTACGGCACGGTGATGTCGATCACGGCCGTGGAATAGGTTCGCGAGAAGTTGGTAATCGTCGTGATTTGGCCATTCGGAATGACCTGAACTTCTCCGGTCCAAGCCTGCACACGAGTCAAGCGAACACCAATGGACACAACCGTGCCCGTGAAACCATTGATTTGAACCGTATCTCCCACAGCATACTGATCTTCAAATAAAATAAACAACCCAGTGATGACGTCTTTGACGAGACTCTGAGCCCCAAAACCAACGGCCACACCGACAATCCCCGCACCAGCGAGAATGGCGGAGACGTTGACATGGAAAATCGCCAACACCTGTACCACGAACACAAAGTACACTGTGTAACGAATCACGTTTGCAAACAAGGATTCCAAGGTCGCCTTCCGCCGGGATTCCATGCGCGCGTGCATGGCGAGCATTCGCTTCATGACACGAATGCCTGCGCGGATGATTAGCCTTGCGAGCAAGTAGAATACGACGATCTTGACGACGTCCCAGATGACGACTTCCACGCTTGGCATGTCACTAAAGGCCTTGTCCTCAATATGCTTCCAGAACGACTGCAATCGTCCACCCCCTGTCCCGCATTATGCTCATGATATCATAATACGCAGACCTGGTAGGGCACGCAGAAGGATGTCCAACCCTTGATAACTCAGCGAATCGATGGCATGTTTGGCGATTGGCTGAAGCGGTTGTATCCAGTCTAATGTCACGAGCAGGCATAGCGTGGTAGCTGCAACCCATAAGCCAGCAAACGCCGCGGCAAGATTGCGAAACAACTGTTCTCCCACAAGATGTTGAGCATGTTGTGGCTCATCCCAAATCGCCTCTGCAACTGAGTCCACCGCAACAAAGACCATAAAGACCGCCCAAGCCATCATAATGGTGATCAACACATGGAGCACCTGTAAGCTCAGCCATCTTGAATAGGACGATGCATCAGCATTCGAAGCAGGAACAGACGGTACCACATGTTGCATCCACCCGACGGCGTGGGTATTTAGGGATATCTCCTGCATAAGCCATGAGAAAGCCGATCCTGTTTCAATGAATGTTCGTACAAACCATGGCGTCAGGTGTACAGCCACATACATCGAGGTCAATATGGCCGCCACATACAGAAGCGCTTGCTCTGTTTGCTTCGTTCGAACCCACAGCCAGATCCAGCAAGCCTCCGCGAGTAAACACAAATCGATCACGCTTGTCTCCCCTAATTTACAGGAATCTTGGACAGGTATAGTTGATGGTACGCCTACGTATACTGGGAATATTCCATGCTAGGGGGATATCCCGTGAACAATCGGCAGATAGAATCTCCTGCAATTGAAACCGGGGACGTGATCGGCCGCGTTTCCTTGGACGACACCTTCGCAGCAGACAAACTCGAAACGTATTTGGATGGCATTCTCGGCTCGGTTCAGTCACAGCGCATTCTTATTGTTTGTGTTGGTACCGATCGATCGACAGGCGATGCATTCGGCCCCATTATCGGTTCACGCCTTGGCCACAATCTTCGCATTCCCTCCATCGACATATTCGGTACTTTGGACGAGCCGGTGCATGCCGTCAATTTGAGTGCAACCTTGGAACGAATCGAAACCATGTATCATGAACGGCCTTTCATTATCGCGATCGACGCGTGCCTTGGCAAGTTCGATCACGTCGGTCACATTGCCGTTGAACGCGGTCCCTTGCGTCCTGGGGCCGGCGTTAAAAAGGTTTTGCCGGAGTTTGGGGATGTAACCATCACGGGAATTGTGAATGTCAGTGGCTTCATGGAGTACTTCGTGTTACAAAACACGCGACTTGGCATTGTCATGCGCATGTCGGACATCGTGGTCCAGGCATTATCGTCGAGTCTTCAAAAGTGGCAACACTCCGTAGCAATGCGAATGGGGATGTGAACGAACAACGTGTTCACATCCCCATTCGGCGACATTATGAAACCTGCAATGACAGTTATGAAATTCTCGCTGGCTGGCGCTCCAATGTCCCCATCGCGCCGGAAATCACGCTTTGCTCCTCCTCTGTCAGAAGGTACGGGGATTCTCCTGCTTCAATCGGCTTGCCGTACGTTACAGAATCTTCTCGGCCATAGATAGATGTCAAAACGACACCATCCCCCTGGTCGTCGAGGAATGCAACTGAATAGCTTAAATCACTGCCCACCTCTGAAAACGCATTATACCGACGAATCACAGGAGTGGAGACCTTTTTGTTCAAGGCTTTCTCCAACTGGGAGATATGCACCTTGGCAGCATCCAATTGCGCTTGCAGCGATTTCACAGCATCTTTGGTCTCCGTAAAGACCTGTTCCAAATCCGCGGCCGAACTGATCTCCCGCAGTCGGTTAAGCTTGCGACGCAAACTTGAGGCACGCGCCAAACTGGACACCGCAAGGATAAAACAAATGATGGCCACTGCACCGCTCGCTAACGCGATATCCAGGGTGTACGGCTGAAGAGAAGCTAAGTTCATTGTAACGTTTCGTCCTTTCGCAAAAGGATACATACTGGATGGATTACAGATAACCCCCGAATTCGCGAACGGTTGTAGTATAGCGTGATCGCCAACCCTTGCATCATCCAATCATTGGTTGTATTGCCCAACCCAGATCGGGCCACAATGTCACCAAAGGGCGTGAATGGCATGCACAATCTCTTTACAGAGAGGCGCCAGTACGATAGCGGGCAACATATTACCAACAGCGATTTTTGTTAACCCACTGATATTCAAGCCAATTGCAACAATCAAGAGGCCCCCTGTGGCCGTAACGGTGTCGATAAACATTGGTGTATTCAGCACATTGCCGACCAAGTGTGAGACAAAGGCAATTGTGCCTTGGTACAAAAAAACGGGAATGGCTGATAGACCAACGCCCAAGCCGAGTGTAGAAGATAAGACAACCGCCATAAAACCGTCTAACATCGACTTGGCGAGCAATGTACGGTGCTCACCTTGGATCCCATCCTGGATGGCACCGACAATCGCCATAGAACCGATACAATACAACAGAGTAGCTGAAATAAAACCTTCTGCAATGGGCCCACGATATATTCGCGTAACCGCTCGTTCCAGTCGATGTGCAGCCCTGTTCAATCCGCCCTCTATGTTCAATAACTCCCCCAGAATCGAACCAGCAACGATAGAGATAATGATTAACAGGATGTCGGACATATCGCTGAGAGCCATACTAAGACCAATGATGATCACGCAGAGTGCAAGTCCCTTAGTCACCGTATCGCGCATTCGGTCCGGAATCTTTGGAAGCATCATACCTATCGTCGTTCCTAGGATGATGGCTAATGCGTCCACGATCGTCCCGAATAGAAACATAGGTTCACCTCAACCTTTACAAACCAAAGCCGTTACAGCAAGCTTCAGGTTCATGGTGCATGCAAAAGCATTAAGTCCATAATGCGTTTCAAATCTTCATCCGAGAAATACTCGATCTCGATTTTCCCCCGCTTTTTCCCCGGTTGTATACGGACTGATGTACCGAGATATGCTTGCACCTGTTCTTGATATCGTCTGAACTCGGCCGGTAAGTTATTTGATTTTGTTTCACGTGAAACTTTCTTCTTAGGTTCGTAAATCACGGTTTCTAATTTGCGAACACTCCACTCTTCCCGCACTGCTTGCTCCGCTAAACCTAATTGCAAGCCACTATCTTCGACAGAAAGCAACGCTCGGGCGTGTCCCATCGACAATGTTCCACGTGAAACCATATCTTGAATCTCACTCGGCAATTGTAATAAACGCAGCATATTGGTGATATGACTGCGGCTCTGACCAACGCGCTTTGCCAACTCGTCTTGAGTCAGATCGCACTTTTCAATTAAGTTGGCATATGCGTCTGCAATTTCAATGGGATTCAAATCTTCTCGTTGCAAGTTCTCGATTAATGCAATCTCCATGAGAAGGACATCGCTAAAGTCACGAACCACCGCAGGAACAACCTGCAGTCCAGCAAGCTTGGCGGCTCGAAAGCGCCTTTCACCTGCCACAATGTCAAAACCTTTAATCTCACTCTTACGCACAATCAGCGGTTGAATGATCCCGTGCTCTTTAATCGAATTGGATAGCTCTTGAAGCTTCTCTTCGTTAAACGTCCGTCGAGGTTGATACGGATTTGGTCTCAAATCGCGAATGTCAACCGACACAACTTTGTCCTCATCCGAGACACTCAGTTGCGGAATTAAAGCATCTAGCCCGCGCCCCAAACCACGTTTAGTCACGCCCTATCACTTCCTTCGCCAATTCCATGTAGGATTCGGCTCCACGTGACTTTGGATCATAGTGAATAATAGGTCGACCATGACTTGGCGCTTCACTCAAACGAACATTCCGTGGAATAATTGTCTTGTACACCTTATCGCGAAAGAATTTCTTAACATCCTCAATCACCTGCAAACCCAAGTTGGTTCGCGCATCCAGCATGGTCAATACGACACCCTCGACCTCAAGTGAAGTATTCAGATGCTTTTGCACCAAGCGCACGGTGTTGAGTAATTGACTCAAGCCTTCTAGGGCGTAGTACTCGCACTGAATCGGAATCATCACCGAGTCCGCTGCCGTCAAGGCGTTTACGGTCAACAACCCAAGTGATGGTGGGCAATCGATCACGATATAGTCGTACTGATTGCGCATGGTTTGAATAGCACGCCGCAAGCGAACTTCGCGTGAAATCGTCGGCACCAATTCAATTTCGGCACCGGCGAGCTGAATGGTTGCAGGCAGAAGCGACAAATTTTCCAACCCTGACGGCATAATCGCATCCGCCATCGCGACGTCGTTGATAATGACATCGTACACACAGTACTTCACATCCGCCTTGTTAATCCCGACGCCGGACGTGGTATTTCCTTGCGGATCGATGTCAATGAGCAAGACGCGCTGATTCAGTGTTGCTAAACACGCGCCAAGGTTGACTGCAGTTGTCGTCTTCCCCACGCCACCTTTTTGATTTGCAATGGCGATAACACGGGCGTTGGACACAAACAGTCCTCCTTACTAATACGTGGGTGACGAAACGTCACGGACTTTTATCATTCTACTTCAAAACGGAATGGATGTGGCGAAAAAAGTATGGAGAAAACAACGCATTCTAGCATACACCCAGGGGAAAGAGATTGCGAATCAGCGGCCTTTACGGCCGCTTTCACGCAAACCGAAGATAAAAGGGTATGATTTCAATAGTCAGGAAACGTGCACTCATCAGACCGACTTAGGTACACGAATCGTAAACTGATAGAACGCCTCTTCATCTGACTCTTCACACACGACGTCTAGGCCAGTCTGCTGAATCATCTCCAGTGACTGACGTATCGTATTCACTGCCAAACGCACATCTTTCGATAGTGCACGTCGGCGCGTTTTAGAACGCTTGCCCCCCGCTGTCTCAAGCGACGTCAGCTTGGCTTTTACGCGTTCTTCCATCTGTTTGACATTCCAACCTTTTTCCAAACACTCATTCAACAGTTCAATCTGCACTTCCTCGGTTGGTAAAGCTAGCAAAGCACGTGCATGGCGTTCCGTGATCTGCTTGGTTAACAGAGCCTGCTGTACCGTCTCCGGCAAATGCAAAAGACGCAATTTGTTTGCAATCGTAGACTGTCCCTTGCCCAATCGTTGTGCAAGGCTCTCCTGTGTCAAACCGTGCAGTTCAAGCAACTGCTGATAAGCCACCGCCTCTTCGATTGGCGTGAGTCCCTCACGTTGCAAATTTTCAATCAACGCCGCTGAAGCCGTTTGCGCATCGTTCATGTCGCGTACAATCGCTGGAATCGTCGACCAACCAAGATGACGTACCGCCCGCAAGCGACGTTCCCCCGCGATCAACTCGTACACATTACCCTTCTTTCGAACGACAATCGGCTGAATGACGCCGTGTGTGTGAATCGTTTTCGCCAACTCTTCAATCGCTTCTTGATTGAAGATGGTGCGTGGCTGATATGGATTCGACACAATGTTTTGGACAGGGATATCCACTACCTGCGTCTGTGCATTCGCGCTGCCGGAATCGCGCAGACTGATGAATCGTCCCCAAGATTCCCTCATGATGACCCCTCAATTCCGATCAACAAACGAGTATCGACACTCATTGTCGAATTCACCATATAAGCCCCGGATTCCTTCATGGTGACAAACGTTCTCATATATTTACAAAAGACTCACGGAACTGACACGATTCGACATACCGTGTCGTTCACATGTCACAAAGGCTGCTTGCTCGGTACACCGGCTCGCCGGGGATAGGACTTCGACACAAGTTGCAACTGGATAAATGAAGCTAATGTCCGATTCCCTAACCCTCGAGGCAAATCATATGTCAACGGCTCCAGTAGACGACAATGCAACTTGGTGGCGGCGCGTTTGGCATCGTCGAACTCCTCATGTACAAACGAGGGTCCCTTATAGCAGATGCCTGCACCGCCGGGCTTCAGAAAAGGAGCCATATACTCCATAAGCACGTTGGCGCGTGCCACGGCCCTTGCCAAAGTCACATCAAATGTACCCCGCCACGCCGAATCGCGACCCATATCTTCTGATCTACCATGAACACACTCCACGTGTTTCAAACCGAGATCGGCACAGACTTCTTGCAAAAAGTGAATCCGCTTTTGAAGCGCATCGCATAAGACAAACGACATGTTGGGATAAGCAATCGCCAATGGAATGCCAGGGAACCCGGCTCCCGACCCAATATCGATAGCACGGCTCCCTTGTCTTGCCGCCTCTTGCCACACAGGTAGCTTTGCGACAGCCAGACTATCGTAGAAGTGTTTGATATATACCTCATCCTCATCAACAATACCGGTCAAGTTGATGCGTTCATTCCAGTCGACGAGCATTTCATAATAACGAGCAAACTGCCTTAACTGGAACTCGGTCAACGCGACGGGCCACGCGAGCCACTCCATATCATTACCCATGCATCATACGTCCTTCGTACGATTCAAGATAGACGAGCAGGATAGAAATATCCGCAGGTGTCACGCCTGGTATACGCGACGCCTGCCCCACCGTCCGCGGTCGAATCCGCGACAATTTTTCGCGAGCTTCCATCGCCAATCCCCGGATCGAAGGATAATCGATATCATCGGGCAGAACCCGATTTTCCAAACGCTTCTGACGTTCAATTACTTGGGCCTGCTTTTGGATATACCCAGCGTACTTCATTTCAATCTCGACTTGCTCCTGTACTTCAGGATCAAGTTCAACGCCACCTGTCGGATCCATCTCCCTTACCTGCTCATAGGTCAATTCCGGTCGCTTCAGCAATTGAGCGAGTGTTGCCCCATCCTCCAACGGCTGCGAACCATACTCCATCAGCTTCGGATTGGCCTCCGTCGGCTTCACCCGCGTCCTGGACAACCGTTGTAATTCTTGTGCAATGCCCTCTCTCTTCCGCATCATCCGGCTATACGCCTTTTCCGGTAAGAGTCCAACCTGATAACCAATCTCCATCAACCGAAGATCCGCATTATCGTGCCTGAGCAAAAGCCTGTACTCAGCTCGTGATGTCAACAGCCGATACGGTTCATTGGTGCCTTTGGTGACGAGATCGTCAATCATCACCGCGATATACGCATCCGATCGCGATAGTACAACAGGTTCCTTGCCTTGTACCTTGCGCGCAGCGTTGATGCCCGCCATAATGCCCTGTCCTGCAGCCTCTTCATAGCCGGACGTACCATTGATTTGGCCCGCCGTAAACAGTCCTGCGACTCGCTTTGTCTCCAACGACGGCCAGAGCTGTGTCGGAACGATGGCATCATATTCGATCGCGTACCCTGGACGAAGCATCTCCGCCTTTTCGAGGCCAGGAATACTATGCAACAACTGAATTTGCACATCTTCAGGCAAACTCGTCGACAACCCCTGTACATACCATTCGCACGTGTTAGGCCCTTCTGGCTCCAAAAAGATCTGATGGCTCGGCCTGTCGCGGAAACGCACAACCTTGTCCTCAATTGAGGGGCAGTAGCGAGGACCCGTACCTTTAATCTCGCCGCTGAACATCGGAGCGCGATCGAGATTTTCTAAGATGATGGAATGCCCTGTTTCCGTTGTACCAGTCAGCCAACATGGCACCTGCTCGCGTATTGGCGTGTCTGGGTCGAATGAAAAGTGTTTGGGCACTGGATCTCCAGGCTGTGCAATTAGCTTGCTGAAGTCGATGGAATTTCGATTGATTCGCGGGGGTGTGCCCGTCTTAAAGCGAACCAGTTGAAACCCGAGATCAAGCAATGAGTCCGACAGTTTGACAGCCGGCATCTGCCCATTTGGACCACTCTCATACGAAACATCCCCGATAAAAATACGCCCGCGCAAATACGTTCCCGTGGTCAACACGACTGCCTTTGCGTGAAACTCCTGCCCACTCTTTGTGACGACACCATAGACAGCGCCATTTTGCGTCAGTAACTCTTCGACCAAAGCTTGCTTCAGATCAAGGTTCTCCGTCCGCTCCAACGTCCACTTCATATTCAATGCGTAATACGCCTTGTCCGCTTGTGCACGCAATGCTTGAACTGCAGGCCCCTTACCCGTGTTTAACATCCGCATCTGAATGTAGGTGGCGTCTGTGTTGCGAGCCATTTGCCCACCAAGCGCATCGATTTCACGAACGACAATACCCTTTGCAGGCCCACCAATCGACGGATTACACGGCATGTAAGCGATGGTATCCAAGTTAATGGTCAACAGGAGCGTCTTACAACCCATCCGTGCCGAAGCCAAGGCCGCCTCACAACCGGCATGGCCCGCACCAATCACGATCACGTCATATTCGCCGGCAAAAAACCGCATCTCTATTCACCTCTTTCCGAAACTAAGAACTCGTTTCTATTTACCTAGACAAAATCGCGAGAAAATCTCGTCCAATAAATCTTCCCCTGCTTCTTCGCCAATCGCGTAGCCAAGCTGGGCATACGCCGCTTGCAGCGCAACGGCGACCAGGTCGAGTGTAGCACCTGCGGCAGCTGACTCCATAGCGGAGGACAAATCCTGCTTTGCCAATTGCAACAATTGCGTCTGACGTGCATTCGCCATATAACTCACGTCCATATCCACAGCGATGTCCCGTTCAATCACGTCAATTACGCGATCCGCAAGTGCATCGACGCCCTCTCCTGTCATCGCCGAAAGATAGACGACTCCCTCCGACGCCAACCCCTCGATCCACGCTCGCGTTTCGGGTCGCACTCCCCGGTCAGCCTTGTTTACCACAACAATCCGCCGCAATTTACCCGTTTCGCTTGCAAGTGCGCGATCGTCCTCATTTGGCAGTTGACTACCGTCGTAGACGAGAAGGACCAATTCAGCATCGGCCATCGATTGGCGTGATCGATCAACGCCGATTCTCTCGACCACATCTTCGGTTTGTCGGATGCCAGCCGTATCCATGAGTTTAAGTGGGATACCACGCAGATTGATATATTCCTCGAGCACATCTCGCGTCGTTCCTGGAATATCCGTGACAATCGCACGCTCCCTCTGGAGCAGCGCGTTTAACAGCGACGACTTACCGACATTCGGACGCCCGACAATGGCCGTTGTGACACCTTCGCGCAACACTCGCCCGAGCGCTGCCGAGGCTATCAGTTTGTCTATCCGCCTTAACAGGCCTTCTCCGACAGTCAACACCTGTTGACACGCAACGTCTTCGACATCGTGTTCTGGGTAATCAATAGTTACCTCGACATGTGCTTGAAGCGCCAGCAACTCCTTGCGAATGGATCGCACCTCGTCACCAAAGCGACCCTCCACTTGGCGCAACGCCATTTTGCCCGCAAATTCGGTCTTGGCTCGGATTAAGTCGATCACGGCTTCGGCTTGTGACAAGTCCATTCGTCCATTGAGAAATGCCCGCTTTGTAAACTCTCCTGGCTCCGCCATGCGAGCGCCTGCCGCGAGACATGCCGCAAGAACGGTTTGCAACACATGCACGCCTCCGTGTACTTGCAACTCGAGCACATCCTCGCCCGTATAGCTGTGCGGACCTGGCATCCACAGGATGATTACCTCATCGAGTGGGTCTTCCGAATCTGGCTGCACAACGCGGCCATAGCGCATGGTGCGCCGAGCCAATCGTATCGGCTTCCCCGATGCGGTACGCACCAGCTTCTCGCCAATTGACTTCGCCATCTCACCACTGACACGAACAATTCCAACACTGCCTTCTCCGATCGCCGTTGCAATGGCCGCGATGGTATCCTCCTGCACACTCTCACCTCCACCCATCGTAACAAGAAACCCCACTTCGCAGCGGGGTCACTCGAAAATCGTTCAGTTCTATCCAACGGTTCAGCTCTCCGTCGACTCCGTCAATCGACAAAATGATTCCGCTTAGGTGCCACCTTCACTCGTCGGTACGGTTCTTGACCTTCACTCAATGTCGTAATATCGTCCCGCCCTTGTAGATATGTGTGAATCCATTTGCGATCCGCAGACGGCATCGCCTCTAAGGAAACCGGCCGGCCTAAGCGAACGGCTCGCTCCACCGCCTGGTCAGCCATGCGTCGCAAGTTTTCTCGCCGACGTTGCCTGTATCCCCCGGCGTCTACGGAAAACTTGACCACCGAATGGGCATTGCGATTTGCAACGAGATTGACCAGGTACTGCATCGAGTCAAGCGTCGATCCGTGACGTCCAATCACAATCGGTAGCGCATCTTCTGCACACGTTATGGCTAAAGGTACTGCCCCATCCTCTGTCAACTGATTCTCGGCCGTGACATCTGCGGAGATCCCCATTTTCTCGAGCAAGCCGTGCAAGAACTCCTTGGCCATATCAAGCGGAGTCTCCATAACACAAACCTCCACCTCAGCATCCCTGCCACCGATAAATCCAAAGAGCCCCTTCACCGGCTCAGAAATCACGCGAATCTCCGCCTGCGATCTCGAGACGCCAAGGCGGACAAGCGCCGATGTAATCGCCTCTTCAACCGTACGTCCGGTTGCGACCACTTTTTTCATCTAGGCCACTCCCTCAGTCAACACGTTGCACGCGACCCTCGCTAACCGTTTAATCCACCGTCTCTGTGTCCGAACGACTCGTAGACTGATCCTGTTGATCAACTTGTTTGGGAGCACTTGATTTACGCTTCTCTGACTTGCTTCCGCTCGCCGAATCAGCCTTCGACATGTCTTTGTCACCGCGGTTTGCCTTCGCGGGCGTCGTGCGATTTGACCCCTTCGGACTCGTTGAAACCTTGGCAGACCCGCGCTTCTCCCCCGCAGACCGAGCAGGTGCTGCAGCCGTCGCAGACGCTCCTGCTGGCGCCAAAGTACCTTTAGCAGTTGGGCGAGTGATGAAAAAGTACGTTTGAATCGCCGTGATCAGGTTGGTGTAAATCCAGTACAACACAAGTCCGCCTGGCAAGCGCGCCCCGATAAAGAAAATCATCACGGGCATCACAAACAACATGGCGCGCTGTTGCGCGGGCTGGTTGCGCATGGTCAACCACGACGATAACAGTGTCGACAAGCCGGCTAAAATCGGCAAGACGTAGTAAGGGTCATGCTGTCCCAAGCGAAAAATTCCGAGGAACGTGCTCTCACGCATATTGGGATTGCCCAATATAGCGCCGTAAAACGCGTACAAAAACGGGAGCTGAATAAGCATTGGGAAACAGCCCGCAAGCGGATTGGCGCCCATCTCTTGATACAGCTTCATGGTTTCTTCTTGAATCTTCTGGTTGTCACCCTTGTACTTGGAACGAATCTTCTGAATCTGCGGTTGCAACTCCATCATGACTCGTTGATAACGAAGCTGCCGAATAAACAACGGCAGAATGATCAAACGGACGATGATGGTCATAATTAGGATGGCAATCCCGTAGTTATTGCCGAGGTGTCGAGCAAAGAAATCCATCAAGTCCGAAATGCCATGAAGGATAGTACCCCATACGTTATGCGGCCAATGGCCAGGTTTGCTTGGGTACATACCGCACCCGGTTACGGCCAGCACCACTACCGCACTGAGTAAAAACGTCCACTTTCTCTGCGTGCGTTTTGACTTCAACCAGATATCCCCCTACTTTGCCTGCGGAACTTCGTCAACGCCGCCTGGATGCCATGGACCGCATTTAACCAATCGGCGAACCGCGAGCCAACTACCGTAAACAGGCCCAAATCTCGCAACAGCTTGTACAGCGTATTCAGAACACGACGGAGTAAACCGACAAGTCGGAAGCGTCATCGGTGAAATAAACAACTGGTATGCGCGAATCAACTTAATCAGCAACCATCGCATCCGTACTCATCCCCGGTCACATCATATCACGATTTTTGACTTGTGGAGGAGCTTCGACACATCTTGATACAAAATTTGAAAATCCGCGTCGGCAGCGTCTGTACGGCATACCACTACAATATCAATGGACTTGTCCTTCAACTCTGGCAACCACGTCTGAAAAACCGCCCGCAACACACGCTTTAAACGGTTGCGAACGACCGCATTGCCAACCTTTTTGCTTATCGAAAAACCAACACGCACACCATCTTGACGATTGTCGCAATAATACAATACAAGTCTTGCTGTCGCAAACGACTTTCCTCGCCGAAACACACGGCGAAAATCGCGATTTTCCTTTAAACGAAACTGGCTCTGCAAAACCCAGTCCTCCAGTCCCGGTACATTCATCAAAAAAGGCCACGAAACGTGGCCCTTACGCTGATAGAACTTTACGGCCCTTGGCGCGACGTGCGGCCAAGACGCGACGACCGTTCTTTGTCGACATCCGCTTACGAAATCCGTGGTTCTTTTTGCGCTTCCGTACATTCGGTTGATAGGTCGGCTTCATCAGGACACCTCCCTCTTAAGACAAAAGACAGACGTTAGGTACATTACACAATGATACTCCTCTTGTCAATCGAACAGCCATCCACCTATCCACATGTGGATAACACATCTCATAACTCTATTTTGTTTTCCACAACCTCGCCCCATCCACAGCAACGTACACATTTCCACAACCCAAATCCACTTCGACACCCTTTGCTATGGATTGTGTGGAAAAGATACATTTCGACATTGCTCGACTCTGAATTCATCTGCTATGATAAGCCCTATCGTTATCCACAGACGCTGTGTATGATTCGCTTATATCCACAGCTTTATCCACAGGTTGTGGATAACCTTTCCCACAGCCTATTTATATGTTGATAGATTCGTAGAATATATCCACAGGGACGCCTCTTTGAAGGATTGCCGTCACTTGTCATTCCTCGACTCCCAGGTGCTGTGGATAACTTTTTCTTTCATCACTAGGGGGCTTCTTGTCATATGAGTGCAGGCTTAGACGCGACGTACCTTGATACCCTCTGGGATCAGGTGCTGATCATGCTCAAGGAGCGCTTATCCGGCCCGACATTCAACATCTGGTTTGAAGAGACAAAGATTGTACG
This sequence comes from Alicyclobacillus hesperidum subsp. aegles, assembly GCF_027923525.1. Taxonomy (NCBI): domain Bacteria; kingdom Bacillati; phylum Bacillota; class Bacilli; order Caryophanales; family Alicyclobacillaceae; genus Alicyclobacillus; species Alicyclobacillus hesperidum. The sequence continues at coordinate 10,622 of NZ_BSBJ01000049.1, read as the reverse complement.
GCTAGATGAGGAAGCGCGCATTTTATATGTCCTTGTGCCGTCTACCTTTGTACGAAACTGGATTGAACAGCGCTATACATCCATGATTCAAAACCTCATTATTGCGCTGACAGAGCAGGAGTATCGGATTCGATTCGTTACGCCTTCTAAAGAAGAACAAACGGCGGCAACATTGGAGACGCCAGCGGCGGATCGCCAACCTGCGCAGACAGCTGGACAAGCGGCGACCGAAGAGGACGGGGATACCACCGCGTCTCTCATCCCTCGCTACACCTTTGAGACCTTTGTCATCGGTGCCAGCAACCGATTCGCACATGCCGCGTGCTTGGCTGTCTCGGAGCGACCGGCACAAGCGTACAACCCATTGTTTATTTATGGCGGTGTCGGCCTTGGCAAGACGCACCTCATGCACGCGATTGGGCACTACGTCAAAGAGTACAACCCGTTGGCCAAGGTTCGCTATTTGTCATCCGAGCGCTTCACCAATGAATTCATCACGGCCATTCGCGACGGCAGTACAGAACTGTTTCGAAGCAAGTATCGCTCGATAGACGTCCTGCTGATCGACGATATTCAATTTCTTGCAAACAAAGAACAGACCCAGGAAGAGTTTTTTCACACGTTCAACAGCCTTCATGAAGCGGGAAAACAGATTGTCATCAGCAGCGATCGCCCGCCGCGTGAAATCCCAACACTGGAAGACCGCTTGCGATCGCGCTTTGAATGGGGGCTCATCACCGATATTCAGCCGCCAGATCTCGAAACCAGAATCGCTATCCTGCAGCGAAAGGCGAAGTCCGACGGACTCGATATCTCCGAAAATGTACTTGCGTATATTGCGGATCAGATCGACTCCAATATTCGCGAGCTGGAAGGAGCACTCATTCGTGTCGTCGCGTACTCGTCGTTGGTCAATGAAGACGTAACGCCCGAACTTGCACAGGTGGCGCTAAAAGATATTATTCAGCCCAACCGGCCGCGCGCCGTCACGGTCAACCAGGTACAAAAAGTCGTCAGTGATCACTACGGCCTGCGCATCGACGACTTACGTGGCAAAAAGCGCACGCGCAATATTGCGTTCCCGCGCCAAATCGCCATGTATTTGACACGCGAATTGACCGACATGTCGTTGCCACGCATTGGAGAGGCGTTCGGTGGGCGCGATCACACTACAGTCATGCACGCTTGCGATCGCGTCGCGGAGGAAATGGAGAAAGATGCGGACTTGCGTGCAACCATCGACCGACTGGCAGAGGCCATCCGCACGCTTATGTGAATCTGTACACAACTATGCACATGTGGACAACGTAATTTATGCACTTATCCACACGGTTATCAACAAGCTGTGTATGATATATTTCTTCATGATCCGACACTTATCCACATGATTCACCGCACCTATGACTATGAATACGATCTTGTTAAAGATCTAACCTACTTATTCTAAATTAAGAAAACGAGACACCTAAGGCTCATCTTCAGCCTCAGGAAGGAGTCGACGTGCATGCGTTTTGCCATTTCCAAAACGGCGTTGGTACTTGCGATACAAACCGTTTCGAAGGCTGTGGCAGTCCGTACCCCGAAACAGGCATTGACAGGGATTTTGCTTGAAGTTCGCGAACATGAACTCATTGCAACGGCATATGACTTGCAATTGGCGATTCAAATGCGAATCCAAAGCGATGAACATAATCAGCTGACCGTGCTTGATCCGGGCTCCATCGTGCTGCCGGCGCGTTACTTCAGCGACATTGTCCGCAAACTTCCGGACACACAAATCACTATGCATGTTGCGAGCAACTATATGACTGAAATTTCATCTGGTAAGGTGCAATTCCATCTACATGGCATCGATGCCGATGAATTCCCCGAGTTACCCAAGTTTCTCGGTATCACAGGAGCCCAAATCCCATCATCCACACTCGCAAGACTGATTGAAACGACTGCTTTTGCCACGGCGACGTCGGAAGTGCGTCCCATTTTGACAGGGATTTCGATCACGTGTAAAAATGACGAACTGACTTTTGTCGCAACCGATGGTCTGCGCTTGGCCAAACATCGCGTCGTCCAAGCCGATCTTCCAAACTGGGAAGCCGTTATACCAGGAAAGTCACTGGTTGAACTAGCCAAGATCTTGCCGGACAACGATGAGCCAGTTGATATCTATCTGACGCCCAGCCACAGTTTGTTCGTTTGCGGACAGACCAGTTTTTATACACGCTTGCTCGAAGGCACGTATCCTGATACTTCTCGCTTGATCCCTACATCAGCCAAAACCGAACTGGTCGTATCAGGTGATGAAATGCTCGGCGCGATTGACCGGGCTGCTTTGATTGCGCGCGATCGCGATAACAACATGGTTCGCCTTGAAATGGAACAGGACGCCATTACGGTCTCATCCAGCTCGCCGGAAATCGGCAATGTCTCAGAAACGGTACAAGTCCTGCAGAGACAAGGGGAAGACCTGCAAATTGCATTTAATGCGCGCTATGTCATGGATGCGTTGCGAGCTCTCAACGCAGCGGAAGTCAACATTCGGTTTAACGGTCCAACACAGGCATTTGTCATAGAAAAGACAGGCGACTCATCGATCCTCCAGCTGATTTCGCCAGTGCTGTGGAGGTAAACATGGACGTACGCATAGAAGATGGGTACATCACATTGGGGCAGCTTTTAAAACGACTCGACATCGTCTCTTCGGGCGGAGAGGTTAAGGCCTATCTCGCAGGGCGATCCGTTCGTGTCAATGGTGAGCCAGAACAACGCCGCGGACGGAAGTTGGTTCCTGGCGACATTCTCGTCATTGGCGCAAAGACCTACCGACTGGTCGGAGATGAGCATGCAACTCCATAACCTATCTTTGCTTAACTTTCGCAACTATGAAGAGCAGTCGCTCACCTTCAGTCCTGAAGTCAACGTGTTCTGCGGCGAGAATGGGCAAGGTAAGACCAATGCGCTTGAGGCGATGTTGTTGCTGGCTGTAGGTAAATCTCACCGTACGAATAAAGACAGGGATATGGTTCGTTGGGCTGCCGATACGGCCACGATCACTGCTGACATTGAGTGTCGTACGGGTTCTCGTTCGCTTCGCCTTGAGCTTGGAGGAAACGGTCGAAAAGCGTATATCAATCGCCTTCAGTTAGGGAAAATGACCGATTTTATCGGTCATTTTCAGGTTGTACTCTTTGCGCCAGAGGATCTCCAATTGGTCAAGGCAGGTCCTCGTGAACGCAGGCGGTTTCTCGATGTGGAACTCGGACAAACCCAGCCCTTATACTTGCACCATCTAACCCATTACAACCGCACACTTGTACAGCGCAACAAGCTTTTGAAAGACGGTGCGAGTGACCCAACTCTTTACATGTCCTTTGACGCACAGCTTGCTCATCATGGTGCCCACATACTCCACCGTCGACTGCGTTTTCTGGAAGAGTTACAGCGTTACGCCAAGCAGATTTACGAAGAAATTTCCGAAGGACGTGAAGAGTTCACTTTCCGCTACGCGAGTTCAGTTGGTGAGGTTCAAGAAGGTCTGTCAATTGATGAGATTGCAGAACGAGTAGAACAGGCACTGGCCAGTAAGCACTCGACAGACATGAGGATGGGATACACATCGGTCGGTCCGCACCGCGACGATTTGCGGCTTTATTTAAACGGCCAAGATGTCCAAAGCTTTGCCAGTCAGGGACAGCAGCGGACCATTGCGCTCGCTTTGCGCCTGGCCGAGATCGACTTTATGTATCAGGAACTAGGCGAATATCCTGTGTTGCTCTTGGACGACGTACTCTCTGAGTTGGACGATAGGCGACAGCGAAATCTTGTGTTGTCCATGAGCCGAAAGGTACAAACGATGATTACAACGACGAGCCTATATCACCTAGAGCGAGAGCTGGCGGATGGCGCCCGGCTCTTCCGAGTCGCTTCTGGTATAATAAGCTGTGATAACGTCTGAACGAGCAAAAACTCGGTGATTCTGTAAAGATGAACATCCGAGAGGTTTTGCTCTGTCTTGACGTGAGTGTGGAGGGAACCCAGTTGTCAGAACAAGTGTACGACGAGTCGCAAATAGAAGTCCTGGAAGGCTTGCAGGCTGTGCGAAAACGCCCTGGTATGTACATCGGATCGACCAGTGTTAAAGGCCTGCACCATCTGGTCTGGGAAATCGTCGACAACGCGGTCGACGAAGCACTGGCGGGGCGATGCACGAGAATCGTCGTCCAGGTTCACCCGGATAATAGCGTCAGTGTTATAGACAACGGCGCCGGGTTTCCCGTCGGAATTCACGCCAAGACAGGGCGGCCGGCGGTTGAAACGGCTTTAACGGTCCTGCACGCCGGTGGGAAGTTTGGTGGTGCCGGATATAAAGTGTCAGGTGGTTTGCACGGCGTTGGTGCATCCGTTGTAAATGCTCTATCCGAATGGCTGAAGGTGGAGGTTCATCGCGATGGCAAAATCCACGTCCAAGAATACGAGCGCGGAACTCCGCTTTATGATTTAAAGGTTGTTGGTGAGACGGATCGGACAGGCACGACGGTTACGTTCCGGCCGGACCCAGAGATTTTTACGGAGACCACAGAGTTTTCCGCGGAGACTTTGCAAAACCGTTTGCGGGAGCTGGCGTTTTTAAACGCTGGGCTCGAAATTGTGCTCGAAGATGAACGCGAAGGTGGCAAGCGATTTGAGTACCACTACGAGGGTGGCGTCAAGGAGTTTGTCCTTTACTTGAACCATTCAAAAGACGTTCTGTTTGCTGAGCCAATTTACGTACAGGGTGTCAAAGACGAGGTCACGGTCGAGATCGCCTTACAGTATAACGATGGCTATAGTTCCACCTTGTACTCGTTCGCAAACAACATCAACACAGGTGAAGGCGGCACGCATGAAGCGGGCTTTAAAAGTGCACTGACCCGCATTATCAACGACTATGGTCGTCGCAATAACCTCATCAAGGGCAGTGACGGCAGTTTGACGGGTGACGACGTTCGCGAAGGGCTGACGGCGGTTGTCAGCGTTAAGGTCCCGGAACCACAATTTGAGGGACAAACAAAGACAAAGTTGGGCAATAGCGAAGTCCGCGGGATCGTGGAAAGTTTGTTTGGGGAACGCCTACAAATCTTTCTCGAAGAGAATCCGGCCGTAGCTCGGAGAATCCTCGAAAAATGCGTGCTCGCGGCCCGCGCTCGAGAAGCTGCGAAACGAGCCCGTGAACTTACTCGCAACAAGAAGATGGAAGTCACAAGCTTGCCCGGAAAGTTGACGGACTGCGTTTCAAAGGATCCGGAAGTGTCCGAACTGTACTTGGTTGAGGGCGACTCAGCCGGCGGATCGGCAAAGGGCGGGCGAGATCCACAAACACAAGCCATCCTGCCGTTGCGAGGAAAGATTATCAATGTCGAAAAGGCCCGTTTGGACAAGGTATTGTCCAACGAGGAAATTAGGGCCATTATCACCGCGTGTGGCACAGGCATTGGCGACGAATTTGATTTGAGTAAAGCACGCTATCACAAAATCGTCATCATGACGGATGCCGATCACGACGGCAGCCACATTCGCATTTTGCTGCTGACATTGTTCTATCGGTTTATGCGACCGCTTATCGATGCAGGCTATATCTATATCGCACAGCCGCCGCTTTACAAGATCGAGAAGGGCAAAGTCATTCGCTATGCGTACTCGGATGCACAACTGGAGCAAGCGTTGCAAGAAATGGGCCGACAGGGCGTGAAATTGCAACGGTATAAGGGGCTCGGGGAAATGAATGCAGATCAACTCTGGGAGACGACGATGGATCCAGAGTCCCGCACCCTGCTGCAAGTTACGATGGAAGACGCCATGGACGCCGACATGATCTTCAGTACCTTAATGGGCGACAAGGTCGAACCGCGCCGGGATTTTATTGCAGAGCACGCGCGCTATGTGCGGAATCTCGACGTATGATCGCGCTCTACTAAGGGGAGCCCAGATGGGGAATTTCCGATGAGGGGTGAATGGCATGGCAGAACAGAATAGTTCTCGCGGCGTCCTACCGGTCGATATCAGTCAGGAGCTGCGAAACTCGTTCATGGATTACGCGATGAGCGTCATCGTTGCCCGGGCAATTCCCGATGTCCGCGATGGCCTTAAGCCTGTCCATAGAAGAATTTTGTATGCGATGTACGACGCCGGCATGACGCCGGACAAACCGTATAAAAAATCGTCGCGTATCGTAGGTGACGTTCTCGGTAAATTTCACCCGCATGGTGACACAGCCGTATACGACGCACTGGTGCGCTTGGCGCAGGATTTCTCGACGCGGTATCCACTAGTCGATGGCCACGGTAACTTTGGCTCCATCGATGGCGATTCGGCCGCTGCCATGCGGTATACCGAATCTCGTATGTCTGCGATCGCGCTCGAGTTGCTACGCGATATCAATAAAGAGACGGTCGACTTCATCCCGAACTATGACGAGCAAGAGCAGGAGCCTGTCGTTTTGCCCTCGCGGTTTCCGAATTTGCTTGTCAACGGATCGAGTGGCATCGCTGTGGGCATGGCGACCAACATTCCGCCACACAACCTGCGTGAGGTCATCGATGGTGTCATCATGCTTATCGACAGACCTGATGCCACGGTTGACGATCTCATGAAGGTCATCAAAGGCCCCGACTTTCCGACAGGTGGTTTGATTCTCGGCCGTGATGGGATCCGCAAAGCGTATGAGACGGGACGAGGATCCATCACAGTTCGTGCGGTCACGCACTTTGAAGAGATGTCGGCAGGCAAAACGCGCATTGTTGTCACGGAAATTCCATACCAACAGAACAAGGCGCGCATTGTCGAGAAAATCGCGGAATTGGTGCGCGATAAGAAGGTCGACGGTATTACCGATTTGCGCGACGAAAGTGATCGGAAGGGCATGCGCGTCGTGATCGAGTTGCGGCGCGACGTGCGGCCACAGGTCGTGTTGAACAATTTGTTTAAACACACGAGCCTGCAGGCGAGCTTTGGGGTTATCAACTTGGCTCTGGTCAACGGCGAGCCAAAGATTCTGACGCTGCGGGAGACGCTGGTCCATTATCTCAATCACCAGCGCGAAGTCGTACGGCGACGTACGCAGTATGATCTAAACAAGGCCGAAGCGCGTGCACACATTCTGGAGGGACTCCGGATTGCGCTCGATCACTTGGACGCCGTGATCGCACTCATTCGAGCATCGCAAACGGTTGATGAAGCACGCGAAGGTCTGATGACTTCGTTCGGTCTCTCCGAGGAACAGGCGCAGGCCATCCTCGACATGCGCTTGCAGCGTTTGACTGGCTTGGAACGTGAAAAAATTGAGCAGGAATATGCGGAGTTGATGGAGCGCATTCGCTACTTACGTTCCATTTTGGCTGATGAGTCGTTGCTCTTGGGCGTGATTCGCGATGAGCTGAAGGAGATTCGCGACAAGTACGGAGATGATCGGAAATCGAAGATCATCGCGGCGGAGGGCGAGATTAACGAGGAAGATTTGATTCCCGTGCACGACGTCGTGATCGCAATCACGCATCGCGGCTATATCAAGCGGATTCCACTTTCGACGTACCATAGCCAGAAGCGCGGGGGACGTGGCATGTCGCTCATGGGAACGCGCGATGAAGACTTCGTCGAAGGCTTACATGTCACATCAACGCACGATTATCTTTTGTTTTTCACCAATCGCGGGCGCATGTATGCCATTAAGGCGTACGACGTGCCGGAGTTCAGCCGGCAGGCGCGTGGCATTCCGATCGTGAATCTGCTGAATGTCGAGCAAGATGAGAAGATTAACGCTGTGATTCCTGTGAAGTCGTTGGATCCGGCCGAGATCGAAGGGATCAATCTCGTCTTTGCAACCCGCCAGGGCATCGTCAAGAAGACGCCGCTCAGCGAGTACTCCAACATCCGCAAGAACGGCTTAATTGCCATCAATCTTCGCGATGATGATGACGTGGTTGGCGTTAAATTGACAGACGGAACAAAGGAAATCATGATGGTGACTCGCCAAGGCCTAGCCATCCGCTTCCCTGAGACTGACGTTCGTCCGATGGGGCGTGCCGCAACAGGCGTCAAGGGCATCTCGCTTGGTGCCAAGGATGAAGTGATTGCCATGGACGTTGCAGAAGACGATCACGATGTCCTTGTGGTCACGTCGCGCGGCTACGGCAAGCGTACGCCGGTGCAGGAGTATCGTGCGCAGTCGAGGGGTGGCAAAGGAATTAAGACCATCAATTGCACTCCGAAAAACGGGCAGGCTATTGAAATGTGCATGGTTACTGCGGACGACGACCTGATGATCATTTCGCAATCAGGCGTCGCAATACGCATTCATGTGCGCGATATCTCCACGCAAAGCAGGAATACGCAAGGCGTGCGATTGATCAACGTAGATGAGGGACAGGAAGTGGCTTCCGTCAGCCGGGTGGTCGCGGATGATGATGCTGACGAAGGCGATTCGTCAAGCGAATGAGTCGCGCTCGAGTGGGTGGTCGTACGTGCCGCCCACTGGAGATACTCGCCTTAGTTTGCTAGGATGAAATCCGAGGAGGAGACGCCGATGACCAATGTGCTTTGGACGTTTCTTGTGCATACGGCAGCTATGTACCTTGCGTTTGCAGTTTTTGTGGTACTCTGTTTCATCGTCGTGAACGCGCTCGTCAAAGAATAACGAAACATGCTTGGCTGCCGGTTACTGCGGCGGATCGGGAAATGAGGGGAAAGAATGTTCCGGAAGTTGACCGCTTGCGATCACGACCGGGTGATGCCGTTCTTGACGCGCAGACCGTCGCAGAATCTGTTTCTGCTTGGTGATATTGAGGCACACGGTTATGATGCGCCGTTTCAGGAAGTGTGGGGGTACATCGACGATCAGGGCGATGTACACACCGTGCTCTTGCGCTACTTCGGCAGCTATATTTACTCAACAGAAACAGGAGAAGGCTCCGAAGAAGTCGTGCGCATTCTCGCGGCGAACACCGCATGGACTTTGCTTCAGGGAGATTCATTGTCGCTTGCGACATTTCGCAAGGCTGTTGGGTACATACCTAGTCGTACACGTGAGTTCCACTTTGCAGAACGCAAACCCGGTGCGCCACGTCCGTCCATAGATACCTCATTGGTACAGGAAGCGACGCTCGATCACGTTGACGCATTGTTGCAATTGCGACGAACCATCGTCGAGTTCGCGGATAGCACAACGACCCGAGAAAGTCTCAGGCAATCCATTCAATCGCGGACGGGACTGCACTACTTTGTGCCCGGCGAAGCAGGAGAACTTGCATCATCCGCTTCCACTGTCGCCGAGAATTCGCTTTCGGCAATGGTAGTAGGTGTTTGCACCAGGCCCTTGTATCGAGGACAGGGATATGCCACACAGTGCTTGGCTAAAATCTGTGAAACGTACGACCAGCGTGGCAAGGGACTTTGTTTGTTTTACGATAATCCGAAGGCGGGTAGGATCTATCAACGGCTTGGGTTTGAAGAAATCGGAGGCTGGACACAGTTCTATCGCTGAACTGTTGGACAGTCTCTTTTTTGAGACGTTGACACAGGCGGCGAAGGGTGTTACTATGCTTTTCGCCGCTGTGATGGCGGCGCTCATCTTGCCAAACTACGCGTTGTGAGGTTCCTCAAAGATGAGTTGGTTCACCAACATCTTCTAGTGGACAATCTCCATCCTGCGTAGTATAGTAGTCGATGCCGCTTGGGACGGCGCCCTACGGCAACGCCCGGTGGCCAGTCGGTCAAGATGCTGAGCTCGCCAGTGAGTGAGCGATGCAAAACTTACCGGTTGACGATGAAGTGTGAGATGTGATATATTGATTGGGCTGCCTCGAACGGCAGCGTCGCTCCTTGAAAACTAAACACACACCACGCCAGTTCATCTGTCTCGCGTATGCGAGATAGTGAGATTTCATTGAGAGTTTGATCCTGGCTCAGGACGAACGCTGGCGGCGTGCCTAATACATGCAAGTCGTGCGGACATCTTCGGATGTCAGCGGCGGACGGGTGAGTAACACGTGGGCAATCTGCCTTTCAGACCGGAATAACACTCGGAAACGGGTGCTAATGCCGGATAGGTCACGAGGAGGCATCTTCTTGTGAGGAAAGCTGCAAATGCAGCGCTGAAAGAGGAGCCCGCGGCGCATTAGCTAGTTGGTGAGGTAACGGCTCACCAAGGCGACGATGCGTAGCCGACCTGAGAGGGTGACCGGCCACACTGGGACTGAGACACGGCCCAGACTCCTACGGGAGGCAGCAGTAGGGAATCTTCCGCAATGGGCGAAAGCCTGACGGAGCAACGCCGCGTGAGCGAAGAAGGCCTTCGGGTTGTAAAGCTCTGTTGCTCGGGGAGAGCGATAAGGAGAGTGGAAAGCTCCTTAGGAGACGGTACCGAGTGAGGAAGCCCCGGCAAACTACGTGCCAGCAGCCGCGGTAATACGTAGGGGGCAAGCGTTGTCCGGAATCACTGGGCGTAAAGCGTGCGTAGGTGGTTGTGTAAGTCTGGAGTGAAAGTCCATGGCTCAACCATGGGATGGCTTTGGAAACTGCATGACTTGAGTGCTGGAGAGGCAAGGGGAATTCCACGTGTAGCGGTGAAATGCGTAGATATGTGGAGGAATACC